>CAMAVD010000090.1 GCA_945861575.1 Akkermansia muciniphila
TCGTCTCAATGAGATCAGTGGGTCTCGTGCCGCGACGTTTCAGCTGGAATTGGTCCAGTTGGGTGACCAGCCGCTGGACTTGAATGGGTATGGGATCCGGATCTCGAACTCCGGCCGCACGTGGGTGATGCCGCCGACCGTGCTGGCCCCGGAAGGAAGAATCGTGATCGGCGAGCAGGAGCTCGGATTCCGCCCCAGCTCAGGGGAAAAAGTCTTCTTGATGACGCCCGATCAAAAATCGATAGCCGATGCCGCAATCGTAACCGCCTTCGACCAAGCGCGCATCCCCGAAGCGACGGGTCCCTGGCTCCGGCCGGTGGTGTCAAGCTGGGGGGCGACCAACTCCCCGCCGTCTCAGGACGAGGTGGTGTTTAATGAGATCATGTACCATCCGCCCCCCCGCTGGGAGGAGCCTGCGGAGTATGTCGAGTCGGTCCTGTTTCCCATGGAAGGGATCTGGCGATTCGACCAGGGCGGCATTGATCTTGGGGCCCTCTGGCGAGCGGTCAACTACGAGGACAGCGCCTGGGCTCAAGGGGCCGCCTTATTTCATGCCAACGCAGCGAGTCTCCCTGCGGCCAAGAACACAACCCTGACCGCGAATCGACGCACTTATTATTTTCGAACACAGTTCGAATCCCGCGATCTCGATCCCCAGGAGGAGTTGACGCTCTATCTCTTTGTGGATGATGGGGCGGTCGTCTACCTCAACGGAAATGAGGTGCTCCGCCGGAACCTTCCACGAACCGCGATCACCTACAGCACCGTGGCAAGCGCCTCCGTCAGCACCGCGACGCTCACCGGCCCCTTCACGCTCTCAAGAACCAATCTGCACTCAGGCCCGAACACTCTCGCCGTAGAACTCCACCGCTTCAGCGCCAGCGATACCGACGCGGTGTTCGGGCTTGAGCTTCGGTCTCGTCGTGAAATCAAACCAGCGCGCCGCTTTGCTGAATCCGAGCAAGGTTGGATCGAAGTGATGAATCGCAGCGATCGGGAGATCGACCTCACCGGTTGGGCGATCGCGGGAGGCATCGACTACACCTTTCCGAATGGCACCCATCTCTCGGGGAAGTCCTACGTGGTCATCGCCAAGGATCCCGAGACCCTCCGCCAGGATCACCCTGACATTCAGGTGCTAGGTCCGTTCTTCAAGCGGCTTTCCAGAGAAGGGGAACAGCTCGTGCTCAACGACTCCCTGGGCAACACCGTCGATGAACTCCACTATCGGGAGGGTGGACGGTGGCCGGAGCTCGCCGACGGGGGTGGTTCAAGTTTGGAGCTGCGCGATGCGCGCGCAGACAACGCGACCCCGGAAGCGTGGGCAGAGAGCGATGAACGTTCACATTCCAGATGGCAGACCTATACCTATCGCGGAGTGGCTGAGCCCAGCTTTGGTCCAGACGGACAGTGGCGTGAATTCATCCTGGGTCTTATCGATTCCGGAGAGGTGTTGATCGATGACTTCAGTGTGCTCGAAGATCCGGACGGCTCCCGCACTCAGATGCTCTCCAATGGCTCTTTCACGCAGGGCCTTATTGGCTGGCGATTGCTCGGAAACCATCACGGAGAGGTGGTCTCTGATCCGGATGACCCAGGGAATCAGGTGCTTCATCTGAACGCGAAGGGTCCCACCGAACATTGGAGCAACCACGCCGAGACGACCCTCGCTTTGAACCGCAGCGTTGTGAATGGACGTATTTACGAAATTTCCTATCGCGCTCGCTGGCTCGGCGGCTGTCCCCGGTTGAATACTCGACTCTATTTCAATCGCCTGGCCCGCACCACCCGCCTCGCCACACCATCCGAGATAGGAACTCCCGGAAAAGTCAACTCGCGTCAGGTGGACAACATCGGACCTACCTATCGAGCCTTGCGCCACTGGCCAGCCGTGCCGGCTCCTGATCAGGGGGTTGAGATCAGCCTGGAGGCCAGCGATCCGGATGGGATCAGCGAGCTATCGCTCCACTGGTCGGTGGACGGTAGCGCGTGGAATCAGATGCCCATGACGCGGCAAACGGCAATGAACGTGCCGTTCGGAGGCAAGTTCATTGCCATGATTCGAGCAGGCAAGGCGGGTTCGGTGACTCAGTTCTACGCGGAAGGCATGGACAGTCGAGGTGCCAGCGCCAGCGCTCCTGCTCGGGGTTCGAACTCGCGTGCTCTTTTCAAGGTTGCGTATCCGGCCACCGCGGAAAGACACGCCCACTTGCTTCGCATCGCCATGTTGCCTCAGGAGGCGAAGGCGCTGCACGACCCAGCTTCGCTGATGAGCAACGATCCCAAGGGCTGCACCGTGATTTACGACGATGAGGTCTTCTACGACTGCGGTGTCCGTCTCCGCGGCACCTGCTACTCGCGCCCGTTTGACGAGCTGGTCAGCTTTAGTCTCTATTTTCCGGCGGATGAGCCCTTCCGGGGAGCGCACACTTCGATTGATATCGATCGGTCAGGGAGAGGTCCCGTCGGGAGCCCAGGGCAGGATGAGATTCTCATCAAACATCTTCTCCAACAGGCCGGCGCCATTGTGGAGTATGATGACCTGATCCAGCTGGAAGCACCTCTTACCCAAAACAGCAGCTCAGCCCTCCTCTTTCTTGGGCATCACACCCCACAGCTGTTCGAGTCGTTCTATCCCGACGGGGGTAGCATGCCGACGTTCGAACTCGACGGTGCCTACTACCCGACCCGCACGTCGGACGGAAAACCCGACAGCCCGAAGGTGGTCGAACCTGGCCCTATTTCCTACACCGACTTCACCAGTCTGGGCGATAATCCGGAAGCGTACCGATGGAATTTTGCATTCCACAACCAGCGTCTCCGAGATGACTACACTCCCGTCATGGAACTGGCACGAGCGTTTGATTTGAATGGAGCTGCATTGGATACGGCGACGCAAAGCCTTTTGGATGTGAACGAATGGATGCGAGTGTTCGCCTGCATGTCCCTCTGCGGAATCAATGACGCCTACACGATGGGAAGCCCTCACAATCTTTGGTTGTACCAGCGCCCAACGGACGGACGGATCCTGCCCCTGGCACATGACTGGGATGTGTCCTTTGCCCGGCCAACAGATGGCCCCCTGACGGGCGACAACGGGAATCTGCTGAAGGTCATTGCGCTGCCGCGAAACCAGCGCATTTACTATTGGCATCTGCGGGATCTCATAACGCGGATTTGGAATCGTTCGTACATGGCTCCGTGGGCAGATCACTACGACGATCTTCTGCCAGGTCAGGATTTTACCGGTATCGTGGACTACATCGCCGATCGGGGCGCGTATGTCCTGAAGCAGCTGCCTAAAGATGTGCCGTTCGGGATCACCTCCCCCGGTGGCGCCGCTATACTGACAAACGCAACGAAGGTCAGTCTCCGAGGTTCGGCTCCTTTGTCGGTGGAGCGGATCGAGGCGAGAAGTGGATCAAGCCTGCTATTACCCTCATGGATCTCGGCAACCAACTGGCAGATCACGCTGCCGCTCCAATTGGGGATCAACCCGCTCCTATTTGAGGCATTCGATCATTCGGGACAAAGCCTCGCCAGGGTAGAGATTCTCATTACTTCCTCCGAAGCGGGCGGGGGGATCGATGCGGACGCGGACGGACTGCCCGATGATTGGGAACGCTCGCATGAGCTTGACCCAACGCGAGCCGATGCGGATCGAGACCCGGATAGGGACGGTTTGGATAATCGCGCCGAGTACCTGGCGGGAACGGATCCGCAAGATCCTGGCAGCAGACTGGAGCTCACGGCCCAACTCAACCAGGGCAGCGTCGAGCTCCGTTTTGATGCCAAGGCGGGACGAAGCTATACCCTGCTTGAACGATCGGGCCTCGGGCGGGAGAACTGGTCTCGACAAAAGGATATCGCTCCTTCTGTGAACGATCGCGCCGTGGTGACCCTGCCTCCCAAACTGGCTTCCGATGTTCAACGCTACTATCGCTTGGTCAGCCCTAGACTTCCATGACCAGCAGGCCAAGCCTTGCAAAGCCCTACGCCAGAAGTTCCTTCACCACCCGCGCTTCCTCAACGCCGCTCAGCCGCTGATCCAAGCCCTGAAACTTGAAGCTAAACCGACTGTGATCGATTCCGAGGCAGTGGAGCATGGTAGCATTGAACTCGTTCACATGGACGGGATTCTCAACAACGTTGTAGCTGAAATCGTCGGTTTCTCCGTAGGAGGACCCGCCCTTTACGCCGCCCCCCGCCATCCACATGCAAAAGTTACGGGGATGATGATCACGCCCGTAGGTTTCCGCGGTTAACTTGCCTTGAGAATACACCGTTCGCCCGAATTCCCCGCCCCAGACGACCAGAGTCGACTCCAGAAGCCCACGCTGTTTCAGGTCGCGCAGCAAGGCTCCGATAGGCTGATCGGTATCCTCACACTGGTTCTTTAGGGCCACAGGAAGGTTGTCGTGCTGATCCCATCCGCGATGCAAAATCTGAACCACCCGCACACCTCGCTCCACGAGGCGCCGGGCCATGACCGCGGAATGCGCGAAAGATCCGCTCTTCTTCACATTTTTCCCATACAGCCCCAGAGTCGCCTCTGACTCGTTGGTGAGGTCGGTGAGTTCTGGAACGCTGGTTTGCATGCGGAAGGCCATCTCATATTGCGCGATCCGGGTTTGAATCTCGGGATCGGCAAAGCGCTCATAGGACTTCCGATTGAGCTGATTGAGAGCGTCCAAGAGCGTGCGCCGGTCTCCCGCAACCACCCCGGGCGGATTCTTGATGAACAAAACAGGGTCGCCCACGGAGCGCAGGGCGACGCCATTGTGCTTGGTCTCAAGAAAGCCGCTCCCCCACATCCGAGTGTAAATGGCCTGGCCATTCCCGGTGGACGGGAAGGTAGGCGTCATCACCACGAAGGCGGGCAGGTCGTTGCTCTCGCTACCCAATCCGTAGCTCAGCCAAGAACCAAGACTCGCCTTCCCCGGAACCTCGCTACCCGTCATGACAAATGTGCAAGCGGGATCATGGTTAATCGCGTTCGTGTGGACAGATTTGACCAGGGCAATGTCATCCACGAATTCCGCCGTATACGGAAGCAGCTCACTGACCCAGCGCCCAGACTTTCCATACTGCTTAAACTGAAACTTGGACGGAGCGACTGGAAGCCGCGTTTGCCCGCTGGTCATGGTGGTAATCCGCTGACCTCGACGAACGGAATCAGGCAAATCCTTATCGAAGTATTCCTTCAAGCCCGGTTTGTAATCCCACAGGTCCATCTGTGCAGGCCCCCCGTTCATATGGAGATAGATCACGGACTTCGCGCTGGGCGGGAAATGAGGGAAGCCTGGGAGGGGCGGATGCACCCGTTTCACCGCAGCCGCGACGCTGGGGGCTCCGAAGGCGGGGCGGAGTCCGCCACCTCCCATGAGAAACCCAAGACCGAGCCCACCGAGTCGCACCCCGGTGGCGCCAAAGAACTGTCGCCGTGTTTGATTCCGTTGAAATTCGAGTAATGGATTCATAGCCTTTCAGTTTTGCGTCACGGTCTCGTCGAGATTGAGCAATAGATTCGCGGTAAGGGTATACGCCGCTAGTTCCGCCGAATCCAATCCGGCCTTGGGCTTCGACTCTCCAAAACGAATGGATTCCTCAGCCGCCTTCAGGTCCCCGCGATACCGCGCAAGATGCGTCTGCAAAGCCCGGTCCACTAAGGCAACCTCGCCCTTGGACGGGACGCGCGAAAGAACCACCCGGTATCCAAATCGAATGCGATCACGTGCCGTGGCACCTCCCTCCAGCAGCATCCGCTGCGCCAAACCTCTCGCTGCTTCAAAATGCTGCACGTCGTTCTGCAGTTGCAATGCTTGCAATGGGGTGTTGCTGCGCTCGCGTCGGCTGCAGAACTGCTCGCGATTCGGAGCGTCAAACGAGGACATGAAGGGTGGCGGAGCGGTCCGCTTGAAAAAGCAATAGAGACTCCTACGATACAGCCCCGGTCCGGTGTCTGCTTGGTAGTTGCGCGTGTTCGAACCCGTATAGGCGACCGGCTCCCAGATGTTGGGGGGCTGATAGGGACGCGCGCCTCGCCCCCCGGGGGTGAGATCGATCAAGCCGCTGACGAACAGAGCATTGTCCCGGATCTGCTCAGCATCGAGCCGGAATCGAGGGCCGCGCCCCAGCCAAAGGTTCTCCGGATCCTTGTCGAGCAGTGCTGGCGTGACTCGCCCGGATTGACGATAGGCGGCCGACGTCAGGTAGAGCGTGATCAACTTCTTGATGTCCCAGCCCGATTCCTGAAAGGTCACGGCAAGCCAATCGAGCAGTTCTGGATGAGTAGGAACCGACCCTTGAGTCCCAAAGTTATCGCTCGTCTTGACAATGCCCGTGCCAAAAAACTGCTGCCAAAAGCGGTTCACCGCGACTCGAGCCACCATGGGGTGATCCGGGCTGACAAGCCACTGGGCGAGATCGAGCCGAGTCGGGTTGTTGGTATTTCTCAGGCGAGGGAAGATGGCAGGCACATTCGGGGTCACTCTCTCTCCCGGCCGATCATACTGCCCACGAAGCATAACGAAGCTGTCGCGCGGCTTCTCCCGATCGCGATAGATGAAGCTCGCGGGAATGGACGCGTCGAGATCCGACCGTTTCTTCCGCAAGGTCTCAACCTGGGCAAACAGGGGTTGGAATGTGGTCTGCTGATCCACGCAGACTCGCGAAAGGTAATAGTCGGCGAGTATCTTAACTTGGCCTGGAGCCCGATTCGTCAGCCCCGTGCCCTTCAATATCTTTTTCACCTCATCCGGTGCGCCCCCGGGTTCTTTCCCTTCCTGTTGACGCTGCCATGCTAGAAAGGACATGGAGGGATCCTTCGCGGGATCGATCCGCCCACGCACCCCGACCTTGTCCCAGTAGACCAATCCCCCGAACTGCGTCACAGCGAAGCCTGTAACTCGATCTCCCGACCTCAGACCTACCTGCTCAGCCAGGAATTCCAGATGGACCCACTCGCCCGCTTTCGGGAGGGGCCCCATATGTACGCGTCCCACGGTCCCTTTGGCCCCCCAATCGATCGCATCCACATCCCCCCACACCATACGGTGGTCCCATCCGCCCATATGATACTGAAGCATGATGCTTTTGGGTCGGTTGGTGGGATCGAGGTAAACCGATGCAAACAGCCGGGCATCGAAAGGGATTTCCAGCGGAGAGGTCGTTGTCTCAAAGACATCTTGCCCCAATCCTTTCTCCTCCCGGCGAATCGCACGCTTGCCGGAGAAGACCTTTCCATTCTCCGAGGTCACCCATTTGAGCGCCGCCCCCGAAGCCGTCAGCTTACCTCCCGTGGGAAAGTCATCCTCCGCCCAGACAGCTTCGTACGGTCTGGAAGCCGGCGGGGGTTGTTGAAGTGCTGGATCTAAATACGTGACCCGGGTCAAGGCCTGGGTCACGGCGACCTGCGCCAGGAGAATATCGGCGTCGAAAGCCTTTAAACGCTGCTCGTTGTCCTGACTGGTCAGCTTGACGGTCGGAGCGGTGAGCAAGACGTTTCCGTCCAGGGCGGGGTCCGCCGCGTTGTTGAAGAAGGCATACAAGGAATAGAATTCACGGGCGGACAAGGGATCGTACTTGTGATCATGGCAGACCGCACATCCCGCAGTCAGCCCCATCCAGGCCTGCACGGTGGTGGATGTGCGATCAATCGCGTAGCGGAAGAGCCACTCGGGCTCGATGGATCCCCCCTCTCCTGTCGTGACATTGCAACGGTTGAACCCAGTGGCTACCAACTGCTCCTGACTCGGTGAAGGCAGGA
Source organism: Akkermansia muciniphila (assembly GCA_945861575.1). GTDB lineage: Bacteria > Verrucomicrobiota > Verrucomicrobiia > Limisphaerales > UBA11320 > UBA11320. Next base: position 7,769 of record CAMAVD010000090.1, read on the forward strand.
GATCGCCCGCGATTTGGTCCACCGTGAACTGGTCATAGGGCAGGTTTCGGTGAAACGCATTCACCACCCAGTCGCGATACGGCCACATGGAACGTTCGTTATCAAGATGCATGCCGTGCGTATCGGCATAGCGAGCCACATCAAGCCAGTGCTTGGTCATCTCTTCCCCAAAATGGATGGACGCCATGAAACGATCCACCCATCGGGCGTAGCTATCCGGGGACCGATCTCGGAGAAACTCCTCCACCTCGGACTGCGTAGGGGGAAGTCCCCTCAAAGAAAAACTGATTCGACGGAGCAAGGTGCTACGATCGGCCTCCGGAGAAAAAGTGAATCCCTCCCTCTCGAGGCGTGCCAGAAGAAATCTGTCGATTGGGTTCCGGACCAAACTCTGATTCTTCACGGGCGGAGGGGCCGCCTTAGCAGGCCTCTCAAAGGCCCAGTGGTTTTGGTAGGGGGCACCCTGCAAGATCCAACGCTTAAGAATGTCCTTCTGCGCCGCGGTAAGAGTTTTATGGGAATCCGGCGGGGGCATGAGGTCCTCCCCATCGGAGGTGACGATCCGCCTCCAGACTTCACTCCCTTCCAAGTGCCCCGGTTTAATAGGGGTTTTGCCCTCCTTGCTGGGCCGGAGCGCGGCCTCCGCGATATCCAGGCGCAGTCCGCCCTTACGTGTCTTGGCATCGAACCCGTGGCAGGCAAAGCAGTTGTCCGACAAAATCGGACGGACATCCCGGTTGAAGCTAATGGGCGAGGTCTGCTGGGCTGCTCGCGTGTGCCCCGCACCCATCATCATGAGGCAGGTCAGGACCAGGGTGGCCTGCATCCAGGGGTTAGGTAGATTCATGGACATTGTCTTAAGCAGAGTTTCGCAAAAATGAGACGCGTTGCGCTAGACAGATTTTGAGGAGGATTTATTCAGCAGGAATGGATCCATCCGCCCTGCGAGTCAGGGCAAACCCGTAGGCCGCGCTAAACGGTTCATCGCAACAAAGGCGAGTGCCCAAGTCAAACGGCGGCAACCCTCTGGGATGCCGCCGTTTCTGCTCGTGACATATCATCAAGGTGTCACCCAAGAAACCAGGAATCGTGCGAAAACAATGGCCCGATAATTGCGCGTCTCGAAGAGGCAGCCAACCCTGACATCGGTGAGACGGGTGATTACGCTGTAGGCGAAGCTTTCTGGGAGACACGCTACTCGACTCGAACGCGGAAGAACACTCCCGCATTGGCACTGAACGGCCGGGTGAACTGGATGGGCAAACCGTCACCGGCCCGGGTCTCAGAAGTCGTCCAGTTGGGATTTGCGATGCGGAAGGTCTGCTCGATGGTGTAGCGCGCGCCAGCCACAGAGGGGAAGCTGAAGCCCATCTGCCCCCCGGACAAGGCGATCGGCGTGGGTGTCAGCACGAATGACTGCGTGTCGCGGTGGAAGAGAGGCTCCGCCCGCGTGGCTGAGGCGAGCGTCAAAGAAACGATCGTGCTGGTGGTCGGTACAGGCTGGCCGTTCACAACCCAACGATCAAACCGGAACTCACCGAAGCGGGCTGGCGCCTGCAGCGTGACTTGGGTGAACGGGGCGAAGAGCCGGGTGAAATCGCCCTGCCCGTCCTGCCGCCCGTTGAGGTCCGCACGATTCACCGTAATCACGGGCGTCAGGCTGTCGGCGACGATCACCTCCAGCTCACGTCGGGCGCTGCTTGAGTTATCGAAATCCAGCGTCACTTCGAACTCAAGATCGGTGATGGCAAGGTCAATGCCATCCTCGGTCGCCACCTCCTTGGTGATGATCACATCCGCCATTGCGGCCGGCTCGGAGAAGAAGAGGAGCTTGTCGGAAAGGTTGGACTGGCCGGCGAGCAGGACGCTGAGCAAGGATTCCTGAGCGGGGCTCAGCACGCTATTGTCGATACCGCCATCACGGGCGTTGAAGACGGTATGCCAAACGATGGGGTTGACGTTTTGTGCAGCGTAATGTCGAAAGAGGAACGTACGGCCTGCCGCGGTAAGATGCGAGATGCCGGAGTGTTCGTAGTTTATGCCCACAACAGCGCTCCGACCCAGCGCGCCCCCGACGGGCTGTACGCTCATGCTCTTCGTCCGCCAATCGGCGATGCGAATGTTCTCCCTGGTAAGGGTGAGCAAACCGAGGCGGGAGAGGTTGATGACGACGCGGCCATCGCGATTGAGCTGGTCCAGCTCCGCTATCGTCAGCCGGAAGGGTTGTGTTTGAGTCACATCGGGTGCGTTGATGTTGTCCAGCATCTGGGACACGATTTCGCGGAGCTCGGCCGTGAAGAGCGCTTCCAAAGAAGCAAATTCGTCCGAGCTCAAAATGTGGTTGTGGCCGGTCTCAACAAGCACCTTGAAGCGATCGAAGAGCCGGGTGAGCTGGAGATTGCCACGGTAGGGGCGCAGCTGGCGATAGTGGAAGGACTTGGCCACTAAGTACTGATACTGAAGCAGGCGATCTTTGGCCCGGCGTTCCATCTCCTTGATATGCAGCAAAGCGCTGTGGTCGAGAGCCGCGAAGCCCGCAGACAATTGGGTCTCAATCTCGTTCTCGGATACCAGGTTACCCGCCAGCGCGCTGTCGAGTGTGCCGATGATTTGCAGGGCCGAGGCCAACTGCTGCACGAATTGCGTCTTCTGGGTGTTCAGCGTCTCGATCTCCGCGATCAATTCTTGAAACACGGAGTCCGAGGCCTTGAGCTTCTCCAACTCAGCAGCGAGTTCCTTCTCGTCCACTTGCGCATCCTTGAAGACGCCCGCGAGTTCCTTGAACTCGTCGCCAAGAAATTTACTGCACTCGGCAGAGGAGTTTATCAGCTGCTTCTTCGCTTTCTTGACGTCATTGGTTGAGGAAGTGGAGTTGGTTGAGGTGACGGGTGGGACATTGGTGGCGAGGCACACAGTGATGTTCTTATTGGTCATCACACCAAACGCATTCGGCGCCAGCGCCACGGCGCTTTCCAGAGGTTTATCTCCATCGACCTGGGCCAACAATGTCAGGCCCGCGCCGATGCGGCCCACCGTCGGCTGTCCGACGGGTACCAGGTCAGCGACGACGGACAGGACGCCCAGGGCCTTTTTCCAGAAGGGAAGCTTGTTGCGTTCAGAGACATTCTCCCGAGCACGGCGTTCCAGATCTGCGAGCTTGAGACCCAGACGTTGACGCAACCGGCCAATGCGCACGGTGATCACCTCGGCCTCGTTCCTCAGGCCGGGCATCGCCAGCTGGGCGGTGTTGAAATCGGCTATCATACGCGCCTTCTCCGAGGCGAGCGTGGCGAGAGCGTTCGTCGCGGCGACGAGCCGGCCTTCAAGGTTTGTGGCGGTGTTCTGGAGCCAGTAGGAGAGGTAGAGGATGGGTATGGAGTGGTGTATCTCATTCTGGAAGGCGATGAAGTTCGCCTCGAAGGAAAGCATCGGCACCCAGCCCGCGGGATTGCCAAAGTAGTCCAGATTTGAGTCGAGCCGATGCGAGACAACGTCGGCCTCGGCCAGCAGTCTGTCCCGGTTGACTTTCTCGGAGAACGCCGCGTCGCCGAGCTCCTCCGGGGAAGCGATGGATTTTTCGTGCGCCCGGAGCAGCGCTTGGTACTCACCCAGTATTTGACGCGCCTCGGCGATGCGTCCGCCCAGGTAGAGGTCCTTTGCGAACTGCACGATGTGCCGCAAGGCGAAAGAGCTAAGCCATGCCCCCGAGTCCGTCTCAAATAGGAGGGAGCCGTTGATGCCATTGGTTCCGACAGGCGCCTTGGCGTTTTGGCCGGGGATTTTGAGCGCTACAACGTCCTTGGTAGATGTTTGGATCTTTCCGTTGATGAAGGTGCTCGTGATGACACGGTGCACGAACTTGCGCGTCGAAAGCAACCCACCTGTGTAGTCCGACCCCGGCCGGCCCGCGTTTCCTCCTGACAGTTGTGCATGAGCGGCCAGGTTCAACGTGGATCGAAGCTTTCCACCCCGCCCCCCCGCCCCAGGCACACCGGATCGAACCGCATTCTCCCCCCGGGCATTCACCCGTGTGCCGCAGGTAGAAGTCACGGTCGCTTCTCCAGCCTCATTCTCCTTAATTCGCTGGAGAAACAGAAGCACCGTCGGGCCGTCAGACCCACAAATGTGATTCCCCGCCCGACTCATCAGCTTGTTCCATGGCGGCTTGAGGAAGTCCAGATCCGCTTCAGCCTGCCCATTGCGGCCTTGCCCAGCAGGGCCGCCTTCGCCACCCCGCAACACGAACCGCGTGGACGTGGTTCCGTCCGAGAAGAACCGCTCCGCCAGGACATCCACGTCGCCCCCGTCATGGCCTGGCACACCGTCAAGCCCGACCTTGAGGTCGTCCGAGGAGAAGTTTGCGCCCGCCGGTTGCAACTCGCGGCGCATGGGCGTCGTCTCAATCCGCCCGTCACCCTCGAAGCGCAACTCCCGAGCCTGAATGCTCACGTGCGTCTGCCGCCAAATCACGGGACTGCGGATGATGATCTTGTCCGCGTAGAGACGGACTTCACGGAGATCGAGCCGATTGGCGTGGTATTCCTCGTAGAGATGCGACGGATGCCCGGCCTCAAAGACGAGCGTCTTCCCGCTGATGCTCACGTTAATCGTCTCGTTCGTCTGGCTATTGAAGAGTTCCGGCGTGTTTTTCGTCTCCGTGATCTGGATATAGTTGCGAGTTTCGTCATCGGGCACCTGAGGGTCCAGCGGTTCAGGGGGATCAAGCTCGATCACTTCGTCCTCCAAAAGACGCGCGTTCAGAGGGGTGATTTCGACCTTGGAACTCAGCCCCTGCGCAGTGGCGAAGCTGACGATGAAGGGCAGTCGGTCCGACACGGCTGGTGTGTAGCTAAAAAGCCCGCTCACACCCTCAAATACCAGCACCCCGGCGGGCTGAGGGGTGGCGCTGAACTCAAGCCTAGCGCCGGGGCCAGGACTCTGAGGATCGCCGGGGTCCTCGGTATGAACGAGGAACTCAAGCGTCGCACCCGCGCGGACCCGCTGGTCCGGAACGGAACGAAAGTAGAACCTCGGCAGTCGGCGATACGTCGCGGTGACCTCCTGCAGTTTCCCGCCGACGACAAGAAGTTGAGTCACATCCGGCTCCAGCCACGCTCCTAGATTGTTGAACTGAACGGCATGAACCCCGGGAGCCAGGTTCATGACCGATGAGGCCGACACTTGCGGCGTCCCACCATCCAGGAGCCATCGCGCCCCGTCGGCCACGGCCTCGGGCGGTTGAATCGTGAGGCGGACCGCCCCAGGAATAAAGAGCGTCGTCGACGCTGCGTGACCCGAGCCCGCCGCGAGCAATCCTAAAAACACCACGCATGCATACCAAGAGAGCGCAGAGATCACCCCAAGAAGTCCGCCGTTAGCGGCCGGTTTGATTGCCAAGTATCGTGTCATAAAGAGGTCGGTTTTGAGAGCATCTGTTTGAGCGACACCCCGCCTTCGCGGATCGCCCTTCACTCTTTAGTCCGGAAACCGCCTCCCCATCCTTACAGGAACAAAACGAAGAAAATCACACCCTAGAGCAGAAATAGTGCGCACCACACTAAGCGCGGCTGCCTGGAGGGGCAAAGGCCGTCACGGTGTCACCCAGGAAATCGGGAATCGCGCGAAAACAATGCGCCCATAGTTCTCCGTCTCGAAGAGGCAGCCAACCGTGCCATCGGTGAGACGGGTTAGTACGCTGTAGGCAAAGCTTCCAGGCCAGAGCACCCTTTTGGCGGGCCACGTCGCACCGTCGTCCGTGCTTAGGTAAATCGTTCCAGTGTCGCGTTTACTACTGTCTGGACCGCTATGGAGAATTCGACCCTGAGTCCCGCCATCGAAGGAGTAGCGAAGGATAGAAGCCATGCAGGAAGGATCGCGAACCTCCCCCATGTTCTGCGCCGACGACCAGGTCGCACCGCCGTCCTTGCTCACGGCCGTCTTTCGGAACGCCCCGCCGCCAAACTGCCGACTGTCGAGCCGGACGCTGCCGTCGGTGAGTTCTACCATCTGAACTTCGTTGATCTGACTGTGCCCGCTCACCAGAAGGGCGCCGGGCACATTCTCCCCGCATCGCCAAGTAGCTCCCCGATCATCACTGTAGACGGCGTAGTTGTTCCATTTTCCATATGGTCCCTCGTTGAAGGGAATAATGAGGCGCCCCTTGTGAGCTCCGCGTGTAAGCTGGATCCCGATGCCGGGACCGCTCGCGAGGGTGGTCGCCTGGGTTGCACGCTTGGTGCTGCGCGTCACATCAAGGGGCTGGGTCCAGGTAGCGCCGTCATCGTCCGACCACAGGAGAAGGTTGCGATAAATATTGGTCCCCTCGTAGCCAGTAGCGGTGTTCGCGCTCCGTTCCTTCAAATGCGCCGGGATCCTCTGATACATGAGGAAGACTCGCCCGGTCTCCCGCTCAACAACAGCGGTGGGATTGTTCAGGGAATGCTTCCCGTCGTCCTGCAGGAGCTGCAGTCTACCCCAGGATCGCCCACTATCGTTACTGCGTTTCAGAATGATGTCATTCTCAGCCTGATCGTTGGCCGCGACCCGTCCCTCGGCGAAGGCCAGAACGGTTCCCTTCAAGGTCACGACCACGGACGGGATGCGGATGGAGGTGTAGCCTTCCCGGCGGGAAACAAAAACGTCGGAGAATTCAGGCTCCCCGGCGAGGCAGGAGCCAGCCAGGACACAAATCAAAGTGAGAAGGGCAAGAGTTTTCATTTTGCTGAAGGACGGAGATGGATCAAATCATGGGATGAACGGAACTGCAAAGGGATTCAAAAGGCCAAGCGTGCGCTTTTCCCTTGCCGCAAATGCCTCGCTAAAGCACTGGGATCATGCTAAGCGTTGTGGAACAAATGCCGCGTCTATCAGTCATCCTCTTCCTCTGCTCCGCGCTCGCAATCCCGTCCTGGGCCAGCGTGGAGACCGAGGTCCCCGAAGTCACAGCCGAGGGCTACCAGTTGGTATACGAGCTGAACATCCCGGCCAGAGCCGCCTTCAATGGAGTCAGCAAGGTTCCCTATGTGGTGGATCGGCGCACGCAGGTCCGGGGCTTCGACCGGGTGGCCTACTACCTGGAGCTAACGGAAGCTGCGGGGCAGCGATGGGTTTATGTTTCGATGGACGCGTTCACGCACTCGATCCATGAACTCGCCATCCCGCATGACCGCGACAACCCGGTTCTCTTCCAGCAGGCAGTGCGCAACATGACCGTGCTTTCCAATGATCCACGGATCAAAGCCCGGCTTCAGGGTGCGCCGGGCTGGATCGAGATGTGGCCGACGGACTACGCGGCGAGCAATGCCGCATTGGTCCCTAAGGCCTCCGATCAAGTCTTCGATTTTGGAGACACCTGGGTTTCCAACGGAGCCGGATATGGCTCCTTCCAGATCCATGATCTAGAAGCCCAGCAAACTCTTTTCGCCTGGAATCACTGGGGAAATGCAGAAGGATCCTCTAATGATGATCTCGGCATCGGCCCTGCAAGGACAGGCTCCCCTGACTACACCTTTGCGGCAAATGCTCATCTTTACAGCGCACGAAAACTGATGATCCTGGTCCGGCCCACGCCATACGTGATCGAATGGAGCGCTGCCCCGAAGGATCTTCAGCTCTACCCGCGCGACCTCAAAACAGATACCGCAAAGGTGGCGATCGTCGGCAAAGAGACCGCAGGCGGATTCGATGCCGTGGTGCTTCGCGTCCATGGTCGACTCGGCGGAATTTTTAATGAGAGTGAGCAAGCCCTTACCTATCTCGACGGAAAAGCCTCGTTCGCACTCAGCTATGCGGTACCGGCGGAGCTCCGGGGTTACGATTTCGAGCTATTTCTCCGGCGTGGTCAGGAACTGTTGCTGGCCCACCAGGCCGAGGACGTGGTCGCCGGAGACGTTTTGGTTATACAGGGCCAGTCGAATGCGGATGCGGCCATGTACAGTGGATCTGCAAACACTTACCGGCATCCGTTCGTTCGCACCTTCGGCCAGAACAGCGCCGACCCTTGGATTGCCCAAACGGCAAACGACTGGAGGATGGCTTCGGGAGATGGAAGCAACGAAGTTCCGGGCGGTGTCGGTCAGTGGGGGCTGGTCCTGGGGAACCGACTGGCGTCCAGCTTTCGAGTCCCCATTGCGATCATGAACGGCGCGCACGGAGGTCAGCCAATCTCCTTCTTCCAACGAAACAAGAGCCTACCCAAGGATCAGAACTCGAACTATGGCCGACTCTTGCGACGGATGCAGCAGGCCGGTTTGGATCGAGGGGCCCGTGCGACTCTTTTTTATCAGGGCGAATCCGACGCGGATGACGGACTGGTTCACGAAAACGGCTACCGAGCACTGCGTGCTGCCTGGGATCTGGACTATCCCGAGACCCAGATGTCCTATATCCATCAAGTGCGGGAGGGCTGCGTCGTATCGCGCGGGAGCCTGGACCTGCGAAACCGTCAGCGTCGGCTGGCCGAGCAACTACCCCGAACAGGCTTGATGTGCGGAAACGGTCTGGATGCGCATGATGGATGTCACTACGGTTTTGTGGGCGGGTATGAGAAGATAGGGGAGAGTTTCTTTCGAATGTTAGGACGGGACCTCTATGGGTCAGGTGACGTCCTCGATATCGATCCGCCGAATCCAGCGCGCGCTGAGTTCACTTCGGCGGCTCACAAGGAGATCAGGATTCCTCTGCGCAACTCAGGCGACCGGGTGACCTTTGATGCCGCAGCAGCGTCCGATTTCTTCCTTGAGGGATCCACTGCAATCGTGCGGTCGGGGAGGATGGATGGGCAGTCCATACTGCTGACCCTATCTCGCAATGCAGACGGTGCCCGCGCCGTCAGCTACAACGGCCATAGCGGTGCGGGTGCCTGGGTGAAGAACGGAAACGGCGTCGGGCTCGTGTGCTTCTCCGAGCCCATAGTTGATCGATACCCCTTGGTGCAGATCCTTGCTCCACGTGCGAGCACGGAGACACGGGTAGGAATCCCCCTTCCACTTGGAGCTTTCGCCACAATCAAAAACGCGCGCATTCGGAGTCTGGAGTTACGGATCAATGGAGTGGTGCTTGCACGAGTCGAGGGCCAGACCAACCTAACCTCCAACTGGACACCGAGCGCGCCTGGCACCTATGAACTCACGGCGCGAGCCACCACGGACAACGGGCTTAGCGGAACGAGCGATCCCTTGACCCTCTTCGTGTCTGAACAGGCTTTGAAGCCTGCCATTGGAGACGGGCTTCAGGTCTGGCTAAGAACACCCCAGGGAGTCGTGACCGATGCCAACGGACGAATAATCCAGTGGCAGGACCAGAGTGGCCATGCACTCCACGCGAGCCAGGCAGGGTTAGGTGGCCGACCCATCCTCGAGGAAAAGGTCTTTGGATGTCTGCCAGGTGTCCGATTTGTCCCCGGACAATGGCTGGCCAACGTGTCCGGCATGCCTACCAACAGCTACACCAAACTGGTGCGTTACAGGCTGGCCGCCACCAATCTTCCCAATCACCTGCTCTCAGGACCGGATAACACTCCCGGTGTGCATCAACTCCTGCACGCGAACAGCCTCTTTCCGAGAATTGCCCACGGGACGGTCATTGCCACCTCGAGCATCCCTGTCGTCCTGGAACAGGAACGAGTCGCCATCGCGACCTACGATGCCACCTCAATGGAAGCCAAACTCTACCTGGACGGGGAGCAGGTCGCTGCCGGGATTGCCGTGCGAAACAACACCAGCGTCGGCTGGGTCGTGGGTGGAGTCCGCAACGTCGGCCAGCTGAACGGATGGGTGGGAGAGGTGATGATCTACGATCGAGTGCTGAGTGACACCGAGAGAGCCACCCTCCTCAGTTCGATGGAGGGGCGTTGCCGTAGCCCCTTTCAGCTGTGGTGGGAGGACAAGGGCTTTAGCGATGGAGACCCCGCAACAGATTCGGACGGTGACGGGGTGCCTCTTGGTCTGGAGTATGCCCTGGGCTTGGACCCGCGGTCGGCCGACGCCACGCCTCCGATCGACCGACTCGTGCAGGACCCGATCAATGCAGGCAGGTTCTGGTTCCAATTGGATCGCCCCCGTGGGTTCGCGCATGTGGACTATCAGGTGCAGATCAGCTTGAACTTGCAGACTTGGGAGAACGCGCCCGCCCCCTCGATTTTGCCCTCCCCCCTCGGTCAGGCTTTCGAGAGGCTTCGCTGGTTGCTTCCCGAAGGGGACCGTCAGTTCGTGAGGCTCGGAGTCAGCGTTCAGTGAGCATTTCACAACCCACTCAGGTTCGCTGACTACTGCTCCAATCGCGACTTCCCGCTGGCTTCATCAGCCGCCGCGGATCAGATCAGCTCTGCAATGGGCTGGGCGCCGCCTTGCACAAGAAAATGGGGACGGCCGTTGGCGTCGACGAGGGTGGTCGAGGTGAGATCGATTCCGAGGTTGTGGTAGAGCGTAGCAAACACTTCAGGGAAGGTCACCGGGCGGCTGTCTGCTTCGCCTCCGAGGCGGTCGGTCG
>CAMAVD010000091.1 GCA_945861575.1 Akkermansia muciniphila
CTCTGCGCGACGGGGAGACCCGGCACGCAAGGGGTTGGGGATGCTCCACGCCCAGGGCGGGCCGGAGAGAGGCACTGCGAATCAGCGCGGGAGGGGAAGAGTAAGGATGTACCCCCCAACTCTGATCAACTCAAAAGTAGCGGAGGAAACGCGAAACCAGCCCTTGGAAGGGACCCCACCGAAGCAGACTCGGAGTTGGGAGTTCATAGAGGAGGTTTCTATGTCGGCACGTTGGACTCTTAAAAAAAGACTGCAATCCCGAGAACTAGGGATTAACGCAAGATTTATTCGGAGCCATTCCCTAGTTCTAGGGAATGGAGGACCAAAAGCCGCTCTGAAGATCACAGCAAAAAGGGCGACCCCCATGCGGGAGTCGCCCTCAGAAGAACTAAAGGATCACGGCTTCAGATGATAGAAGCGTGTCTCCTTCGAGTCTACGATCTCAAGGGGCGAAACTGCGGCCGCCACATCGGTGTAGACACCATTGACCGTCGCGCACTGCTGGAGGACGCCACCGCTCCAGGTCAGAACCACTTTCCCGCCGACACGACTGATGGCCAATTGGGTCGGCTCGCCAGCTGCAGCCGCGTAGTGCGCCGCAACCTGCTGGGCCGTCAAACCCTGAGCATAGATGGCAACCTCATCAATACCGCCGACGAATGAGTCAGCCCATCCGTTGCCGGTGGCACCGATCGCCCAGCCTGCATTTCCAACCGGCAGCGCCCCACCATCGCCAACAACAGAGGCCAAGACCTCACCGTTGCGATAGAGGATCCAGCTCGAATCACTGCGAACGCCCACGATATGAACCCAGGCCTCTCCGCCCAAGTCCGCCGCAGGAACAGGAGCCGCGACACCAAGAGTGTCGACCCCATCGGAAGTGCCAAAGAAATACTCAGCGCCATCTCCACGAATCTCCAGCGACACTTCATTCCCGCTCAGAAGCGCTCCTTCGCGGACTGGCTCCGGAGGATACACACTCAGAGTAGGCGGGCCATGGGAGATGATCCGAGCCTTGCCACCCTGGATGGCACCCGGCTTGACCCACGCCTCCAAGGTCAACTGGCCGGAAATACCCAGTGCCAGCGGGCCTTCGAGACTCACCCAGGCCTTGGCAGCCGCTTCAAAGGCCGCATTGTCGGACTCCAGACCTGGGTAGGCCGGGGCTTGAGGACCGGCGACACTATGAGCTGCCCCGCCCACATCAGAACCATCGGCCAGATCACCCGCCGTACCGGCATTCAAAACGGGACGGGCCGCTTTCTCGCCGAAGCGCAGATAGGTGACGGGCTGCAAGGCCTGCGCCGGAGCGGGCGGCTCGGCCAATAGCGCCAACTCATAGGGTGCCGTGAGCACCAGATTGGCATAGGTCTCGGAAAGACTTCCATCCACGCCTGCGGTGTAATGTGCGAGGATCTGATCCGGTGTCAGCTGCACACCGTAGAACGCAAACTCGTCGACATCCCCTTCATACGGGTTGTTGCCGAGGCCCGAGTTACGGTTGTAGGAACCCACAGCGAAATCGGCCGCATTCTCAGGATTCCCACCCTCAGGTGGATTCGTGTTAGGCGCGTAGGTTATGGCGGGATTCGAAGCCACTTCCAGGCCATTGACATACATCGTCGCCGTGCTAAAACCGTCCCAAGTCACTACCACATGCTGCCACTCACCCACGGTGTAAGGCACGTTGCTTACCACATCCTTGCCGCTGCCCCCCGCGCCTGTATACATCCGGAAGTTCCAACCCACTCCCTCATAGCCAGGCAAGCCTGAATACGTCGAATTGGGAGCCCGCTGGAAGATCACCCAACCGGTCCGGTTGGATGTCTTTACGAAACGGTTATTGACCGGGCACGCACCTGGATTCTGCCGGTCGGACATCGGACGGAACCACGCCTCTACTGTGAACGGCTTGTCGACCTCAGGATTCATCTCGGGGCTGAAGGGCAGACCCGTCGTCGAGTTGCCGTTGCGATGATGATACGCCATGGCGCCATCCTGCGATGCAACCAATGCACCCGCAGAAGTGCGGCGTGTCTCCGGTGTATTCACTCCATGGGCAGCCGACTGCAGCAAGCCAGAGTTCACAGACAGATCGTCACCAGGAGTGGCATCATCCAAACGCCAATAGCCTACGGGCGCATCCGCTTTGACCAATGCGTCATAGCTGACCGTACGCTCAGGATTCCTCGCATTGTTGTAGTGTTCCTTGATCTGCTCCGGGGTCAGCGCCTTATTGAAGAAGGCGACTTCATCGACGCCGCCGCGGAAGGGATTACTCCCTGGCTCGGTGTTATTGTAAGCACCGATGCTCAGACCGGCCGCCCCTCTGACAGCCTGGGCGGGATCATGGTCATCGGTGTTGGCGATGTAGCCTGGCACCGATTGGGTCCACGTCTGTTGGGCGGCCTGTTCGCCGTCCACATACATCGTCGCTGTCTGGGTCTCTGCCTCCCAGACCGTCACGACATGCTGCCACTGGCCCAACTTGTAAGGCACATTGCTGGTGATGTCGATGCCAGTGGATCCGCCCGCACCGCGATAGGCTCGGAAGTTCCAGCCCACAGCGGTCTGATTGTTTTTGTATCCACGGGTGTCCGGATTCCGCTGAAAGTAAACCCACCCCTGGCGATTCGCGCCCGAGTAGGAGTAGCGGTTCATGATCGGCGCGGGACCCACGAATTTATCAGCGACCTTATCGCTGGTGGGACAGAACCACGCCTCAATCGTGAAGGAGGTATCCTCACTCGGATTCAGATCTGCGTTCCAAGGAATGACCGTCCGAGCGGTGGAATCGAAATAAGCCGCTTTGTTCGGGCTACCCACGATCGCCCCGGACATGGTTCGGATGTTGATGTTCGTGGCATTACCACCCTCACCGATGCTGCCGCTATTAGCATTGATCGACGGCCGCTCAGCGGAATCGTTGAGTCGGTAGTAACCGACAGGGTTGTCCTTTTGAACGGCGGATGGGTAGGTCGCTGCCATGGCTGAAGCAGCCAGAAGCAAATAGCCAGGGGCCATCCACATGGAACGGCGGTTTTTCTGGAATGCAGGTTGGTTTTTCATAGGGGGTTACTCTGATAAATCCCTGTCGAAGCGTGCCCTCGAGAACGACCGTCGCCTCGATGATGATCGGACAAAAACTCTTGCGAGTCGCGCCCACACACCTTCCACACAGCGCTCTCCGAGGTGAATCATGCACGATCACCAACCCGAGACCAAGCTGCGACATATTGGATACTATGTAACCCTCTCAAAAACGTCGGAATCTGTCAACCGAAAGCCTGGAGCCCTGGAAACGCTCCCCACAGCTTACTTGTTCTTCAGCATCGCCACCGCCTCACGCATCTCCTCCAAATGAATCTCCGCTTTGGGATTGTCCGTCACGTGAAGGATGGTCCCGTCGCGACCTATCAAAAAGCTTACGCGTCGCGAGAGGGGCTTGCCTATCATCGCCGCCCCGAAGGCTTCGGTGATCTTTCCGTCCACATCGGCGATGAGCGGAAAGTTGAGCTGATGTTTGGCAATGAAGGCTTTGTGACTGGCTTCGCTGTCCCGACTCACGCCGACAACCGTCACGCCCTGCTTTTTGAGATCCCCAATCCTATCCCGCAAGCCGCAGGCTTCTTTGGTGCAACCGGGAGTTTCGTCCTTGGGGTAGAAGTAGAGTAAAACGGCATGCTGCTTCAACGCCTTGGAGAGCTTCCAAGCTTTGCCATCTTCATTCTTGCCCTCGACCATGGGAGCTTTGCCTCCCTCTTTGGGCGTTTCCATTGCGTACAGCTGCATCGCCATCCAGGCACACAGCGTAATACCCAGGCAAGTGATCCATTTCAAAGCGTCTTTTCTCATGCGTTCCCGCTCCCGGTTCATGGGAGCTGAACGATCTGACGCAACCGAACGGACGTTTCTTCAGCTTCACATATCTCTAAGGCAGAAACACCGTCCTCGGCGGTTACGGTGGCAAGCGGCACTCCGTCTCGGAGGCAGTCTAAAAAGTACTGAATCTCGCCGGCATAGCCATCCAATCCGTCTGGCTTAAGCACCTCCGGTTCGGCCCCGTCCTGGAAAAGCTTGAGCGCGTTGTCACCTCTGGAGAGGTCATAGTCGACGGTGGCCCGATCGAACACTGCGGTGTAGGACATATTGAAGCCGAAGCCCGGACTCATCGCCCACCCCCCCTCGGCGGTCACGGAAGCACCAGAGGCGACTTCATACTGGGTCATCACATGGTCCACCGCGCCACTGACCTTGGAAAAACCGGTGGAAAAAACTGAGCGAGGTTTACCGAAGCAGAACTGAACAAAGTCGGTATCGTGGATATGCAAATCGAGCAGTCCTCCTCCGGACTTGGTCCCATCGAGGAAAGCCCCCTGCCCCCAGCCAGGCGGCTGGGCCACACGACGAAAATGCACCCCATGAGTTTTTCCATAACGACCTTCCTGAATCGCGTTCTTTAACCAAACCCAGGACGGAAGAAAGCGAAGGCACATGGCCGGCATCAAAAGCCTATTCACAGCGCGCGCCTGCGCGGCCATGGCACGCCCCTGAACAGCAGTCCGGGCAAGGGGCTTCTCGCACAGGACATGCTTCCCTGCCCGCAACGCTCTCAGGACCAGGTCCGCATGCGTATGCGTCGGAGCACAGATGTCCACCGCCTCGAAATTTGGATCGGCCAGGAACGCGTCCACATCCCGATAAGCTTTTACTTCCGACATATCCCAGCGCAGGGGTTCCTGGCCCGGCAGATTGCCCGCGACGGTCGAGAAGTCCCCGTCGAGATGTCGCCCGCTGGGATTGCAGAAGGCAGCCACGCGCCCGCCCGTCACCTGACGATAGGCCTTTAAGTGCGTCGCAGCCATGAAGCCCAGACCGATGATGCCAAGTTGAATCATAGAAGGAGATGTCTCGCAGGCACCCAATCACTCAAGGCTTGAGCCGGGCCACGAAGTCGGTAAAGCCCTGGGCCTGCTTTCGAAGACGTTTGACGATCTCTGGATCCGAGACCTGCCCTTCCGAATTGATCACGCTGCCGACGCCAGGAATGAAAACTCTCTCCGGAAAGATATGGGCGTTGCGATAGCCGAAAATCATCTGCAACTGCTCCACGGGACGCAAGGCGCCCCAGACACCTGCGGCAAGCCCAACAAAGCACACCGGCCGACGCTCGAAACTTTCCGGAAACTTGAGCATATCGATGAAATACTTAAGCACTCCGGGCATCCCACCGTTGTACTCAGGAGTCACCACCACCAAACCTGACGCGTTGAGAATCGCATCAGAGAAGGGGCGGAACGCCGTCGGCTTTTCGCCGTAGGATCCGGGGTCGAAGATGGAGGGTGGCAGATGGGCCAAGTCTACGACCTGCACGGGCACTTTAAGCTCCGCATAGATCTCTTCGATCTGACGCACCACCTTGCGGGTGGCGCTCCCCGGGCGATTGGTCCCCGCAAGAATCGTAATCATCATGGACGTGAACCTAGTCAGGAACGGGTGTCCCGGGCGAGCCCGAAATTGCGTGCACCATCCTGTTGAAATCGCCCGTTGGCAGGAGCGCAAAGCCCAGTTGGCCAAGTCTCGCGCGGCACTCCTTACGAAGAGCGGGGGAGGTCCGACTTGCGCATCGTGGCGGTGGTCCGATTGGGACGTCCCATCTTCTGACGAGGAAGTGGGGCACGGAGCTTCCTATAGAGCCAGGACTCCAGCGGGCGCAGCGGAGTCATCATGACGTAAAAGGGGGAGTAGATGAGTCGGACACGGATCACCGAGAGCAGCATGGTCAGCGAGGTTTTTCCCAGGACAACCTTGGACCCTACCTTATCGGTCCAGACCGTCGGACGCTCCAAGATCTTAAACTCGGCCCGCTTGAGCGCATAAAGCAGGTTGATATCGAAGGCCATGTCCGAGATTCGCAGATTCTCGTGAATGAGGGCGATGGCCGAACTCTTCATGACCTTGGCCCCGCACTGAGTATCCTTGATACCCATCCAGAAGAGGACTTCAACGATCAGATGAAAGACCCGGCTAGCCATCTGACGACGGCTAGTCTGGGCCTGTCTTAGCACCGCACCCTCCATCCAGCGTGACGCGATCACGCAGTCGGCTTCCCCCACATGGGTGACTAAGTCCAGAAAGTCTGGCGGGGCGGTGGCTCCGTCGGCATCCACATAGCCCACCAGATCATACTGGGGCGCCAGCTTGAGCCCTTCGATCAAGGCACCGCCCTTGCCGATAGCGGAGGGGAAATCGAGGGCGCTGATGAAAGGAAACTCGATGGCAACTCGCTGGACCACGCTGAAAGTGCCATCGACGCAGCCGTTGAGCACCACCACGATCTCGAAGCGACCCTTGTAGTGATCGCGGAAATACGCACCGTATTCCCGAAGAACGGGTTCGATGCGCTGCTCCTCATTATAGGCAGGGATGAGGAGCAGCAGACTGGGTTGGTCCGTGGGCACACCCACTAGTTACCATGGGGCGGGCGGAAATCAATGGCGATTCCGGTAATGTAGGATATCAAAATCGTCCCCCTCGTGAAGGGTGGCCACCTTCTCAAAGCGGCTTTCGAACTCGGGAAAGAAGGCGTCCCCCCCCTCGATAACGCGCTTTACCAACGTAAGATACAGGTCGGAACAGAGCGGAAGGGTCTGTTGATAGATATGGGCTCCCCCGCAGATATACACCTCTCCAACCTCAGCCTCGGGAACAATCTCCGACAGATCGGACGCCCAACGGACGCCCGACACCACGAAGGGGGATCGGCTTAAAACGATGGTCGTTCGATTGGGTAGCGGCCTACCGATCGATTCATAGGTCTTGCGGCCCATGACCACCGTTTGCCCGGTAGTGGTGCGTTTGAACCACTTGAAGTCCTCCGGGAGATGCCAGGGGATCCGGTTCCCCGCCCCGATCACGCGATTGAGAGACATCGCCGCAATGGCCTTGAATCGTTTCATATTCGAAGGGGAGTCACCCCATCCAAGAATCCAGCGAGTCGGTCAGCATGCTAAACGGCGACCGGTGCCTTGATCGCGGGGTAAGGATCGTAGCCGATCAATTCGATATCAGCGGCCTGGAAGTCGCGAAGCTCTTTGACCGTCGGGTTCAGCTTCAGGCTAGGAAGGGGTTTGGGCTCGCGAGAAAGCTGGAGCTTTGCCTGCTCCAGATGATTCGAGTAAAGGTGCAGATCGCCGAAGGTGTGAACAAACGTTCCAGGCTTGAGACCGCAAACCTGGGCGACCATGTGCGTGAGCAAAGCGTAGGACGCGATGTTGAAAGGCACTCCAAGGAAGATATCCGCGCTTCGCTGGTAAAGCTGGCAACTCAGCTCCCCGTCTTGCACGTAGAACTGGAAGAGTGTGTGGCAAGGCGGCAATGCCATGGTCTCGATCTCTCCCACGTTCCAGGCGCTGACAATCAGCCGGCGGCTGTCGGGCGTGGTGCGAATCTGCTGCACCACGCGCTGAATCTGGTCGATGGAACGTCCGTCCGCTGTCCGCCAATCGCACCACTGCGCGCCATAGACACGTCCCAAGTTGCCCTCCGCGTCGGCCCACTCATTCCAGATGCTCACGCCATTCTCATTGAGGTAGCGGACATTCGTGTCCCCGCGCAGAAACCAGATCAGCTCGTGCACGATGGACTTCAGATGCACCTTCTTGGTGGTCACCAGGGGAAATCCCTCCGACAAGGGGAAGCGGACCTGAGCGCCGAAGAGCGAGTAGGTGCCGGTACCCGTGCGGTCGGACTTGAAGCGACCTTGCTCCAGGACCTGGCGCAACAGCTGGTGATACTGAATCATGGGGGCGAGTATGAACACCGACCCCAAGGACTGACAACCCCCGGTGTCAATCCAGTGCTCGATTTCCCCGAAGCGGTGATCCTTACTGGTGCGCATACACTATGACCGCTTCATACGCTGCACTTCGATTCGACCGGTTTCGGATGAGTTTCCACCTCCTTCTTCTGTCCCTCACACTCCTCCACGCGGCACAGAAGCCAACGATTGAAGCGGCGTTTCATGCGCCGCAACTCCAGGAGATCGATGTCGCCATTCAAGAAGCGATTGCCCAGAAGAATCTCCCAGGCGGCGTTTTTTGGCTGGAGCACAAGGGAATCCACCATAGTCGGGCCTACGGCAGGAGGGCTTTGGATCCTCGCCCCGAGCCCATGACTGCCGACACGGTCTTTGATGCCGCGTCCCTGACCAAAGTGATCGCCACAACCCCCTCCGTGATGCTGCTCATTCAGCGGGGCAAGATCGGGCTCGAATCGCCCGTGTCACGCTACTTGCCTCGCTTCACGGGCGATGGCCGCGACGGGGTCACCGTGCGCCATCTCCTCACCCACACCTCAGGCCTGCGGCCAGGCCTGGCCCGCCAACCCCTCTGGCAAGGCTATGACACCGCCATCGATCTCGCCCTCCGTGAGAAACCAGATCCAGCTCCGGGTGCAGCGTTCCGCTACAGTGACATCAACTTTATCCTGCTAGGCGAGATCGTCCGCCAGGTGGCTGGGGAACCACTGAATCGATTTGCCGAGCGGGAAATCTTCCGTCCCCTAAAGATGAAGGACACCCGATTCCTTCCCCCGCCTGCGTTGACACGGCGGACTGCTCCCACGGAGAAAGTGGAGGGCCGAGTCCTCCGGGGGATCGTGCATGATCCCACCTGCCGTGCCATGGGAGGGGTAGCTGGCCACGCGGGCTTATTCACCACGGCCGCTGACTTGGCCCGCTTCTGCCGAATGATGCTCGGCGGCGGCCAACTCGATAACGTTCGCGTATTAAGCAGCGAGACTGTGCGACAGATGACGGCGGTTCAGTCACCTGCGGCGATCGAGGCCCGCCGTGGCCTGGGGTGGGATATCGACTCCAGCTACAGCCGTCCCCGGGGTCACCTCTTCCCGCTGGGATCGTATGGACACACTGGATTCACCGGCACCTGCCTCTGGATCGACCCCTTCTCGAGTTCGTTCTGGATTTTTCTCTCCAGCCGACTGCACCCCGATGGAAAGGGAAACATCCTGGCCCTGCAGTCCGATCTCGGAACCCTTTCGGCACAGGCGATCCGGAACTTCAACTTCGACCAAGTGCCAGGCGCGCTCGCCCCAGGGAAAGGATCTCCATCCCCCCGCAAGACAGGAGCTGAGAGCGGCGTCCGCAACGGAATCGATGTCCTGGTAGAGGAAAACTTCGCCCCATTGAAAGGGCTGCGCGTGGGTTTGATCACCAATCACACAGGGCAGGACCGAAACCGCCGAAGCACCCTGGACCTCTTGTTCACAGCGCCTGGCGTAAGATTGGTGTCCCTCTTCAGCCCTGAGCATGGTATTCGCGGACAGGCAGACGCCAAAGTATCCGACACGAAGGACGCGGAGACCGGCCTCCCGATCTACAGCCTCTATGGCCAAAGGCGAGCCCCCACGTCTGAGCAGCTAGAAACTCTCGACGCCCTGGTCTTCGACATCCAAGACATCGGATGCCGCTACTACACCTACATCGCCACCCTGGGCAATTGCCTCGAGGCGGCAGCGAAGGCCCGCCTGAAGTTCTTCGTGCTCGATCGCGTAAACCCGATCACTGGCATTCTGGTGGAAGGCCCCGTTCACACAAACACATCCACCTTTGTGGCCTACCATAGGATCCCGCTCCGACACGGGATGACCGTCGGAGAGCTGGCCAGGATGTTCCGCGAGGAGCGGGGTTGGCAGGTAGATCTCACCGTCATTCCTTTGAAGGGCTGGAAGCGCTCCATGTGGTATGATGAAACCGGTCTTCCATGGGTCAACCCCTCCCCAAACATGCGCTCACTTGTCGGCGCGACGCTCTACCCAGGGCTGGGATTTCACGAAGCGGCACTATCCGTTGGACGCGGCACGGAAAGCCCGTTCCAGTTGACAGGGGCGCCCTACGTCAGCGATCTGGCCCTGGCCCGTGAGCTCTCCGCGGCAAACCTTCCTGGCGTGCGCGTCATGCCTCTTCGGTTTCAACCGAACTACAGCACCTTCAAGAACCGCAACTGCCATGGCGTCGCTGTGCACGTGACCGACCGCGACCATTTCTCACCCGTGGATTTCGGAATCGAGCTGGCCCGCGCCTTCAGCCGCCTTCATCCGGGCGAATTCGCCATCGAAAAGCTGCGCTCCCTCCTCACAGACGGCACCACCCTGGACGATATCCGAGCTCAGCTCCCCCTGGCGCAAATCAAGGCCAAGTGGAACGACGAGCTGGCCCTCTTTCGCGCTCGGCGAGAGAAGTTCATCCTCTATCCTTAGGTTTCCGTCAGGAGGACAAGCGCCCACTGATGAAAAAGGACATGGGTCTGAACTCCATCCCTCAGCATTCTCCGTGTCGATATCCGCTTCACCCACCCCCTGCTGAACTCAACGCCGGAGAAAGGAGCAAAAAGTGAACGTCTTTGTTCCCTCCATTTGATCCGTTGACGCCCTGTCGGCGAAAATACCATCATATCCCCGCTTTTGCCGGGCCTGAGCCTGGGTAGAGCACCGCCGGCAAACACCGAACGAAATATACCAAGCCATGAATCTCGATGCCCTTTACTCACAACTGCAGGTCAAAACCCCAGCCAAGCTGGTTCTCCTCGTCCTCGATGGACTCGGCGATATCGCCACCAAGGAGCAGAACTACCTCACACCGCTGGAGGCTGCGAGCACCCCTCATTTGGACAAGCTGACCGCCGACGCGGTGCAGGGTCGATTGATCCCGGTCGCACCGGGCATCACCCCGGGAAGCGGACCCGGACATCTGGCTCTCTTCGGCTACGATCCCATCGAGTTCCAGGTGGGACGCGGAGTGATCGAGGCACTAGGCCTCGGTTTGGAGCTCAAGGCTGGAGATGTGGCGGCACGCGCGAACTTTTGCACGCTCAACGAGAAGGGGATTGTCTTGGACCGTCGCGCTGGACGGATCAAGACCGAGGTCTGTGAGGAATTGTGCGCGCTGCTCAGCAAGAAGATCAAGAAGATCGGCGACACCGAAGTCATCATCCGCCCCGGCAAGGAGCATCGTTTCGTCGTGATCTTCCGAGGCAAGGGACTCGAAGGACCGCTGACCGATGCGGATCCCAATCGCGAAGGCTTGGCCATCCCCGCCGTGAAGCCAACGGATCCCAAGTCCGCCAAGCAGAAAAAAGCAGCGAAGCTCATCGCCGACTTCTACAAAGCCGCCCTCCCCGTGCTGAAAGGCCGCCAACCCGCCAACGGATTCCTGATGCGCGGTATTGCCCATCAACCGGAGATCCCCACATTCGAAAAACGCTACGGGCTGCGTGCCGCAGCACTGGCGGTTTACCCTATGTATAAAGGCCTGTCCCAGCTAGTGGGCATGATCAAGATCGAAGGGCCGGAAACCATCGCAGAGCAGTTCGAGCGCTATCTGGTGGAGCACGACAACTTCGATTTCTTCTTCATCCACTACAAGTACACCGACAAGCATGGTGAAGACGGAAACTTTGAAGGAAAGAAGAAGGCCATCGAGGACCTCGATGCCGCGCTGCCGATTCTACTCGAGAAGCGGCCGACCGTTCTAGCCATTACCGGCGATCACTCCACGCCATGCGCAATGAAAAGTCACTCATGGCATCCACAGCCTGTTCTACTCACTTCCGAGTGTTCTGGCTCCGACAAGCTCGATCGCTTTACAGAGACCGGAGCCAATCTGGGATCGCTCGGAATCATGGAAGCGAAGTATCTTTTACGCCTCATGCAAGCCAACGCGAAGATGTTCGACAAGTATGGTGCCTAACATCTTTCGAAAAAAAGTCTCGCTCTCCAAAAAGTTTTAGCTACAAGTCAAGCCACCTAAACCACCAAATGGATCGGAGGTGATTGTCCGTGGCAGCAAAAAAGAAAGCAGCAGCAGCAGCAAAGAAGCCCGCTAAGAAGGCGGCAGCAAAGAAGAAGAAGTAAGGGTTAGTTAAAACCAAAATCCAGGATGGCGAGACTTGGCTAGTTCAGAGAGTTTCCCCATCCTGTTTTCTTTTCTATGGCCACTTTGATCTTCGATATCGAAACCTCGGCCCTCCCCATCGAGATGTTCGATGAGACACAGACCGAGTATTTATTCCGGGAAGCCGCTCGACAACCCGACCCCGTTGCGCAGGAAACGAAGCGGGCGGAAATCCAGCAGCAGTTTAGCCTCTGGCCTCTGACCGCACGTGTGGTCTGCCTCGCGATGCTCAATGCTGAGACGCAGAAGGGCCAGGTGCTTTACCTCGCTGAGGATTTCGAAGAAGCGCCGGAGGGCGGTGCAGTCGAGTTCCGACCCTGCTGCGATGAGACGGAGCTTCTCGAAGGCTTCTGGGACGTGGCACGCCGCTATGATCAGGTCGTTACCTTCAACGGGCGCGGCTTCGATGTTCCTTTCCTCTATCTGCGCTCCGCCGTCCTCAACATTCCCATCACCCGCAAGGACTGGCTGGGGTATCGCTACGCCACCGAGCCCCATTGCGACCTGGCGGATCAGCTCACATTTTACGGCATCAGCGGCCGCGACGGGGCGGCTCGCAAATTCAACTTAGACTTCTACTGCAAAGCATTCGGCATCGAATCTCCCAAGGGCCTGGGAATCACTGGAATGGATATTCCTCAACTCATGCAGGAAGGCCGACATCTCGAGATTGCGGAGTATTGCCTGCGTGACGTACGCGCCACTGTGGAGCTCTTTCACATCTGGAAAACTCGACTTGCGGGGGGGAAGTGAAGCCGATCTGCCGACTGTTGGTCACGTTTGCACTTGAAAGAGAGTCGCGCGCGCTTCGACCTCTGACCCACGATCTACCCCACCTCTCCATCCTCATCACCGGGATGGGAGCCACACGCACTCGATCAACAGTTGAGCCTACGCTAAGGACACTCACGCCAGATGCTGTGTTGACCTGCGGCTACGCGGGAGCCCTTGATCCCGCCCTTCGCCATGGTGACGTGCTCTTCAGCACCCTCTCACCGACCCTAGCCGCGGCTCTGGAACCTTCAGGAGCGCTCCGTGCCCCGATCCATTGTGCCGAGCGCATCGCGGTAACGGCGGGAGAGAAGCAGACCTTGAGACAAGCGACAGGGGCTGCAGCGGTGGAGATGGAATCGGGAATCATTCAAACGCTCTGCAGTGCACGTCAGATCCCCTGCGCCACACTTCGGGTCATCTCCGATACCGCCAGCGAGGATCTACCCCTCGATTTCAACCAACTGACCGGTGCGGACGATCAGCTGGATCCGCTGCGGCTAGCTCTAGCCATCCTGCGTCGCCCCTGGCGCATTCCGAAGCTGATCGCTCTAGGCCGACACAGCGACCAAGCGTCTCGTGCCCTAGCGGGCGCTGTGAACGTTGCCGCACGAGCTCTTTCTTCTTCTCCCTAGGGAACCTTCGACCTAGCTTGAGGGCTGTGGAATCGCTTGTTGAAGATTTCCTCCAGTATCTGCGGCACGAGCGCGGGCAGGCGGAGCAGACGCAAACCACCTATCGCGAGCTTTTGATGCGCTTTGTCCGCTGGGCGGAACGTGAGAAAATCAAGGATTGGAGCGCGGTTCAACTGAAAGATCTCGTTCGCTACGTCCAGCATGAGCGGGAGCGGCCCTGGGACAAAACACCTGCTCCGCCCAATAGCCGCCTTAGCAATGAGAGGGTCTATCTGGGTATTGCCGCATTGCGTGCCTTCTACCGTTTCGCGGAGCAGGAAGGCTTCCTCCCTATCAACGCCGCCGAAAACCTGAGCCTGCCACGCCGTTGGAAACGTTTGCCGAAGTCCCTCGGAACGGAGGATATAAACCGCTTTCTCAAGCCCGTCGTCCCGGAAAGCCCGGCGAACCTCTGTGATCAAGCCATCTTCGAACTGGCATACTCCTCCGGCTTACGGTTGGGGGAATTGATCCAACTTCGACTGGAGCAACTTCAGCTCGAAGCAGGCTTTGTCCGGGTGATTGGCAAGGGAAACAAGGAACGGGTGGTGCCCGTAGGCGCGCCGGCCGTCGAAGCGTTGCGACGCTATCTGGAGCTTGGACGTCCAAAACTTTTGCGCCCGCGCACTCCGGGGAACGTCTTCCTCCACCAGCGTGGTGGAGCTTTCACGTCCACAGTTCTTTGGAGGCGCTTCAAGAAGCGAGCGCAAAGCTCAGGCGTTGAACGGAATCTAACACCCCACATGCTGCGTCACAGCTTCGCAACTCATCTCCTGGACCATGGGGCAGATTTGAGAGTTATCCAGGACCTCCTAGGACATGCGAACATCAGTACCACTGAGATTTATACCCATGTCGCCCCCGCCCGCCTAAGGGAGGTGCATCGGAAGTTCCACCCACGCGGCTAGCCGTTTGCTAGGCGTCAGGGGTTTTACGGGTCGCTGAATCGATACTCTCCCAAAACTTGGGGCTCTCCTGCAGAAGGGAATCCTCCCGGACAGGTAGATTGGATCGATAGAGGAAGTCCTTGAGCGTGTTCTTGTTCATGATGCGATGAACCACCAAACCCAGGTCATGTCGCTCAAAATAGACCCGGTAGTCCCCCAGACGGAATCGATAGAGGGACTTCCCATCGCGCTCCAGCTTGCCAAAACGCTCCAGATCACCCGTCATAGATTCCCGAGGAATACCCCTAAACTGTCCTAGTATTTCCAACTGGAGTTCGCGGGGCATCTTCCCCAGCTCAGCAGCGCTGGTGGGGTTGAAAATAATCTGAAACGGCAGCATCGGCATGAAGTTGGTAGCCCGTACGGGAATCGCACCCGTCTCTCAGCCTTGAGAGGGCTGCGTCCTAACTGATAGACGAACGGGCCACAACCTGGAGAAGGTTTTAGCCCAGCCACCGGAGGGGAGTCAACTGTTCCGATGCGCCGAATTCGAAAAAGTCTCAAAACACCCGCTTGAAGAAGTCTGCGAACGACTGGATTTTGAAATTTCCTTTCCTTTGGAACTTAGCGAGGGTGCACGAGTTACATGATTCAGTATCGGTCAGCTCTGTTCGTCTGCTCAGGCAACTACTACCGTAGCCGCCTGGCAGAGATTCTCTTCAACCACTACGCCCAGCAGGCCGAGTTGCCCTGGGACGCCGACTCGCGCGGCTTGCTGGAGCGCGTCCGGCATGAAGGGCTATCGCCCAGCGCGGTTCGCTACCTGGAGCGCAAGAAGTTCGAAGGGGTAGAGCAGTACGCCCGCAACCCACAAACGCTCACCCTGAAGGATCTGGAGCGGGCGGATCTGGTCATCGCGCTGAACCGCGAGGAGCACGAGCCCATGATGAAGGGCCGGTTCGGACAAGTCCCGTCGGTTCTTCAGAAGCGCGGCACCCTGCGCTACTGGAATGTCTACGACCTGCCCGGCTCGGGCGGCTTCTTCAAAAGCCTGCTGAAAGCAGGACCGGAGCGGTCCGCACAGGAGGAAGTCAGTGGAACGGAGCATGTGGATTTTGCAGTCCAGTCACTGGTGTGGGAACTCCTCAAGCAAAAGCCATCCTAAGCACTCAAACCCTCCCTGCAGGAATGTGGCCTAGGCACCGAATGGGTGCGCGCACCGCGCCTTCCACTGGTCGGCGAGGAGCGTCAGAAGGTACTCACCATCATCCGGCAAGGCATTTGCAATCGCCCGAAGGTTTAATCTCTCATGAAAAAAATCCACGTCATCGATTCCCACACGGGCGGGGAGCCCACTCGTGTGGTGATCCACGGCGGACCCGATTTGGGTGAAGGACCGCTTGCAGAGCGGGTGGAGCGTTTCCGCAGGGACCATGACCGATTCCGGGCTGCCATTGTCAATGAGCCCCGCGGTTCCGACGTGATCGTGGGGGCTCTTCTGGTCCCGCCCACGGCCAACGCCGCCGTCGCTGTCATCTTCTTTAACAACGTCGGCTACCTGGGGATGTGCGGCCATGGCACTATCGGCTTGGTTGCCACCCTAGCTCATCTTGGTCGTCTCCAGACGGGCGATCATGAGATCGAAACCTCCGTCGGCTCCGTCATGGCCCGCTGGCATCCGGATGGACGCACTTCGGTGCGCAATGTGCCTTCCTATCGCTTGGCCAAGGACATTTCCGTGGTCGTGCCAGGTGTGGGCACGGTCGTGGGCGACATCGCCTGGGGGGGGAACTGGTTCTTCCTGGTAAGCCAGCACAACGAACGGCTCACGGTGTCGAATGTGGAGCATCTGACCGAGGTCACCTGGCGCATTCGGCAGGCGCTTTCGGCTCAAAACATCACGGGAGCTCAGGGTGCCGAGATCGATCACATCGAGCTCTTCGGCCCGCCTGAGAACGAAGCCAATCACAGTCGAAACTTCGTGCTCTGTCCCGGCCGAGCCTATGACCGCAGCCCTTGCGGCACCGGCACGAGCGCCAAACTTGCCTGCCTGGTGGCTGATGGAAATTTGGGACCTGGGGAGGTCTGGAGGCAGGAGGGCATCCTTGGGAGCGTGTTCGAAGGCTCCGTGGAACAACACGGAGGCGATTGGATTCCAACCATCACCGGCAGGGCCTGGATCAACTCGGAGGCAACGCTGATTCTAGATGCATCCGATCCATTCTGCTGGGGAATTCGCTAATGGGGGTCTCGCGACACATTCTCATCGCCGGAGGAGGGATCATTGGTCTCTGCTGTGCCTACTATGCAACGGAGCGCGGTCATGAGGTAACGGTGCTGGAGAAAGGTCCGCCGGACCACGACTCTTGATCTCTGGGAAACGCCATGATGGGACTGAGCCTCGGTACAATCACCGGCCGGTTGATGTCAGAGATTCTATCGGGAGAGAAACCGTCGATCGACCTAGCGCTCCTGCGCCCGGACCGATTCGGTTGAGGATCCAGCCTGGGAAGAGCCCAGGAAGCAAAACTGCCAGCACGCAAAGGATCAGGAGGATTCGAGTCATCCAGTGGATCCCCACGGGCCCAGGGTCCGCCGCCACCTTCACGACAAACATCTGTTTCAGAACGGCGAGATAGTAATAGAGAGCTACCGCGCTCGTGATGAGAGCTAGAACGATCAGCCAGAGCAGCCCCATCCCTGGCCCCCCCGGTTTCAAGGCCGCCGAGAAGAGGAAAAACTTACCGAAGAACCCGGACAGAGGAGGTATACCGGCGAAGGAGAGAAGGAAGACGCCGAGCGACACCGCCACCAAGGGGGATCGACGTCCCAGGCCAGCGAGACTCACGATGGCATCCGTGCCTGAGCTACGTTCGATCACCGCGACCACGGCAAAAGCCCCAAGGGATGCGGCAGCATACGTCACCAAGTAGTAAACCAGAGCAGCCTCGCCAAGCCCCCGATCATTCGAAAGCACCCCAATAAGCAAGGTGCCTGAGTGAGCGATGGCTGAATATGCCAGCAAGCGCCGCAATCCCCGCTGCGCAAGCGCAGCCAAGTTCCCGATCACCAAGGACAAGGCCGCCATGACGCACCATAGCGGCATCCAGCCTGGCGCGAAACCGCCCCAGGCCCCACTGCCTCCGATCTCACCCCATCCCACCATCGACACCTTAGAGAGCAGGAAGAACCCCGCGATCTTTGACAGGCTCGCCACCAAAGCAGCGGAAGGGGCCGGTGCCCCCTGATAAGTCTCCGGAGCCCAAACGTGAAAGGGGGCCACGGCCACCTTGAATCCCAGCCCCACGCTCACCATCACCAAGCCAAGAAACACCGTAGTGTCCGTCGAGCGGGTAGCCAGTTTGGCGGCCATCGGCGCGAGAAGAATCTCGCCGGTGGCTCCATAGAGAAGGCTCAGTCCATAGAGAAGGAAGGCGGCAGAGAGTCCGCCGTAGAGAAAATACTTCAGACCCGCTTCCACACTCGAGACATCCTCCTTGGCAAAGGCAACGAGCACGTAAAGCGAGAGGCTCAGAAGCTCGAGAGCCACAAAGGCCACCAGCAGGTTTTCCGTGCTGATCAGAAGCAGACCACCAACACCCGCCAGAATGGTCAGCGCCAGAAACTCGCCAACATGCCTGGTAAAACGGCATTCCCGCGCCAGCCACGCGGTCGCGGCCACCAGAACAACCATGATCTGCTTGAGGAAAACAACCTTGGGTCCCACCACCCAGGCACCGCCGAAAAGCGACACGTCACTCCCACCGACAGAACCGAGCGCAACCACGGCCAGCAGGCATCCCAGGCTGCACACCAGCGCTCCCACAGTCTGACGCCAGTAGATCGAGTAACCGCGCCACAGCGAGAGATCAGAACCCAGCACGAAAAGCGAGCTCAGCGCCAGAATGATCTCCGGA
>CAMAVD010000092.1 GCA_945861575.1 Akkermansia muciniphila
GAAATCCCTCGGGCGCGACACTTGGCGGCCACCCGCCCCCCACCCGCCCCAGGGGTTTCAGAACCCACGTGGTCCGCGATCGCGAAACCTTCACAGCCATTGCCCGCCAATATGGCGTTGGCGTGGCCTCTTTGAGATCGGCCAACCCATCGGTGCGCCCGGAACGTCTGCGCCCAGGGCAGAGCTTGGCGATTCCCCAGAAATAGCGGTGCGTATGACCCGCCTCGCCTCCATCGGAATTACCGCGTTCTGGTGTGTAATGTCCTGGCTGCTACTCCGCTCGGAATTCGGCGATCTCCACGCCGTGGGGACACCAGTCCCCCCCTCCCTGATCTGGAAGAGGCTTTTGGAATCTAGCGATCAGTCGCTTCTCGCCCTCACCCATCACGGCTTCACCAATCGAATCGGCTCATTCAAATGGCTGCCAACGACCTTGGAAACCAATCTTCCGGCCACAAGCAACGGGGCGTCGCTCCCCGAAGGCATGACCCAGGGTGTTCTCGGCTACACGATCGACTTTGACGGCACCCTCCTTCTTCCCAATGTCGCCCTCACCAACCGAGCTCGCCTGTCCTCACAAATCCAGACGGACGCTGTCGGCAACTGGACCCATCTCCATCTGCAAATCTCCATGAAACCCATGGTGTGGACGATCGAGGCGGACGCCGTATCCCATTCCATTCAAGTCAGGACGGAGGGAGCCGGAGCTCCAGAGGAGTCGACCTACACACTCAAGGATCTGACGAATCCTCAGGGCCTCCTGACACGCCTAGGCCTATTCCCGAGCTTGCCCTGGCTCAGCCCAGGGCTTCTGAGCGACAAGACTTCGCTATCCACTCTCATCCAGGTGGACGCCCGACAAGATCACCGACTGCGCTTTGGAGGCCAGCGGATCCGTTGCTTTCGACTCCGTTTCACCATGCTGGGCAGCTACACGGCTGACCTCTACGTCAATCCACAGAGTGGCGAGGTCATTCGTATCGACCTCCCCGACCGTCTCACCCTGGTGAACGAATCCTTCCTTTAACCCCGATGATCGAGATCCAGAACCTCTCACGCCGCTTCGGAGACTTGCTTGCCGTCAACAATCTCTCACTCACAGTGCCCCAAGGCCAGTTCTTCGTGGTCCTCGGACCCAATGCGGCAGGCAAGACGACCACCATCAAAACCGTTGCGGGACTCATCCGCCCCAGCTTAGGCACGGTGAAGGTCTGTGGCTTCGACGTTCAAACGCATCCTCTCGAAGTACGAAAACGGCTGGCCTACGTGCCGGATTTCCCCTTCCTCTACGACAAGCTCACTCCGTGGGAGTTTCTTCGATTCACCGCCCAAATGTTCCGAATTCCCGAGCGGGAGATCGAGCCTCGTGCACGGCCGCTCGTGGAGCAGTTCGGGCTCGAACCCTTTCTCAACAAAACCATCGAAGGGCTCTCGCATGGAACCCGCCAACGAACGGCGATTGTTGCAGCGCTCCTCCACGATCCTGAGGTGTTCGTGATCGACGAACCCATGGTCGGACTCGATCCCGCAAACGCGCGTGTGGTGAAGGATGTACTGATGGAGCGCAGCCGCGAAGGAATGACCGTGTTCCTTTCCACGCATCAGCTGGCCGTTGCTGAGGAGTTGGCCGACCGCATCGGGATCATTCATCGAGGGCAGCTGGTAGCCGTAGGAACCCTGCAGGAGTTGCGCAATCAGTCCGGCTCCCAAGGCCCACTCGAAAGCGCCTTCCTCGCCCTGACTGCCGAGACGGGCGGGGATGCTCCCCCACCACATGGGCTCATCCAAGGATCAGTTCTTTGAACGGTAAGTCCACTGCTTCCCTGTCGCGGGGATGGAGACCGTGTATTCGCGTCCATCGGCGTTCACCGACAGCTTGAGCGGATGCGCCTCACATTTCTCCGCATGATTGGCGATCCGATCATCCTCCGTGTTATTCTCCACATCCTCGCGGATATTTTTGTGAACCTGGAAGATCGCCTTGAGTCCGGGTGACCCCCTTAACGTTCGAAGGGTCGCTCCAGCCGTCCCCTTTCGCGGTCCATTGTTCATCATCGCCACCGTAGGAGCGAGGCTGTGCACAAGAAGCGGGTTGTTGCTCACATCCAGACCGTGATGGTTCACCTGATACACATCCACAGTGCCCACCAGATTCTGCGGGCAGACCAAGCGCTCCTCCACATTCCAGGTCAGGTCTCCACCGTCAAAAAAACGGAAGGATCCAAACTGAAGAAGCCAAACACTGCTGTTGGCGTTGTCCGATCCGTCCTTTTCCTTGCGCACAGGCCGATCACATGCCGCCACTCCTGCCAAAGTTTTGGAGGGCGTAAAGATCTCCTGGCGGGCGGCCAGACATTGCAGCGAGAGGCCGACAGCGCCTGAGGCATTGAGCGGGATCAGGAGCCCGGGCTGAACGACGATGCGCCTCTCAACAGCCATCTCCCGGTAGGGCTTGCTGACCAGAGGCCACCGGGTATCCGCCTTGTTGCCATCGGGGTCTGTCGCCGTTAGGCCATTGTCATACACCGCCCCAATGGGCATGAGCTGAGAAAGCTCCGCCGCACCCCCAAAGTGATCGATATGCAGATGCGTCGTGATGAGATGGTCGATGCGCTTAAGGCCGGCAAGCTGTGTCGCAACGTGATGGATTCGCTTCGGATCGCGCCCGCCAGGGTTGCCGGAGTCGATCAGCACCGACTCCTTGGCTGGGGTAACAATGAGAGTGGATCCGCCCCCTTCAGAATCGATCCAATAGATATCCAACGTCGGCTCCGGGGCGGGAGCGCCATTGGCAACAAGGACCGTCAGAAAACAGGCCTGCAAGGTGACAAGAATGAGATTCATAGTGAGGAGGCCCAAGGTAGGATCCCGGGAGTTTGGAATCAATGCCTAAGCCGAGCACCCGCGCTGAGGTAAGGTGGCTTACCTGAGCTTCCTTGGGGTAGGAATCGAGATTTGGAGCGTGGGGAATTTGTCAAACAAATCATCGATAAGCGTTTGCCGGGCAACTCTGAAGCAGCAGAAGTCCGTTCGGCTCTTGGGTCCACGTCAGACGGGTAAGCCGACCCTCCTGCGAGCGGTGGGGGCCGACCTCACTTCGGGATGGCAAGTGTTACCACCCTCCGGGCTAATGAATCCTTAACCGACTTGCCATATCGTCGAACTACAGATCCCCTCTGCCGATTTGCAATCACCATAAGAAGGAAGTGATAGCGGCTCACAATGCGAACTCAACCACGATCCCCTGTTGGCGCCGGCGCTCAGCAAAACCAGGGTGCGCGCGGAGTTTAGAAAGATTCGAACGGCAGTAAGCTAGCCATTGGTCGTTCGGCATTCGTGAGTGGTGGGAGCGATGCCCGCTCCAGTCGGGCAACTCAAGCGCGGTGCCCATACCGTAGGCCGGCGGCGTTTCCTTAGGAGAGAAGTCTGGTGACCGTTCATACAGTTCCAGGTTGCCCTGCTTTTCAAAGAACGCGCGCAGCCAGACGGCCTTCGGATCAATGGGATTGACCAACACCAATTGAGCCACGTCAGTCAGGTCTTTCAACACGCGCAGGCCATTGCCGTTTTTCAGCGCGTGGACTTTCAGCGTCAACTCCTCGGTGCCACGTTGAAATCCGTGCTCGATCACGGCGTGTCCGCCGATTACGAGAAAACGCAAGCCGTGTCGGGCCGCAGTTTCGGCTAACTGGCTGAACAGTGACATCTTGGGAAGGATGATTGATTCGTTGTGCTGTGACAAACCTTCCTTGAGTCCAAGATTTCGGGCGAATCATCACTGCCAGTGACCATTTGGCAATGGAGTGGATCCGGTTGAGTCACGCCACAACGAATTGATCACGAGCTGGACCGGCATTGAATCGGCTGCCTCCGCTGCCCCGAAACCCACCGACGGACAACTGCCCGGCTTTGAAATCTAACCGCGAATAAACGCCAATGAACGCTAATCCAGAAATCACAACCCAGGAGCCTCTTTCGCATTCGCGTCTATTCGCGTCCATTCGCGGTTAAATTTATGCCAGTTTGACCCCCATCCCGGTAGGCGTGAGCACTTTCAGAGCATGGACAGCTAGACACAGATGGGTGACTGAACGAATGCTTCACTTGAAGCGGTCCGGAATCAATAGATGAAGCTGCAGGTTCGGATCCATCCGTTCGAGTATCGACTCAGTCCGCAATAGTGAGCCCAAACTGTGAAATGATGAACAATTTTTGGAACGGAAATATTTTGTCTCTTGACGGAATACTCCAATGGTGTTGCCTTTCGCCGAGGCAACATTCTGGCACTCTTCGAAACGTCACTCCACCCCAACTCAGATCGTGTCCGATCCATTTCGGACAGTCGTAAACATACCCGGCGGTTGCTCGTTCGACCACGCTTCCGTTGGTGAACCGCTCCTCGATATGCTCCCACTAATCGAGCAGATCATAACAACGTGTCTGCGTCACTTTCACCACTGGCAAGACACAGTAATAGCGCGAATTTATTCATGGGGAGCAACGACGGACTGCTGAATGCGATGGGACGTGGCGGCCCTTCCTTCCATTTGTGTAAATCCTGCCGCCCATCTGTGGATCAATCTTCCCCATCGATTTTCACTGTCAGGTTCCAGAATTTAGGACAGAAATAGCGCGATGCAATCGCACGCGCTCATGCAACTGGTTCAAGCGAGCAAAGGTTTCCGATCCGGCGACGGAGGCGCTCGCCTCGAAATCCTCAAGGGGGCAAGCCTCAGCCTCTCCGCGGGGGAGAGCGTGGCGATTGTCGGTCCTTCAGGCTCGGGCAAAAGCACGATCCTGAATCTGCTGGGCACGCTGGACCAACCCGACGAGGGCCAAGTCCTTTTCGAGGGTTTGGATCTAGGCACACTGGATCCGGCGGCACTGGCTCATTTCCGAAGTCAAAAAGTCGGCTTCATCTTCCAATCCCACCATCTCCTTCCGCAATGCAGCGTTCTGGAAAATGTCCTGGTTCCAACCCTTGCCGAAAGGTCGGATGCGGGCGCGCGGGCTGAGGATCGAGCCCGGTCTCTGCTTAAGCGAGTAGGCCTGCATGAACGCCTATCTCACCGCCCCGGACAGCTCTCGGGAGGTGAGCGACAACGCGTGGCGGTTGTTCGGGCCCTGATCAATGAACCCCGCCTCCTCCTGGCCGATGAACCTACCGGCGCGCTCGACCGCGCGTCTGCCTCAGAGCTCGCCCAACTGCTCCAGGACCTGAAGCGCGAGGAGAAGGTCACCTTGGTCGTGGTCACCCACGCTCCAGATCTGGCCCGTCAGATGGACCGCATCTTGGAACTCCGCGACGGACAGATCCTTCCCACCACTCTCCCGCAGAGCGCATGACCTTCCGAACCCTCATCCTCCGAAGCCTTCGCCACCACTGGCGAATTCATCTGGGCGTTCTGCTCGGAGCAGCGATCGGCAGCGCCATTCTCATCGGCGCCCTGGTGGTGGGCGACTCGGTCCGAGGAAGTCTTCGTCAGGGTGGACTCGAGCGGCTCGGACCCTTTCACCTCGCGCTCTCGAGCGGCGACCGTTTCTACCGGCCGGAGCTCTTCAATCCGCTCGAAGCCAATCACACCCTCGCAGGTCTCCTCAGCTCGCATCCTCAGGTGGATCCCTCCCAGGTCCGGCTCACTGGGATGCCGGTGTCCCTCGTGCACCTGCCCGGCACTCTCGCCCGTCAGGACGGTGCCGCACGGGCGAATCGAATCCACGTTTACGGAATGTCCTCCAGCGCTATTTTCCGCCAACCCCCGGCGCCCGAGGACGCCCGACTCGAGATCGTCCGCTCCGCACTCTGGGATCAGAGGGCGAACCCACCCCTCGGACGGGTGTTGCTCAACGAAACGCTGGCCGCTCAGCTGAAAGCCCGTGAGGGCGATGACCTCATCCTGCGCCTCCACAAACCCAGCGCGCTCTCGCGGGACGCGGTGATCAGCCCCCGGGAGGATCAAAGCGTCGCCCTGCGCCTGAAGGTTCACGCTGTAATGAGCGGCGCAGAGGGTGGGAATCTGAGCCTGCGTTCAAGCCAGATTCCCCCGCTGAATGCGTTCGTGCGGCAAGAAGATCTGGACACGCTCCTCCATCTGCAAGGCCGGGTGAATCTGACGCTCATACCGCCGCTGGCCCATCGCGAACCCGTGTCCCCGCTCGCACGGTTCTGGCGCGACATCGGACGTCGGATCGATCAGATGCGCGGCCTGACCTCGGCCCATCAGCCCGCCCTTGAAACCCTCGTGCCAGACGACGTCCAGGCTTCCATGCTCCAGGCCTCGCTCGGACGCCTCTGGGACCTGTCGGATGCGCAACTGCAGCTGCGCTCCACACCAACCACTCCCCCACAACTAGAACTGATCAGCTCGCGCATCTTTTTGGAAGATGCCGCGGTTCTGGCCGCAACACGCCCCCAAGCTCAAACGAATCAATCGCCAGGCGTCGCTCCTGGAGATTCGCGCCCAGTGACGAATGCGGTCGGCATCCTCACCTATCTGGTGAACGAACTGAAATCAGGCGATCGCTCAGCCCCCTATTCCATGGTCACCGCCGCTGGCGCTCCCTGGGTGCCTGCGGACCTACAGACCAATGAGGTCGTGGTGAACGAGTGGCTTGCCGAGGATCTGGGACTTCGACCAGGAAGTGAACTTGAGATGTCCTACTACCTGCTGGACACCGGCTCTCAACTGACGGAGCGCACCCAGCGTTTTCGAGTGAGATCCGTCGTGCCGCTCCAGGGACTCCACGCGGATCGAACCTTGATGCCGGAGTTCCCCGGGCTCTCGAAAGCGGAGAGTACTCGGGACTGGGATGCTGGGTTTAAACTTGTGCACACCGTGCGCGACAAGGATGAGGCCTATTGGAAGCAGTATCGTGGCACCCCCAAGGCCTTCATCTCACTCGCCGCCGGTCAGGCCCTCTGGGGCAATCGCTTCGGTCGCCTCACCGCCCTGCGCTACCCGTTTCCGAGCACAGCCGCAACGAATGCCTTCCAGGATCTCGTGCAATCCACGGTTCTGTCGAACCTGGATCCGTCCGAGGTAGGTCTCCGCTTTGAAACCGTCCGGCAGCAGGCCCTGCAGGCGGCGGATCAGGGACAGGACTTCGGTCAACTCTTCATCGGTTTCAGTTTCTTCCTGATCTTCTCGGCACTGGTGCTGATGTCGATGCTGTTCCGCTTCGGGGCAGAGGAACGGCAGGTGGAGATTGGTGTGCTTCTCTCCCTCGGCTTCCGCCCGGCACGCGTGCGACGAATCCTCCTAGGTGAAGCCCTGGCCCTGTCCAGCGTGGGAGCCCTGATCGGCTTGGCCGGGTCGATGCTTTACTCCAAGGCGATGCTTTGGGCCTTGGGAACCCTATGGAAAGACGCGGTTGGAACGTCCTCTCTCGCCTTCCATTTGGATCCCCTGACCCTCCTCATCGGCGTTCCCGGCTCGATACTGGTCTGCGTCGGCTCCATTGCTTGGGCGCTGAGGCGCGAGGCGCAGCGCCCTGCACGTGAACTCCTGTCGGGTCAAGCCGTGGAGCAAGGCGGTCGCACCGTGAGCACGCGATCTCGCATTAGCCTGTGGGTGGCGGTGGGTGCCCTGACGGGCGCTGCAGCCCTCTTAGCGGCTGCCCTGAAAGGGAATGAAGCCGGGCGCGCACCCCTGTTCTTCGGAGCCGGCGCCTTGCTTCTGACCGGAGGATTGGGAGCGCTCTCGCTCTGCCTCAACAAGGCGGCACAGAATTCAGGAAGGCGGCTCACCCGCCTGTCGCTAATGCTGCGTGGGCTAGGGAGGCGCCGGAGTCGCAGCCTAGCGGCTATTGCGCTG
Organism: Akkermansia muciniphila; assembly: GCA_945861575.1. Classification (GTDB taxonomy): domain Bacteria; phylum Verrucomicrobiota; class Verrucomicrobiia; order Limisphaerales; family UBA11320; genus UBA11320. The sequence goes on from CAMAVD010000092.1 coordinate 7,815, forward strand.
CTGGCTTCAGGAAGTTTCCTGGTCTTCGCGATTGGAGCCAACCGGTTAAACGCTCCACGAAATCCGGAGTTGCGCAGCGCCGGCACCGGGGGATTCCAACTGCTCGCTGAATCCTCGCTCCCCATCGTGCGGGACCCCAACAGCCGGGAGGGACAGGAGGCCCTGGGACTCGACCCGACCCTGCTGAAAGCAACCTCCATTGTCCCCTTCCGGGTGAAAGCCGGCGACGATGCGAGCTGCTTGAATCTCAATCGAGCACAGCAACCCCGACTGCTCGGGGTGAACCCCGAACTGCTGGCAAGCCGAGGATCCTTCTCCTTCGCGGCCGCGGCTTCCGGGCTTGCGATCGAACAGGGCTGGAGGCTTTTGACGCCGTCGAATGGCTCCAGCGACGACGCTGTGCCCGCCATCGGCGATGCCGCCTCCATGCAGTGGGCCCTCCACCTGAAGCTCGGTGAGACCCTTCCCTTCACAGATGAACAAGGCCGCCGTTTCAACATCCGACTCGTCGCCAGCCTCAACAACTCCATTCTGCAAGGAAGCTTGGTGGTGGACGAGCGCGAGCTTGCCCGGCGTTTCCCGACGGAATCCGGAGCCCAGTATTTTCTCATCGACACCCCCGCAGCTGGAAAGGACCAGGTCTCAGCGCATCTCTCCAAGGGGCTGCAGGATTACGGCTTCGAGTCGGTGTCTACGGTGGACCGTTTGAACCAGTTCAACGGCGTTCAGAACACCTACCTCAACACCTTCCAACTCCTGGGCGGATTGGGAGTGATCCTGGGCAGCGTGGGACTGGGACTCGTGCTTCTTCGGAATGCCCTGGAACGGCGCGGCGAGATCGCGGTCCAGCTGGCCTTGGGATATTCACCATCGCTGATAAAACGACTCTTGCTGACGGAGCATCTCATCCTGCTCGCAGGCGGCCTAGCGCTGGGAGTCGGGGCCGCCACGCTCGCTGTGGCCCCCCAACTTTTAGGCGCAGCCCAAGAAGTTCCCCTGCCCCTGCTAGGGCTCATTTTGGTTGGTTCAGCAGGCTGCGGCCTGCTTTCGACAGTCTTCGCCTCGAACGCAGCACTCCGAGGCCGACTGCTCGACGCATTGCGGCCTGAGTGAGTTTCAAAATCCAGCGGCCGGATTTTGCATCCTGGCAGGCACCGGCCTGCTAGGGAACATTCACCGCGCGCTAGAAGCGCATGGAACCACTCGGGGCAAGCTGCGGCAAGACGCGCCGCTCTTCGACAACTCCGAGTGTCACCGACTGATGAAGCGTCCACACGAGAGCAGAGACTACTGAGCTGTCGATGGCGACAGTGAGCGCATCGACCGGGGTGAGTATCTGGACATCCGAAACTGTGAAGAAGGAATCTTAAACGTCGCTAAGCTCCCAGAGTCAAAGCGCTTATGGCTTTCGCCGTTGAATTTCGTTCAACAGGAACTGACGTAACTCCGCCAAGTGGTCCGTCCCCAAAATATCCACGCCCTGCATTTGCAGGAATCGCCAGGCTTGCGGACGGTCCCCCGTGGCCCAGAATCGAAGCCGTCGTCCTTGCGCATGACATCGGGTCACAATGCTTTGAAGCTTGGCAAGATCACCCGCTGGACACTCGCCTTCCCCTCTCCATTCGAAGGTATCAATCCAACTGGCACTGATCCAAGGAGCCAGTTGCCACGTCGTAGCCGAATCAAGATCGGGCAGACGTCCGTCCAACGCCCACCAGCGAACACTCTCGGATGCAACGGACCGCAGCGCACGTTCCCCCGAAATAACAACCGTCACGGCTCCGGTGCGAACCCCATCGGGCCCAAACCGCGTCAGTATGTCACGGTAGCGTCGTAACACCCGAGTCAGTGCCTGATGCGAAGAGTGCGCCTCCGTCTTTACATCGATGAGAAGGCAGAAGCCGTCGCCTGGATGATAGACGTTCCCCCCATGATGCCGCACTCGGGCACGCAACGGATCCAGATAGAGCGACTCCAGGGTGCGGCCCTTGCGAAGATCCTGCGTGTCGTGCCCGACCTGCAGGGAGCCGTTGGTCCAATGAATGTCTGCCTCCACGCTCTGAAATCCGTTCTCCAGAGCCTCCAACAAGGGGCGTGAATGGACGTAATCATTGTGAGCGTGCGCGCCCACAAGAACCTTCATGCCCGGCGCAGGGTCCGCGGCGTTGGCAGCGGACGCGATCAGGAGCAGACCCAGCAGACGCAGGAGTCCGGGACCCCCAAAAATGCGCGAATCAAGCGATAGAGGAGGGAAAGGCCAGGCGAAGCGATGAAGTTGAGACGGACAGTAGATCCACGCGAGATGCATGGAGACGTTCTACCTAGGCCGGGTTTGAAAGTCTCGCAGACTCTTTTACCCGCCGTAGCGGAAACAAGGCGGCCCAGTTCAAGCCATGTCCAAGCCACTTGAAGACTTTGAGTTACGACGACAGCTCAGCGGATCATTCCCTGAAGCGAATCCCGGGAGAAATCCAGTCCCGAGACCGACCTAGCCCTTTCTGCGCTCGGCCCATTGAAACGAAACGGGGGCTTTCTTGACTTCATCGGCTGCGTCGCATAGCTTGCGTGGTAATCAGAAGTATCAAAAAACACCGTTCGGATTTGTATGCGTACGTTCGTATTGGCAGCGGGGATCGTATTAACCTCGTGTGTGACTCAGGCCTTGCCAGCCCTGGAAGTTGAGTCCATCTACGACAGTCAAGGATTGTTCACCTACAAGGTAAAGGCGGGAACGGACATCACCTGGAACTTTCCGACCAGCGGGGGCTTTCTCACCATGACCCTCCCCGGAGCGACTGAACTGATCACACCGGATGGATGGATCGGTCAATTCCTGGGAGATGACCGGGTTCTCTGGAAAGCCGGAGCCAACGCACAAGCCATCGGTGGCGAAGCCATCACCTTCAGTGTGCGAAGCACTTTCACAGATGTGGCGCGCTTCGGTCGCTACAACGGCGACGAGCTGCTCGACCCTACTCGACCTGCAGGCGCCGTGGCAGCGTACGCCATCACGCCGGGGGGCGGAGATCCGGCTCTGGGCTATCTCGGCTTTGAATACATCGGCCCCATGGCCGCTCCGGTCCCCGAACCCGCAGGCATCGGAGCCGCCCTCCTAGGCGCGCTCTACCTGATCCGCCGCCGCCAGACGGCCTAAGCTTCGATCTCAAGACCCACCCCTTCGATTGGGAGGGATGGGTAAGTTTCACCAGACGCCGCAAAGCCAATTCTCCTCAGGAGTCTTGGCCGACCGAACTTACGTCCGGTGGCGGGAACACCGACAGCCTGCTCAAGAAAGGCTACCCCCGCGAGCCGGCTGGCTCCTGCTGGGTGATGCAGTGGAAGGACCCCAAGCCCCAGATCAGTTCGGTGGAATCCACCCCGACCACCCGGCGATCAGGAAACTCCGCCTGCAAAATCTCCACCGCACGCACATCGTTGGCGTGTCGGAAGGTGGGTACGAGCACCAGACTGTTGGCAATATAGAAGTTGGCATAGCTCGCGGGCAGACGCTGTCCCTGATGCTCCACAAAGCCAGGGGTGGGCAGCTTCACCACTTTGAAAAGATGACCGTTTTGGTCGGTCGCCATGCGCAGGCGCTGATAGTTCTCCTGAAGGAGTTGGAAGTTGGCGTCCTCGATATCTTCCTCAACGATGGTGACGATCGTGTCTGCGCTCACGAATCGTGAGAGATCATCAATGTGTCCATCGGTGTCATCCCCCACGATCCCCTCTCCCAACCAGATCACTTTGTTCACACCCAGATAGTCGCGCAGATACTGCCCGATCTCCGATTGGGATAGATGCGGGTTACGGTTTGGATTGAGCAGGCAGGCCTCGGTAGTCAGAAGTGTTCCCTGGCCGTTGACCTCAATGGATCCTCCTTCCATCACAATGCCGGGGGAAAAAAGCGGCAAACCACGATAGTTTGCCACATGCTGAGGCACGGCGTCATCAAGATCGAAGGGTGGATACTTACCACCCCAGGCATTGTAACCCCAGTCAACCACGGCTCGCTCTATGACATTCTCACGCTCTCGAACCAGGAAGATAGGGCCATGATCGCGACACCAGGGTTCGTAGGCTGGAAAGGGATGGAAGAACACCCGTTCCATAGGAACAGAATGCCCCTTCAAGATCCCTCGCACCGTCTCCTCCATCTCCCGTCCCCAAACATTGATGTGCACCTCTTCCACAGCGACCAAATGCCGGATGAGCTCGGCATACACAGGCGGGACGGTGTCATAGCGGTCGGGAAAGCTGATCCCCTCGGGACGGGGCCACGTGAACCAAGTGCCCGCGTGGGGCTCCCATTCGGCGGGCATACGAAAACCCAACTGACTGGGATTTCGACGCAGCGAAGTCGTCATGCTCATGAGCATCCAGCCTAGAGAGGCAGATCAAGCGAATCAACCCTGCGGATAGGGGGGTGCGCACGGTGCGCATTGCCCATTTGAAACTTTCAGGCGAACCCCTTAGAGTTTCGCGATGCGAATTCTGTCAGGCATTCAGCCTTCGGGCGCCCTGCATCTGGGGAACTATTTTGGGATGATGCTCCCCGCCATAGAGCTGCAGGAACGCGGCGAGGCCTTCTATTTCATCGCGGACTACCATTCCATGACCTCGCTGTTCGACCCCGAACAGCGCCGCCGCAATACACTGGACGTGGCGATCGACTTTCTGGCCTGTGGACTGGACCCGGCCAAATCGGTGTTTTGGAAGCAATCCGACCTCCCCGAGGTCACAGAACTTTCGTGGCTGCTCTCCACTCTCACCCCCATGGGACTTTTGGAACGTTGCCACAGCTTTAAGGACAAAACCGCCCGCGGCATTTCCGCCAGCCATGGCCTGTTCGCCTACCCAGTCCTCATGGCGGCAGACATCCTCCTTTTTGATTCCAACATCGTTCCCGTCGGACGCGACCAGAAGCAGCATGTCGAGGTCACCCGCGACATCGCGATCAAGTTCAACGAGACCTACGGCGCCACCTTCGTGATGCCGGAGCCGCAGATCCGCGAAAGCGTGGCTGTGGTGCCAGGCATCGATGGGCAGAAGATGAGCAAGAGCTATGGGAACACCATTGAGATCTTCGGCGAGGAGAAGGCAACCCGGAAGCGCATCATGGGCATTCAAATGGACAGTCGCACCCCACAAGAGCCCAAGCCGGATGCCGACAAGAACCTGGCCATTCAACTGCTGAAGCTGGTGGCCCCCGAGGACGTCGGGGTGGATTTTGAACGACGCCTGCGCGAAGGAGGCTTGGGGTACGGGGACCTCAAGAAGGGTCTCTTCGAGCATTACTGGAACCACTTCGCAGCCGCACGCGCCAAGCGCGCAGAGCTGGCGGGCAATCTGGACTACGTCCATCAGGTGCTCCGGGATGGCGCAGAGCGCGCCCGCTCCGTCGCCACCGTCGTTCTCCAGAAGGCCCGGCGGGCATCGGGTCTTTGCTGAACGCTCCGCTGGAACTAGGCACGAATCCCTTCTACCGAACATTCTGAGGGCTTGAGTAAAAGCACGAGCAGCCCTATCGAAACAGGGATGCGCATCGATGCTCATCAACACTTCTGGACACTCAGCCAATTTCCACACCCCTGGATCACCGAGAAACTCCAACCGCTGCGACACAACTTCGGCCCTGCGGATCTCCAACCCCTACTCCAGAGGCATCGACTGGATGGGAGCGTGCTGGTGCAAACCTTCAGCTCACTTGAGGAAACCCGCTGGTTTCTCACCCTGGCGTCCACGCATGACTTCATCAAAGGGGTGGTGGGCTGGGTCGACCTGACCGATCCGGATGTCGGAGAAATGGTCGAGGGATTGCGGGATCACCCCAAGCTTGTGGGTATCCGCCATGTAGTGCACGACGAATCCGACGTTCGTTGGCTGGAACGACCCGATGTCCTGCGCGGCCTCGGCGAACTCGCTTCCCGAGGCATCCCCTACGACCTCCTCATCAAGCCCCCTCATCTTGCTTCCGCCGTGGCGGTGGCTCGGCGTTTCCCCTCGTTGCCGCTCGTCGTGGACCATATCGCCAAACCGCGCATCGCCCAGCAGGGCCGGGAGGACTGGGATGCCGGGATGGCCGAGCTCGCAGCTTGCCCGAATGTTCATTGCAAGCTGTCGGGCATGATCACCGAAGCGGACTGGAAGTCATGGAAGCCGTCCGATCTGAAGCCTTACGTGAACCGCGTGATCGACCTCTTCACACCCCAGCGACTGATGTTCGGCACTGACTGGCCGGTCTGCCTGCTCGCCGGCACCTATTCCCAAGCGGTCGAGGCACTGGAATCCGCGCTGCCAACCCTAAGCCCGCAAGAGTCGGCTGGCATCTGGGGACAGAACGCGACACGATTCTACAATCTCATGTCCACGGAACCCAACAAACGAGGGGTTGAACGCTGAACGCTGAACGTTGATCCTCTAGGTCAGAAGTTCAGAACCCCGAGAGGGCAGCGGCTAAATCGCTGGCGTCATCCCCACCACCACGTCAAAACGCGCCGCCAACTCACCCGCTCGAGCACCCGGCAAGGGAGCGAAGGGAATCGTGACCAGTGCCCGGGCACGATCATCTTTGAGACTCTTGTAAACGCCGTCCTTGGCATTGCCTGCATGTCCCTGGATGTAACATTGAGTGGTCGTCAATTCCTTCCCCTGGCGCTTCACCTTGAAATGGATATGGGGAGTGCGACCCGGGTAAGGGACGGGCTTAATGGTCCGAAAAAGATACTCACCCGTGGATCCAGTGACGAAGCGGCCGAATCCCTGAAAGTTTTTGTCCCTGGACTCCTTGTTCCCTGTGCCGCTGTGCAGATAGGCCCCACGAGCGTCGCATTGCCAGATCTCCACCACCGCGTTTCTTAGAGGCCCCCCCTGCGTATCCAGGATCCGTCCGCTCAGATAGGTGACCTCGCCCACCGCTGGGGTGATCGTCTCGTTGATCACCAGGAGATCATTGTCGGTGTCCAAAGGCAGATGGTCGGGATAAAAGGGTCCCTCCGTCTGCCGAGGAGTTTCGGCAAGCTTCTCGGCGAAGGCCCCCGCTGCGGTCAGAAGCCCAGCCCCGAGAGCAAGCCGTCCCAAAAAACGTCGGCGAGAGGGGACATAGATCGAGAAAGGATGCGTGGCCATGACTCTCTCCTTAACACAAGCCGAAGGGCAACGCAACCTGCAGTTCCTGTGCAACCAGCCGTTGTGCGCCTCTCAGCAATTTTGCAATCGCGTCGATCCGGATCAGGAAGCCTTCTGGATCACATGAACCTCCCGCTGAGGTGAGGGGATACGGATCCCCGAGGATCGGAAGTGTGCGATGAGTGCCTGGTAAAGTTCTCCACTAGCAGGGCCGTAGTCCGCGAGCTTGACCCAGGGCTTGACGGCGATGCGGATGGAAGAGTCGTCGAGCTGGCTGACCGCGATGACCGGCTCCATCTCCTTCAACACCCTAGGGTTGGCGAGGGTGGTCTCGCGGGCGAGGGCGAGAGCTCGATTCAGATCCGTGTCCAACGCCACTCCGACGGTGAGATCCAGCTGCCGAATCTTGCCGTAGTTGTGCAGGATCTCTCCAATGATCTTCCGGTTAGGCACCACGACCCGCGACTGATCGGCGTGGAGTAAAGTGGTCGAGAAAAGCTCAATCTGCATGACCTCTCCATGAACGTGCAGCAACTCGATGTATTCGCCCACTCGGAACGGTTTCGTGAAGATGATGAGCAAGCCGGCCACCAGATTCTGTAGCACCCCCTGAAGAGCCAGGCCGATGCCCACGCCGGCCACGCCCAAGCCAGCAATCAGCGGGACCAATTCCACGCCGAGGTTCTGCATCGCCATGAGCAGGAAAAAGGAGAACACCAAAAGGCGCACGAGGCGCACCAGAAGCATGCGAATCGGAGGCTCCGTGTGACGCTTCTCAAGCCAGCGGGTGAACGCTCCTCCCACCCACCCAGCCACCAGGGAACCCATCACCAGAAAGAGGATGCCCACGATCAACTTAGGGCCGTAGGCGATCGCCAGTTGAATCAGAAATTGTTTAGTATTTTCGAGCTGTTGCGTAGGCATAGGCGCTGTATCAAATCGTTAGCGGCTGACACTCTGAGACAGACCGGCCTGCCGGGCAAATCTAAAGAAGGGACCCAGGCGCACACGACCCACGCCAATCCTCCCCTTTCCCATTGCCCGGCGGCAGGCCTTCCTTTCATACTGCTCAACCTATGTCGCAACGCAGGCAGTATCCGTTTCACTTGATCGAGCCGCACTGGCAGGCCGAATGGGAGGCCTCAGCCACCCACCGCGCCTGGAACCCAGGCGAGGTCATCCCGGTCGGGCATCCCTTCGCGAAACGGCATGGGCTCGGAGGCCAGACAGCTTCAGCGTCCAATCTGCCCCCGAAATGCTATATCCTCGACATGTTCCCCTACCCGAGCGGGGCGGGCCTGCATGTAGGACATCCTGAGGGTTACACGGCGACCGACATCCTTTCACGCTATCGCCGCGCCCTCGGCTTCAACGTGCTCCACCCTATGGGCTGGGATGCCTTCGGCCTCCCGGCGGAGCAATACGCCATCAAAACAGGGCGGCATCCCCGGATCACGACCGAGGAAAACATCGCCAACTTTACCAAGCAGATCCAATCGCTCGGCTTCAGCTACGACTGGTCGCGCGAAGTGAACACCACCGACCCGGACTACTTTCACTGGACGCAGTGGATCTTCCTGAAGATCTACAACTCCTGGTTCAACCCCGAAACCCAGCGCGCGGAGTCGATCGACACCCTCCCGATTCCTGCCACTCTGACCCTCCAGGCCGATCAACGGACCTATCGCGATTCCAAACGCCTCGCCTACGTGCACGAAGCCCCTGTCTGGTGGTGCGAAGCCCTCGGCACTGTTCTAGCCAACGAGGAGGTGGTGGACGGCAAGAGTGAAGTGGGAGGCCATCCTGTCTCGCGAAAGCCCATGCGGCAATGGATGCTCCGCATCACCGCCTACGCGGAACGACTGCTCCAGGACCTCGACACCATCGAGTGGACCGACTCCCTGAAGGAGATGCAGCGGAACTGGATCGGGCGCTCCGAGGGAGCCCAGGTCACCTTCCGAATCGAAGGAATCGAGGAGGACGTGACCGTCTTCACCACCCGGCCAGACACGCTCTTCGGCGCGACCTACTTGGTCCTCTCCCCCGAGCACGGCCTCGTCTCTCGCATCACCGCTCCGACCCAGGCAGCGGCGGTGAAACAGTACCAGGCGGAGGTTTCCAACAAATCCGATCTGGAGCGAACAGAACTGGCGAAGGACAAAACCGGTGTGTTCACCGGTGCGCAAGCGATCAACCCGGTGACCGGCAAACGCATCCCCATTTGGATCGCTGACTATGTCCTCGCAAGCTACGGCACCGGGGCCATTATGGCGGTCCCCGGCCACGACACCCGCGATTTCGAGTTCGCTCAGAAGTTTCACCTCCCGATCGTCCAGGTGGTGCAACCTCCCATCGGCAAGGACTGGCAGGGTTTCACCGACGAAGGCGTCGCAGTGAACTCTGCCAACGACGAGATCTCCTTGGATGGACTGCCCACAGCTGAGGCCAAGAGCACCATTGCAGCCTGGCTACAATCCCGATCGCTGGGCCGAAAGACCATCAACTACAAGTTGCGCGATTGGTTGTTCAGCCGACAACGCTACTGGGGAGAGCCTTTTCCCATCGTCTGGAAAACCGATGCGGATGGACGCCGCTATCACGAGGCCCTCCCACCCTCAGCGCTCCCGGTTGTCCCTCCTCCACTGGACGACTATAAACCCACCCCCGATGGGCAGCCTCCGCTGGCCCGCGCCACCCAATGGGTCAACCTTCCTGACGGTTCCGCCCGCGAAACCAACAGCATGCCCCAGTGGGCCGGAAGCTGCTGGTACTATCTGCGCTACCTCGATAGCCAGAACCCCTCCCACTTCCTTTCTCCTGTGGTCGAGCGCTACTGGATGGGGACGGAGTCGGGCACAGCCAAGCAAACCCCCGGGGTCGATCTTTATGTCGGGGGCACCGAGCATGCGGTTCTGCACCTGCTCTACGCCCGCTTCTGGCACAAGGTCCTGTTCGATCTCGGTCAGGTGTCCACCCCCGAGCCCTTTTTCAAGTTGGTCAACCAGGGGCTGATCCTGGGCGCCGATGGACAAAAGATGTCCAAGAGCCTCGGGAACGTGGTGAACCCCGATGACGTGCTGCGTCAGTATGGTGCCGACGCCTTCCGCCTCTACGAGATGTTCATGGGCCCCCTCGAGATGGTGAAGCCGTGGAACACTCAGGGCGTGGAAGGCGTCTACCGCTTTCTCGGACGCGTCTGGCGGATGTTTCTGGATGAGAAAAGTGAGACGGCCTATGAG
>CAMAVD010000093.1 GCA_945861575.1 Akkermansia muciniphila
CTGAGCCGACCCAGGAAGTCATACCGCTGCTCCGTCGTCACACGGAGCGTTGCGTTTTGCTTGAACGTCAGCGTTCTCACCCAGTTCGCATTGTTCTCGTAAACGTACCCGGTCTGGAACGTCCCGTCACTCACTGTCTTTACACGCGAGGCCTCGTCATACCCATAGGTGACTACACTCCCAAGCGGTTGGGCATTATTTGCAACGCTCAGGCTCGCGGGTCGCAGTTGAGCATCCATCGCCATCCCCACAGTCAAACCGTCAAGGATACCTCCCGTGTAGGATTCAACCTCCACGGCACCCGCCAGGCTTAATCCGATCGCTGTGGTGATCCCTCCGCGGGTCACCGTCTCCCGGCGGCCTAAGCGATCCACGCCAAACGACACATCGGGCGTCAACCCGCCATCATTGTATTGGATCGCCACCAAATCACCGTGTTCATTGTCATGCGGATTGCCCTGCGCTGGGCCGTCGTCAAAACCATAGACATATGTGGTTTCCATACGACTGCCCTGGGCATTGTTTCGCGCCCAACGCCTCGTCTTGATCCGCCCGCCCGCTGTGTAGGTATAATCCACCCCATTTACTCCTGCACCCCCGCTGGCAGGATCCGCGTATCGCTTCGACTCCAGGAAGCCCCGCTCGGCCTTGTAGCTCCAAGTGGTAAGCGCGTTCTTCGGGGCGGACACGCTGCTGGCATCTTGCCAGGTCTTCATGGAGTTCATCCGGCCCTGAAGATCGTAGGTGTATTCTACGGGAGTGGTTCGGATTCCGAAGGTTTTCTGCAAAAGCCCATTGGCAAAGTAGATATTGGTCACCACTCCTCCGTCAGGCGACGTGACACGCCAAGCCCGAAGACTGCTATTGTAATCGGTGAGCGTGGTCTGAGCTCCCTCACCCGTTCCAGGAACGGGGGTCTGAACGCTGCTGACTTGATCCGCGCTATTGTAGCCGAAGGTGCTACGACCGGAGCGCAGATCGACCGAATGGCCCAGGCGTCCGTGTGTATCGTATCCGTAGTCTACCTGAGACAGTGTGGTGCCCAGAGAGTCACGGCGTGTGACACTGGCCAGCCGTCCGTTCGTAAAGACCTCGCTGACAGTGCTCAGATCAGGGAGGGTTTGGACACGGGATCGGTTTCCGTTGACCAGGTAGGCCGTTTGACTGTCCGTCACCTGTCCCACAACCGTCGACCTCTGACGCAGCCCGTCCGCAGAGGTCCAGTCCTCTCGGACCAAGGTACCAGTCTCTCCATCGTCTCCGCCATAGCTCTGGTAGGTCCGCGATTTGATGGCAAGCGTCCCAGAGGGCCACGGTGCCGTGGCGCTGTCCACCAACTGTTCCCTTCGTGTGACTCGGTCTACGGACCAGTTAATCACGTAGTCTCCCGTGCTGAGGTCGAGTGGAGCCGCCGCAGGATCGAGCACCAAGGCCTCATACTGCAATTGGCCTCGGCCATTGTATTTGTAAACTTTCAAGACCCCATCGGCGTCCTTGGTTCGCGCCAATTGACCCTTATAGTTATAGCTGTTCAGCTCGTGAGGATTGTCAGCATCAGTCGTTGGCGTGGCGTCGGGAAACACACGGCGTGAAACTCGTCCAAAGAAGTCCGTGTAGGTTTTTACCCACTCCGTCGAGGTGTTGGGAGCTGAGTTTACTCTGATTTCTTTGACAAAGCGCTGCCCTGTGAATGGAGGGATGGTGCCCACACCATACTCATATTGAACAGGGGCCACTGCGGTGCCAGAGATCTGAGAGACTTGCCCGGCCCGATCACGGTCTTCGATACGAGTCCCCAAATCTGGATAGGTCGTGGTGGTCCGCTCTCCATTGGAGATGATACTGCGCGCGTAAGTCGTCACACCGTTGAGGGCGTTTGTCTCCCGGATCAGAAAGCCCGTGGTATCAAACTGCTGTTGCCGCGTCACACTCGTTGGCAACGGCCATCCTACTCGGGTCTCAACCAATCGCCTCCCCAGGGGGTCCAGCCCAAAGTTCCGGGTCACCCCCAGACGCGTCACACTTGTCAGCCGCTTCAGAACATCATAACCGTAACTTGTCTGCACTCCATCAAGGTCGGTCAATGACGCCAGTCCGCAGCAGTCATAACTGAAGTCACGAAAGCGACCGTTAAGATAGGTGGCACGCTGAGGGCGTCCGAAGCTGTCGTGGTTTGAGTAGAGCACCTGCGATACTGGTGCGCTGGCACTCCCGCTGGAGACCCAGTGTACCGACCTGCTCAGGATTTCCCCAACCGATCCACGAACCACCACGCTCTGCGTACCATTGAGCAAGGCCACCCCACTTCCATTGGGTTGTACCTCGCCCTGCTTCACAGTATAGGTCCGCGTATGGGTTTGGAGATTTCGCAGGTAGTCATAAAGTATCCAGGTTCCGTCGGGGAGCTTGATACGGTCAATCTCCCCAGTATCACCCCCCAGGCCTCCAGGGGAAGTCGCATGGTAATAGGTGATCGTGGTTTGCGTCTCTGGATCGGTGCTCGAAGCCCAGAGACTGGGGTAGCGAATCTCCCGATGTTCCGCCACCACATCAGCAAACATCCCCCCAGCACTTATATAGATATGGTCGGTTTCGGAGACCACCTGATTCAAGATCGTCTCAGTTACATTCCTGGGGCGGGTGGGGGCCACCGACAGGTCGTCAAGCTGCGAATTTACAGAAGAGTAGGAATAGGTCGTTGTCCGCCAGTCTCCAGAGAGTGATTCCGCATGAACATCTCCCCAGCCGCTGTCCTCCGTGGTCACCAACTCTTGAATGGATGAGTTCTGATAAGAAAAACGGGACCATGTACCATCGGGGTGAAATATCTTTGTCACGGGCACGGCACCGGAAGTCACATCGGGAAACTGGGCGCTCCGGAACTCACGTGTCGTGGCGCGCAACTGCGCCCCCGACCCGACGGTTTCCCGATGTGTTCCCCATCCCCAAGGATAGGACTTCTCGCCCTTCCCCTCCTCGTGAACGAGTTCGTTTAAACCATTAAACACACGCAGCACCGACCATCGCTCGCCAAGCACTGCGTTGTAGTCGGCTGAATACTCGTGTCTCCCTAACCCTTCGGGCAGTGTGAGCGTCCAGAGTCGATGCGTATCGTCGCCAGCGTGCGTGTATATCCACTCCCGCACCTGCGAACCCCGGGTCTCCCGAATTCGCATCTCATCCCTGCTGCTACCGTCGAACCAGGGGTTCTCAATGGACCACGTGGTGATCAAATTCGACTGAGCTGTATTCACACTGTAATACCCCCACTCGGGCACCCAGACCTCGTTGACATACTGGCCCGGCACAGTCACCCAGCCTCCTTTGGCTGCGATTTTGTAAAACTCTAGATCATAGCTGTATGGGCCACCGAATAGACTCGACGTCGTTCTCACAATAACGTGCGGGGTGACCACCTGCATGATCGCACGCCATGGACCCATCTCCTGACGGATAACCTGCACGTCAGAGCCTTGAGGCGGGTCGTAGGACGCCTCAAGGGAGCGGGTTTGGAACATGTGAAGATGGGGAGCCCCGCGCGACAGATAAAGCGAGCCCGCTGATGCTCCCTCAGCGCGGGCTCCCAGACTGATTTCCAGATCGATTCCGACGGTGAACTGACTTGGACCATCCCCACAGGAAGTGCATCCGGCAGCCGCGGGCGATCGCCAGCCAACACGGCCGGTGCCCGGTGGCGTGACTGCCAACGCAGACTGTGGAGTCCACCATCCGATAAGGCTCACAACCTGGAGGCACAGCACACCCATCCGCCGCACGATCCTCGAAATACCCCGCATTTGTTGAAAGGATTTCATTTCAATGCCTCCTATTCCTCTCCGTCCCCGGAGTCCTCTTCGTGAATCTCAACCCGGATGGACTCCATTTTGATAAATCGAACCCCTCCACCCAGTTCGCAATCTTGCGAATCCCATCCAGGCACATCCAGTGTCCGGCCGGCCACGTATTGAAACTTTTTACCCGTACCAGTGAAACTCGTCTTCTCGCTCTTGAAGAGCCTCAACCCATCCGGGTCCTGCTCCCAGACGTCCCAGAGTATCTCATACTGAGTTCCCGACTCGGTGCCAGCCACCTTGAAGCGGTAGAGACATTTCGAGCCAGTTCCCTTTACGAATATGCCAAGTTGATTCTGATGTATTTGTAAACTGTAGCTTGACGATGCCCCGCCGCCCCAAGGGCCTCCGCTGGACGGTTCTGGAATGGCCTTCTCCACCTCTCCCTTGAGCATCGCGTCGGTGATCGGATCCTCGTAAGTGGTGGTGGATGTGCTGAAGGACCCCAGCCATGGTGAGAACGGATCGACAGCCTCGCTGCGGGTCGAATCCGGGCAAGGATCCGTTTCCTGATCTTCCAGATCGGCCGTTGGTTGGTAGCTCATGACCTCGTAGTAGGCATCGCAGTAACTCGGAGGCTCTGCGGTGGTAAACGCGGTGTCCGGGCATTCAGGAACGTCGCCTCCATCCTCGAAGTAGGCGGAGTAGTGTCCCGTAAAGCTATCCTCCCAAGTCCATAGCCCCCCAAGCGGCACTGCGACGGCAGAAGCGGTGGAAACTTGGGTACGACTGTAGTCGATCCGCTTGCTACCGCCTATCATCTCATAGTGCTTAACCGTGACCTCCCTCATCTTTTTGTACCGCTGGGTTACGCATGGTGGATCTTCACAACCCGCCTTGTTTTCAGCGCCCGTTTTCACCCGCGTGGCGCTGGCCGAGACCGACTCCACCCAGGCGATCGCACCACTCGGGCAATTCTTAGCTTCGCCAGCGTGCCAGAGCCAAACGCACAGCATCCCCGTCAAACACACTCTTCTCGCTTTCACAGTTGTTCCCTCCGGATTGATTGCTTACTTCAGCGGCGTAAATACCAGCAGGGGCGCACTTCCCCCCAAGCCGCTCTCCGAGACCTTAAAATCACTTTCCCCACTGCTGGGAGTGGTGGCTGCATCCCCGTTGCGGTCCTCCATCACATCGAAAAAACCGTCCCCATCCGTATCCACAGGCAGCCCCGTACTAGTGCTCACCGCCACCAGATGGAATCCCATGTCCACCAGCGTGCTGCTGGCTGAGCTCGCATCCGATCGTTCGGGAACCTGCCCCGCTTTCACCGTATGGTGTGCGAGACCCGCTGCCGCCCACGTCTGACTCCCTCGATCTACCAAGCCCGTCGCATAGGTCGCATCCGTGTGATACCAAGGCTCCAGTCCTCCACTCACGGAGGCGTAGGAGAAGCTCGCAATCACACGGTCATTGGCTGCCGAAGGAGTCAGACGTAGCGATCCGTTGACATAGCCATTGTAGTTATGGATCAGTGCGGCCCCCGTCTGGGTTACCGGACTGCATCCATCAAACACGTTGTCGTAAAACCCCCAAGCACTCCCGGCGGGAGCGGTCACGGAAATCGATGACCTCCAGTTCAAATGATTTCTCATGCTGAAGCTCATGAGTCCCCCACAGACGATCCCACCCCGATACACGAGATTGTTATTGAGCTCCACCGTGGCGCTCGCTGTATTGCCCCCTAAACTCAGCAGACCTCCGTAAAATTGGCAGTCCCGCAACTTAACCGCCTTCGTCAAATAGAAAGACGCTCCCCCTACCCCATCCGAGGTAAAGAGATGGTAGGATCCGTAGCCGGGGTGGAAAGCGGTGAAACGGCAGTCAACCGCAGGTGCCGTCGCCAAACTCACACCGGTGTTGCCGGTGTAGATTGCTGTAGCGACGGCCCCTCCCCCCACAGCGCCCGGAGCAGGACTCTCCTGCACGGCGGAGTAGCGGGTGATCACGTTCATGCGATGCGGCGAACCCTCACTCTTTAGAGAACTGCCCGCTTTTAGCCAGACACCCGCAGCATTGGTAAATGCGATGACCACGCCATCCTTGAGACTCAGCGCTGAGCCTGTCACATTTAGCGTGGACACCAACCAGTCAATAGGAACGTAATGCGCCCCTGGATCCAGCGCATCGGTGTCTCGCTGAACCGAGGGAAATAATTCGGTATCGGTGAGAATCTCCGATGTCAAACTCTTCGGCGGCTCGGTCGTCATCTTCTGCAGCTCAGCTTTGAGCTGCGCATCGACCGTCGCCGTGCCCGTATTGCGATAGGCACTAGTCTTGGCGAGGTAATGCCCAGCACCACCACACGTCGTGAACAGTGTCGACGACGACGGATAGATATACGCCGTGCCGTTGCCTGAAATGGCGACCCCGTTTGTCGTGCATCCGTTGACCAAGCTGTTCTCAATCACGAACGTTTGCACCGCAGACCCTGAATCGGGCACCTGGAACGCCACAGTCCCATTCACAGTCAAATGCGTGGCATACACGGCAGCATTGTATACATTGTTGAAGGCTGCCTGGAGCCCCGTCATTAAGACATTCTGAAGCTTGTAGGTTCCGAATTGCCCTCTAAATCCGTACTGACATCCTACGATTTGCGCATGCCTGATTGTCAGCGGATAAAGACTGTCCCAATACTGCGCCCGAATGGCAGTCTGCGCATACGAGACCCTCAGATGTTGAATGAGCAAGGACGCCGTTCCGGCGCTCGTAAAGTTGAGAGCCTCTGTAGCATATGTCCCGGAGAGCGGTCCCGTTGAAATGGGCTGGCCAACCGAGTTATCGTCACGGGCTGTCAGGATCACCGGCCGGTAGGGGGCAGAATCCCAAACCACTGGGCCGCTAAGACTCAACGAGGCGCTTACGTTCTTCGAAAATTTGATGATACTTCCGCCCTCGAACCTGGTTACCCCGGAAAATGTGGTCGGACCACTCACCAAAAAAGTTTCTCCCGCCGTGAATACCCAGTTGTTTGGGTTCGATTGGACCAATTGATAATCGATCACGACCGCTTTCTTCCGATCCAGGATTCCGCGTCGGAACGTCGCCGCCGTATTCGCTTTCCGAGTTCTTGGACTTAGGCTCGCTAGGAGCGCCTGGTCCGTCGAAAAGAAGCGCTTCTTTCGGACACGCGCCTCCTCGGGATTGGGCTCGCTAAACTCCGGCAATGTTTCCAGGAGTTTCCAGAACTCACGACTCCTCACTGACTCAACCAGAAAGGTTTTTCCTGCCACCTCCCCATACCGCTTGAACACCGGCACCTGAGGGCCATCCCCAGCGCTCGTAAACGCCGCCCCTTGACGAATCTCCATGCTGCCAAAGTTGATCAGGACATCCGTCTCTTGATTTGCCAACGGCTGCGCCGTCTGCTGCGACTGGGGCGCTCGGGTCACCTCACTCCAACACTCCAAAGTCGCGCTCTCCGGGTTCATCAGGTAATCTGCCGGGTTGAGTCCCTGTTGATCATAGAGCACCACATCCTGCTCAAATCCAAATTGAGTGACGGAATACCGAATCGCTGCGTTGATCCCATCGAAGGCTGCGTTGTACACCACCACACCCGGAGCGATCCACTCCCCCACGCAATCCTTTAACTCCGCCACCAGGGCCACATTCGTGCCATCCCGATACGCCAAGAAGAGGGGCCGCGCCCGAAACTCCTGACCGTCAGGCGTCACAACCTGCACCGAATCCTCCTCCGCAAGATTCGCTTTGAGTGTCACCTTATGTGCGGTGTGCTGAGCCACCGCCAACGGGCCGTTCACCTCGTAGTCCGGGTCCGCTCCTTTCCATTCCGTTCCATCCCAGTAATGCATCCCGGTGGCCAGCTCGGTATAGCGAAAGCTGGTCCCAGCAGGGTTTTCGGCCGTCGCCGCCTGGACCACATCCACCACCCGATGATGCGCTCCGCGCTCAACAATCTCCTGCGTCATCTCCTGTGCCCCCGCGCTCACAACAAGGAGAAACAAAACGATGACCGACGGCAGTGAGCACTTTGATATTTGGAGAACAAGTCGGTATAGCGGGAGCGTTTTCATGGGACAAGAACCCTCACAATCGAGGGAGACAAGATCGACCGCAGCTTTACATTCAGGCCCACTGCTGATCCGGAGACATCCACCCAAGTGGATCCGTTTACAAAACGGGCTGCGACGGGCTGCGACGGGCTGCGACGGGCGAAGACTGGGAGGGGGCGTGGGAACGAGCTTCAGGCCAGCTGAGGTTCGGGGCTTCCTTGCTTTGACTGATGCGAAAGCGGCTCATGTGGGCGTTCGTTCCAGTTCCAAACGTGACCGACGGATTTGTTCCTTGGAAGTGTTGCCACCTCCCTGACTTCGTTTCTCGAAGCCTCTCTTGCGAGTGCCAAAACCTTTACGCCCATCATCATGGTCTCGTCAAAATCTATTTTGGAAAAGTTTCTGCGGCGAGACGAGCTGCTGAATGCGATGGCACGTGGCGGTCCTTCCTTCCATCTGTGTAAATCCTGCCGCCCATCTGTGGATCAACACTCCCCGCAGTCTGACAGCCAGGTCAGCTTACAGAATCCGCACGTTCGAACCCGTCACCACACCTGACATCTGGTCGCGGCCATTCACCGCAACAACATCTGTGTCCAGAATTCCGACCTCACGGATGCTTTCGGTTGTTTAGCTGGGAACCTTATTTTCCCCGTGGGGGATGGGAAGGGTTTAGGTTTTAAGACCGCGCCAGGGCCCTCAGGCTGCGGGCGAGTCGTTCGGAAAACTCATCGATGGTTCTCTCGTCATGCGCCAGGCTTAGGTAGAGTTTCGTGCCCATCGGATTCAAGAAAACTCCCTCACGAAGGAGCTGGAGCATGAGCAAGCGCCCACGAACACGATCGCTTGCCAACCAGCTTTTCTGATCCACAACGGGTGCAGCCGAAAACGCCACCTGCGCAAGCGGGCCGTCCCCGAGCACCTGTGCCACCTCGCCTGCCTCTCCTAGCACTTGGCGCATGGCAGATCTCAAACGATGCCCTAATGCATGCAGGCGGGGGTGAACACCTTCCCGACTGAGCACATCCAACGTGGCCAGTGCGGCTGCGCTCGAGACCGGATTGCCACCGCCAGTCGAAGCGGACCACACATAGCGAGGTCCCGGAAGCCGATGCTCTTCCACCACCTCCATCAGATCAGCCCGTCCACCATAGGCACCAATCGGAAAACCGCCGCCGAGCGCCTTCCCATAGGCCAGCAGATCGGGAGTCACCCCGTAATACTCGCACGCACCGCCGAGCGCCAAACGGAACCCCGTCACCACCTCATCAAAAATCAAAACCACTCCGAGCTCTTGCGTCACCGATCTCAAGAGTTGAAGAAAACCGGGTGCAGGAGGGAGACAACGGTGAAGGGGCTCCACGATCACCGCGGCCAGCTCGGAGGCATGAGCACGGAGAACTTGCTCCGTTTGCACCGGATCATTGAAGGAGGCCACCAGAACATCCTCTTCCACCCAGGGAGCTCCCGCGCCTGCCGGATCACAGCTCGGAAGAGCAGAAGGCCGTCCATGAAGCATTCCTGCGACCCCCACTGGATGCTGCCCATGATAGGCCCCTTCGAAACGGAGAACTTTTCGGCGACCAGTAGCCGCCAGGGCCACCCGGAGGCAGAGCATGGTCGCCTCGGTACCAGAGGCCACGAGACGAATGCTCTCCAGCATCGGATTAATGCGATGGAGTCGCTCGACCAGCTCAACGGAACGACAGTTCACCGCAGCGAAATTCGCCCCCAGCAACGCCTGTTTGGAGGCCGCCTCGACTACCTCGGAATGCGCGTGCCCCACGAGCGCCGCCCCCCAGGCCATGGTCATGTCCAGAAAGTCGCGCCCCTCCGATGAGGTCACCCGACACCCCTTGCCGCGTTCGATCACGGGAATCAGTTCCGGGGGAATGCCATACTCGCCATTGGAGCCCGATGGAAATCGAGACAATGCCCTTTGCCGATAGCTATCCCCAAGATTCTGCATGGAGGGATCCTGCAAGAGCATCTCGCGAAAAATCCAGAAGCACTTTAGAAAAGTTGGTTCTTCCGGGATTGTCTTGGGATTGTCTGTTGACGGTCGTGTGTAGCGACGGTGAACCGCAGGTAACCGATCACGGAGTTGGGTCGGCATTGAGACGGCTGCCTTAGCTTCACCGAAACCCACCGACGGCCCACTGCCGGGATTGGAACGTTAACCGCGAATGAACGCCAATAAACGCGAATGAACGTTAATCCAGAAGTCACAACCCAGGAGCCTTTTTCGCATTCGCGTCTATTCGTGTCCATTCGCGGTTATATTTTTAGCCTCTTCGTGTACTTGAGTGGGTGATTTTTGAGTCGACGAGCAGGAGCGCGTGCTTCGAGCCGCAACAACAATAACCCGGACAAAAGGAACAAACCCATTGGGTTCCGTGTGGTCCTCGCCCCAGGTCGATGATGCAGACAGAGCGGAGAGCAGCGGTCGGTGAATCAATATGAAGACCTTTGATCCGCAGATTTACACAGATTTTCGCAGATTACGGAGAAGGCCCTGGAATGGAGAGCCGCCGTGTCTTGTCCCATAATCTGTGTAAATCTTCGAAATCTGAGGATAGATCACTTTTCCTTGTCGGGCTTCGATTGCAAAAATAGAGTTTGCGGCGTGCCCCACCTCCCTGTCCATGTCCGGCCCCTCAGCACATCGATTCACTGCCCATAGAACGACCCAGACCATGAACGCCACCCTTGCCTATCGATTGTCGCTCCTTCTTTTCCTCACAAGCAGATCCGTAAACGCCGCCGAAGCCCATCGCTATCTCTACGCCAGCTCCCCCGATGGCGCTCAAAGCGAGGTCCGCTCCGGCGAAGGAATCCTGATCTTCGATGCCCGCAGCAAAAAGCAGGTCGCCACGCTCCGCGACGAAAAAGGCAACGCCTTCGCGAGTTCGAAGTTCATCGAAATCCAATTCAAGAACGGCCATGTCACGCGCATGGGCAACGAGTTCGGACTGGGCCGCGTTCATATGCAGTGAGTCTCAACCTGAGAACGCAAAACGCCCAGCCTGCTGACCTTACTCTCGGAAGGTCATGCCAAGCTGGGCGTCCGCTGGATGCCAAGGACTATTGCCCTTCCACTGGAACCACCACAACGCGGTAGTAGCGCGCCTTGTTCGCAGCTCTGGTGTCGGTGAATCCCGTCACTTCACCCCCAGCATCCCCAGGAATACTTTCCGCCCCGGGCACGGGCTGGAAGTCGGGAGGCGAAAGCGACTCCGTGGACTGCAGCTGATAGGTCTTGTCCGCAGCACTGCTCCAGGTGGCAGCCCATCCCTCGGAGGTCGGGCTAAGATCCACCACTCGAAACGGAATGGCTCTGAGGGATAAATCATCGAGGATAATCCGTCCCTGCACGCTCAGCGACCCGCCTGAGGCAAAGCTGACCAGACCTCGCACCGCTTTTTCAGGCACCTTGATCTGATGGGTCCGCTTGACGAAGGGGCTGGTGAGAATATCCCCCGTGAAATCGGGGCTCTGCCCCCTCACGACAAAGTGGTTCTGGCCAGCGTCATTGTTCTCCGCATCATACCAGATGAAGGAAAGCCGCATGTCGCCCGTAGTGTCATAGACCCAGAACCATTGCAAATCCAGGGTGTCGCCGCCGCGCACCTTGTCGCCAAAGGCCCAGAACTGATACCATTCGCTGTAGCCATCCGCCTGATCGTCGTTGAGCTCCAGGGAGTGCGTCGGACTCGTGCCCACCTCGCTGTTCACACGATTGCCCCGGATATAGCTGCCGCCGCGACTCCAGCCGGTGGGCAGGCCCGCAGTGGCGTTGTCGAGTTGAACACCCTCCTCAAAAGTGGAGTTCACCCAGAAGTTCGGCACCAGCAAATCTGGCGGAGGAAGCGGCGGAGCAAAGGAGAGATCGTCAATGACCATCACGCCCGTGGTTTCCTGCGGGCCGCCAGAGGTGAGGGTTACCAGAAACTTTGTGGCAGCGAGAGGCACGGTCAAACGCTCCTGGCGCTTGGTGAAGAATGAGACAGGAACACTCCCACCCCAACCTGTGCTGTCGCCCCGGGTGACAAAATGCTTCTGTCCGATGCTGGCCCCAGCGCCGTCGAAAAAGACGACCGAGAGCCGCATCTCTCCACCCTCACTCACGCTGAAAATCTCCCACCACTGGGCTTCAATCTCAGCGCCAGGCTCAAAGCTATTGCCGATCTCGAAGAAACGATACCACTCCCCGAAACTCGTGGAGCTGTCATCCACCACCGCCAGAGCATGGGTGGAGCTCTGGAAAGCCGAGGTGAGCACCTGATCAATGGCGACATCCGCTCCACCCCGATCCCATCCAGCAGGCTTACCCGTCTGCGGATTATCCAAATTCACGCCTTCTTCAAAGCCGGGATTCGACCACACGTTACCGAAAAGAACTACCGGAGCGCTGGGAGCCGGCGCGATGGAGAGATTGTCGATGGCGAGAACACCCAAGGACTCAGCAGGCCCACCACTCACCAAGGACACTTGCAGTCGAGTTGCGCCAGGAGGGACGACCACCTGCTCATTGCGACGCGTGAAGGACGAGTCCGCGAGGCTGGTCTTCCAGCCGTCACTCTTGGCACGCGCCACATAATGCGTTTCGGCGAGCAACGCGTTCGCCGGGTTGAAGAACAGGAGAGTGAATCGCATCTCACCTGCCGTGACATTGTAGAGCTCAAACCACTGAAGATTCAGCAGGCGTCCGCCCCCTGTAGAGGCACCCAGGCGGAAATTGCTGTACCATTCGCAATACCCGGAGTCGCTCGCATCAGACACGGCGAGCGCGTGCGACGGACTGACGGAATTCTCGTGAGTCACGATACAGAGCTGCGAGGCGTTTCCACCGCGGCTCCAGCCGGTGGGCACACCCGCCTCGGTGTCCAACTCTGTGCCCTCTTCGAAACCCGGATTGGGCCAGACATTTCCAGCCAGCACCTCGGGCAATGCCGGGGCGGACTTATTGATCGAAAGATCGTCCACGATCAGAATCCCCGTGGTTGCCTCAGAGCCACCACTCACCAGGGAGACCCGGAGCTTGGCGGCCCCCTCGGGAAGAGTCAGTTTCTCGTTCCGCTTGACGAAGGAGGAAGTCGACGCCTCTCCGCTCCAGCCAGAACTCGAGTCCTTGGCCACGAAGTGCTTGGCGTCGAGCACGGCATCCGCTCCGCTGAAAACGAGCACAGTGAGCCGCATCTCACCTCCGACCGACACATTGAAAAGCTCGAACCACTGAAGATTCAACTCGTCGCCGCCCTTGGCCACCCCAGCCAAAGGAAGATCGGAGTACCATTCACCATACTGATTGCCAGAGTCCACCAGGGCCAGTGAGTGGCTCGGGCTGATAGAGTTGTCGGAGCTGACCTGACAGATCCCGGCCGCAGAGCCGCCGCGGTTCCAGTGAGTCAGAAGCCCGGTGGGTTGATCTAAATCGGACCCCTCCTCGAAAGTAGGGTTGTTGCTCCAGAGATTGTTTGGGAGAAGGACGGGTGCCGGATGGCGAGCCACCGAGAGTTCATCGATCACGTAGACCCCAGTCACGGAGAGAGCACCGCCCGAGACCAGCGAGATCCGCAGGGTCGTTGTGCCCTCAGGTACGTCGGCGGTCTCGTCCCTCTGAACCCATTGGGCCTCGTCCAGGGAGGCTCCAAACCCAACGCTTGAACCCGTCCGAACGTAATGCTTCACGCCTGTGGCGGATCCAGAGCTGTCTTGAAACACCAGCGTCAGTCGCATCTCGCCGCCCTAAATCTGGTAAACCTCCTGCCACCGGAGATCGATCTTGTCGCCCGCGACGACACGCCCTGCCAGGCTGACATCGGAATAGTATTCGCCGTAGGAGTTGTTCTCATCCAACAGAGAGAGGCCGTAGCTGCCGCTGAAGGCTTTAGGACTAACCTGGCAAAGATTTCCATCGCTTCCGCCGCGACTCCAGCCATTGAGTTTCCCGGCGACCGGATCGTTGAGCTCGGTTCCTTCCTCAAAATCAGAGTTGGGCCAGAAGTTGTTGGCCAAGGTTTCTGCGTGGGTGGCGATGACGGAGATCATCAGCCACCCCGCCGCAAGCACGGAAAAGACGGGCGTTGTGGTTTTCATGGGTTTGGTGTGAACCCCTTCGACTCCGCCGAAGCCCAGCCCTTCAATATATCTTGGCTTAACTTTCCATCCCGCCCTCAACGTCCCCGCGGACGAATCTCCCGCTGGGAAAAACGGCCGCATCAAGCTTCAAGACAACCTGCCCTACCCCTACGGCTATCAGAGCCGCCAAGGCAGGCTCAGACATCCTGACCTAGAGTGGAATCAGGCTGAGCCCACTTGGCGATAGACGAGACGGATCGATGTGGTGGAAAAGTTCGTTTTCGTGTCGGTGAGGGTTTTGCAAAGTTCAGCAATGACCCTAGGCAGAGTGAGCCGCCAGAATGGGACATTGAAGCGAAGGGCGTGAGACCCGGAAGAGGCCATAAATGTAACCGCGAATGGACGCGAATAGACGCGAATGCGAAAAAGGCTCCTGGGTTGTGACTTCTGGATTATCGTTCTTTGGAGTTCATGCAACCCATGCCCGATGCCGTTGATCACCTCCAAGGCGCACCCAACTACCAAGTATACTTCATCCTTCAGCAGTAATGTCTCATTCGCGTTCATTGGCGTTCATTCGCGGTTAACGTTCAAATCCCGTGCCCTAATCCAGCAGTCGCTCGCCACGGGTGTACTTTTTAAGCGCATCCCGGTCGAGGGTCAGGCCGAGGCCCGGCCGGGTTGGAATCGCCAGCATCCCGTCCACGTCGAGAGGCCAGCCGCCAGCGGTGATCTCGTCGATAAAAGGTGAGCCGGTGAGATATTCAACGAGGTCGGTGCTTGGGAAGGCCGAGGCGAGGTGCAGATCCGCAGCAAGGCCGACCGCCGTGTTCCAGCCGTGAGGGATGAACCGCACGCCGTGCTCCTGCGCCATCCAGGCAATGCGCCGCTCCTCGCTGATGCCCCCCACCTTCGTCACGTCGGGTTGCACTATGTCTAGGGCGCGCGCTTCCAGCCACGGTTGGAAGGATTGCCGCCGCGTGAGCACCTCGCCGCCTGCGATGGACACGGGCGAGTGCTCCCTGAGCTTCGCGTAGTCTTCGATCGCGTCTGGCACAAGCGCTTCCTCAAACCAATGCACATCGTAGTCCGCCAGCATCTGCGCGGTGTTGCGTGCCCATTTGTAGCCGTTGGGCCAGAAGGCATCGCTCGCGCCAGCGTCCACCATCAAGCGCGAGTCCGGACCGACTGCCTCGCGCGCAGCTCGCACGATGGCTTCATCGGTCGCGGCATTGCGCCGGCCAAAGGGTCCCCAGCCGATCTTGAATGCCCTGAAGCCCTGGGCCTTCACCGACAACAGGTGGTCGCGCAGCTTCGCCGGCTCGTCCATGAGCAGCGATGCGTAGGGCTGCACGCGCTCGCGATATCGTCCCCCAAGGAGGCGCCCCACGGGCTGGCCGGTGGCCTGGCCGAGCAGGTCCCACAACGCGATGTCCACGCCGCTGATGGCATGCGTGATCGATCCGCCCCGGCCGAGCCAGAACATGTGCTGGTGGAGCTTCTCACTCACGCGCTCCGGTTCCAGCGCATTCTCGCCACGATAGAGCGGCTCGAGGATCTTAAGCGCGGCGCGGACAAGAGCGTCGTTGGTGAACACGCTCCCGAGGCCGATGGCACCTTCGTCCGTATGCACTGCGATGAGGGTGTGAACGCAGTCTTCGGGCCGCAGCTCATTGCTCCAGCCGCCCTCGGGGGTGGCGCCCAGCAGGCCGGCACAGCGGATTTCACGAATTTTCATGAGAGTTCTCTTGAGGATTTTTGGGGGTGTGATCGCTGAAACAACGTCGCCTTCGGCGTGAAACTCACGCTGGCGTCGAGCGGGAAAATCGGGCGAGCACAACGCGTGTGGCCTAGGCGGTGCAGGTTCGCGCTCGAGGAACCGGGTGCATCCACGTTCACCATTCCCGCACACCAATCAGCATACATGTGCGGCTGGCAGTGCGGAGATTTCACCACAACAGCCTCGAAGTGTTGGGGATTCCGGCCGTGCGCGTAGAAAAACGAGCGGTCGTAGAGACTCACCGCTCGGCTGCTGGCGATGACGGTGAAGTTATCCGCCTCCAGCACGGCGGTCGGCCCTGCGAACCATTCCTCACCGAATGACTCGCTGCGAAACCGGCCATCCGCGAGCAGTCGGACCTTCACCTCCACGGGCAGCGGCTGGAAACGGCGGGGGTCGAGTGTGCCACCCAGGGTGGTTTGAATGACTGCTCCCACCCCCGCCTGGAAGGCGTGTTGCACCGCGGGTGCGTCGACGATAGGAACAAGAGTCCGACCGCGATAGCCAGATTCCATGAGCGTGCGCAGGATCGCATTGCTGTCCCCCGAAGCACCAGAGCTGGTGGCGTCCGCCGCATCCACGAGCGCGAGGGTACCCGTCCGTGGTGCCGCGACAATGCGCGCCATTTCTTCGAGGCTCACCAGATTCACCTGCATCTGTTCGTGGTTTGCCCAGAAGCCTTCTGCCATCCTCACGGCTTCGCGTTCGGCTCGATCCGGATCATTGTCGGTCACGACGAAACTGTAAGTCTGGAGCGCCGGCACGTCGGTGAATGGGTTCCCGATGAACATTCCTGCAGAGAGCACTCCGGGGCTATTCTCCAGCGCCTGCGCCTGCGCGATGCTTCGCCCGAAAAGACCCGTGGCCGTGATGAGCTCATCGCCCCGAACGAGCGCCGGGATGGCGACCTTCGCGGTGACGGGACCCGCCCCGCCTGCGAGCAATCTCAAGAGCAGACGTGCAGACCGCTGGCCGGTCTCGAAGAAGTCCACATGGGGATAGGTGTGATACGCCACCACCGCGTCGCTATGCTCCAGCATCCGGTCGGTGAGGATGCCGTGCAGATCGAGTGACACGACCAAGGGAACCGCCTCGCCCAGAATTTTGCGCGTCTCGGCCAGCAGGTGGCCCTCGGGGTCAGGTTCATCCTCACTGGCCATGGCCCCGTGCATGCAGAAGTAGACTCCGTCGACCGGCGGGGCGGCGCGGACGGCAGCGAGAAACTCGTCGGCGATTCGCTCCCAGGCTTTGCCCTCCAGCGTGCCACCCGAGGTGATGAAAATCGCGCTATAGGTCGGCACCAGTTCAACGTCCGCTTCTGCCTCAAACACGCTGAGAGCACCGCCAATCTCATTGCGCACGGCGCGATGATACTGGAGCAGCTCCCCGCTCCGACGGATCGCGAAATCGTCGTAGTTGCTGAGGTGCGGATTGAACGTGGACACCTCCTGCTTGCATTCCGCAATGAGGATCCTTGTCATGGTGCCGCCCTCCACTCCTCATTGAAGAATCCCGCGCGAACAGCCTCCTCGGGAAACCGAGGAGACGAGGGCCGCCACTCCTCTCCGCCGGCAATGACCTTCATCACCGCCCAGTCGCCGAGGCGCGGAAAAAGCAGGTAGTTCAGCGCGGCGAACTCCTTTTCGTGAAACGTATGCCCGCTGTTGAGCACGACGTAGTGATCGCCCGCGCCTGGCAACGGACTCGCGCAGACAGCTGCCGGGGCGTGGTCCGCGGCTGAGTAACGCTCATGGCCAAGTCGCAGCTCGTGACGCGTCCACCTGATAGGCAACCCGGACAGAGCTTTCCGAATCCACCTGTTGCTGCCGGGGTCGCCAAAAAGGATGAGGTTCTTCGTATGAACGTCATCCGTGCTGACGTCCGTGTCGTCCTTTATGGGCAGGTCGCCTCTCATGTAGCGCGCCCACTCGTAGGCGAAGCGCCGCAGGTTCGCGTCGGCCCAAGCGCCAACCGCGGGGTTCCAAGGCTGGCCGGTCCCGCGAACACAGAGGAACGGGGCGACGAAGGCGTCGTCAATGGGCCCCTGCACGCCGGGACGTTTGCCCGCGAGCGTCACTGACTCGCGCAGGCCGGTGAATTTCCACTTGCCGTGCCCCTGCGTGAACACGAGGGCGTGAGGGATGCCGCCTGGCTGTCGCTTCGGCAGGGAAACTTCCGCCCCGGCGATGCTGAGCCTGGCCATGGGGGAAGCGAGCGTCGGCGGATGAATCGCAAACTGCCGGATATTTCTTGCCAGGCTGATGTCCACGGAGCCGTCGTCGGCGATGTTCGCGGTGATTTCCGCACGCTCGTAATGTTCGCCGAGGGCGAGCAACTCGAGCCAGTGGCACCGGTTGTATTTCAGCG
>CAMAVD010000094.1 GCA_945861575.1 Akkermansia muciniphila
CGCCACCCCTAGCAGCCAAGGGTAAAGAAAAGCACCACGGCCTATGCTGAGCACACTGGAGGAGATCTTCCTTCTGATTGCGTCACGATTCCGGCGATTGACACCGCTCCGTATGAATCGATGTGTGCTCTGCGTAAGCCGCGATGACCGGGTCCCGCCCTTTGAACCCGGTAAAACCACAAGTGTCTGTTGCCTTAACTTCATCACGTCATCGTAGGATCTGACCTCAGTCTGTGCTCCCATCCCGCCCACATCAATCCCCTGTCTTAGGGATTTCCCTCACTTTGTTGCTCCACCATTCGCTAACTCTAGGGATTGCGGACGCCTCCCAACCATTACACCAAATGGGAGTAACGCTTGTCGGCGGCGAGCTTAGCGACCAACTCACGGACCTTTTGCGCCTGACTCTTGTGGGCGACCAGCATGGCGTCGTCGGTTTGCACGATGATTGAATCACTAAGTCCGACGATGGCAATGGGGGTGCGATGACGTGTCCGCGCGTCGAAGACCACATTGCGAGCAGCATCGATATGGATGAAATCGCCCACCACGGCATTTCCCTCGGCATCTACCTTTAGATGGCGGGCAAGAGCAGGCCAGGCTCCTAGATCGTCCCATTCAAAACTTCCGTCAGCACAAACCACATTCTGTGCCTTCTCCATAAGGGCGTAGTCGATGGAGATCTTACGAATCTCAGGATACTCCTTCGCCAGCACCTTGATGAGCTTGCCCGGCTTCTGCGCCGCCTGAAACCACCGCTGGCAGGCCTGAGCCATATCGGGCTGGTGCTTCTCCAACCCCTGGGTGATTGTGACAAAGGACCAGACAAACATGCCTGCATTCCAACGGTAGTTTCCGCTCTGAAGATACTCGAGGGCCTTCTCCAAATTGGGCTTCTCCACAAACTGTTCTGCCTTGAAAAAGGGAGTCTTATAGGACTTCGCCCCCTGTGGCGCCGGGAGCTTGGCTCCGGTGCGAATGTAGCCATAGCCCGTGGCAGGCTCGGTGGGCTTGATACCGATGGTGGCAATGACTTGACCACGCGACGCTAGGTCGAAGCAGTCCGCCAGGACCTGCTGAAACTTTTTCCCTTCCGGGATGACATGGTCGGAAGGGAGCACTGCCATAACGCCCGTCGTGGAACGGGCTCCCACGAGCGCGGCCCCAAGCGTCACCGCCGCGCACGTATCACGTCCGCACGGCTCAGCAATGACGTTCTCCTTCGGCAGTTTGGGAAGCTGGCGGCGGACCTCAGGAGCCTGGACCGCATTGGTGATGATGAAAATGTTGCGCGCAGGAACGAGAGGCGTCACGCGATCGTAGGCCGTTTGAAGGAAGGAGCGTTTGCCCAGAAGGGTGAGCAGCTGCTTGGGTGTCTTCTGCCGACTGAGCGGCCAAAACCGCTCCCCACGGCCTCCCGCCATGATGATGACAAATCGGTCGCTCTTGCTGGTTTTGGATTTCATCGCGCCCCGTGAAAGAACACAAATAGACCGCCAAATCAATCCTCAACGTCCAACGTCCAACGTCCAACGTCCAACGTTCAGCGTTCAGCCTTCAGCGTCCCGACGGCCTGCTGGAGGCGTGCTGTTTCGCTCCCAAAAAACGCCATCTGAGTAGCCTTGAATCTCCGGAGACACCCTCGCCAGGGCAAGGCGTTTGGCAGCCAGGCACAAGTAGCTTTCCTCCCGATCGATACCCAGGAATTTGCGTCCAAGCTTGCGCGCTACCACGGCCGTAGTTCCCGAGCCCAAGAACGGATCAAAAACCAAGGCCCCCGGAGCCGAACTGGCCAGGATGAGCTTAGCAATAAGTTTCTCGGGCTTCTGGGTAGGATGCTCGGTATTCTCGGCCATCGACCAGAATGGCACGGTGAGATCGGTCCACAGATTGGAAGGATGGGTTCGGCGAAAGTTGCCACGCTCTGTCTGCTCCCAGTCCTTGGGTTGCCCCCCTTTCCGATAGGGCGCGATGACCTTCCGACGCAGCTTCACACTCTCCAGATCGAAGTAGTATCGGTCGGGATCCGCCGTGCAAAACCAGATATCCTCGCTGGCATTTTTCCAATTGGCTTTCGCTCCTCGGCCTTTCTCTCGCTCCCAGGTGATGCGGTTCTGTATGTGAAAGGTGGACTCCAGCTCTCGCTGGATCACACCGCTGCAACGCCAGTCGGCACAGACGTAGAGGGATCCGTCATCCTTCAGCAGCCGTCGAAGGCCGGGAAGCCAGGTTCGAATCCAAACTGCATACACATCGGTCGAGCTCTCCCGAAACTCAGTGGCCCCAAAGGTCCGGGAAAGATTGTAAGGAGGGTCGACGATGATCAGGTCCGCGATGCCAGCGGGCAGCTGAGGGATCAGCTTGATAGCATCCCCGCAGAGGAGCTGATCCGAAAGCCCTTCCACACCAGGCAGGGGTCCCGGTCGAATCAATCGACTGGCGAGCGCCGCTTGCTCCAACTCCCCCAGCTTCAAAGTGCGGTTATTGGGAGCGCCCATGATTCTGTAAGGCCCATACGGCCAAGCGTCAGCTCTTGATCGCCTTGGCCAAGGATCCAACAAAGGCGCTCACCTTCTCGACCATCTCGGGGCTCCGACCATACTGAGCGACCTGATTGACAATGGCGCTCCCCACCACGATCGCCTCACCGTGCATCGCCACCTGCTTCGCCTGCTCAGGGTTTGAGATTCCGAAGCCAATCGCCAACGGGAGTGGGGTGAACTTCCGGATCAGAGTGGTCATCTCGGCGATGGTGTCCGCCACCTTGCTCTGCATACCGGTGACTCCTTCGCGGGAGATGTAGTAGAGGAAGCCCTGGCCGTTCTTAACGAGCGAAGGAATCCGGTCCGCCGGAGTGGTCGGCGCGAGAAGGAAGATGGGGGCAAGCCCCGCGGCATTCATGAGCTCCACATAATTACCCGACTCCTCAGGAGGGAGATCGAGCACCAGGAGTCCATCCACTCCCGCCGTCTTGGAGTCTTGGATAAAGCGCTCCAAGCCATAGCGGTGCAGGAGATTGTAGTAGACGAAAAAAACAATCGGGATCTGGGAATCCTTGCGAATTGCCGTGACCATCTGCAGGACCTTTGGCGGGGTAGTGCCAGACTCCAATCCTCGCTGGGCGGCGAGCTGATTCACCACACCGTCGGCCAGTGGGTCGCTAAAGGGAATCCCCAACTCGAGAACGTCGACTCCGACCTTATCAAACGCCAGAGCCAGGAGGCGGGTGGCTTCGAGGTCCGGGTCCCCCGCACCAATGTAGACAACAAGGCCCTTTTCCCCGCGTTCCCGGAGGCCAGAAAATTTCTGCTCAATACGGTTCATTGAATCCCTACTTTCCGAGGCTACCGTCCCGGAGGCAAGCGGGAAGAATGCTCGTGTCGCGGATTCTTGCGGACTCCCTGAGGAGAACCGGTATGCTTATGCTGTCGCCACTGCAGAAGCCCGGGCACGAGGCTCGTAGGCTTGGTGAATAGCACGCACGACACGACTTTGAACATGACGCCAGAACTTCCAGTAAACCAGCCGGTCCCCGGGTCTGTGGTAGAAGCTCCCCCTGCCCCTAAGCGGGAAGAAATCCCCGAGCGATCCCTCGCCGACTATCATCTGCTCGAGGGGCCCCACTCGCGTACAAGCGAGTTCCTCACCCTGCTCGGCATGATGCGCGACTATCTTCGAGGCCTACGCTCGCTGCATTTTGTCGGTCCCTGCGTGACCGTCTTCGGCTCCGCCCGCACCCACGAATCGCACCCGCACTACCAACAGGCCAGGGAGATTGGAGCCGCCGTGGCCAAGCTTGGCTTTACGGTCATGACCGGAGGCGGTCCGGGAATCATGGAAGCCGCAAATCGTGGAGCCCGGGATGTCGGGGGGCGCTCGGTCGGCTGCAACATCGAGCTCCCCATGGAACAAGGGGCAAACCCCTATCTCGACCGCTGGGTAAGCATGCGCTACTTCTCCGTGCGCAAGACCCTGCTGATGAAATATTCCTATGCCTTCGTCGTCTGTCCAGGAGGCGTTGGAACTCTGGACGAACTCTTCGAAGCGCTGACCCTTATTCAAACCGGCAAGCTCAAGAACTTTCCGATCGTGCTGATGGGAAAGGAATACTGGAAGGAGCTCACTGCCATGTTGGAGAAGATGGCGCGCATGGGAACGATCAGCCCACAAGATTTGCAGCTGATCTTTACGACCGATTCCGTGGAGGAAGCCAGCGCACACATCGAAAGCAAAGTGATCAAGCCCTTCGATCTGACCCCCGTCGTGCGCCGCAGCTTCCCATGGCTGCTGGAGGAAAGGTATTATCAGGCCAAAAGAATGGGCTCCGACCAAAGCCAAAAGCTCAAGGACTACCTGGACCGATGAGGGGGAAACTCATCTACCTCCGGGAAAGAGGTTCCCCATGATTCTACCGTCCATGATTTTGTCATAGGACCGCTGTCACTACGCCAAAACCCCTCGCACGACCTCCCCATGGACGTCGGTCAGCCGGAAGTCGCGTCCCTGGAATCGATAGGTCAGCCGCTTGTGGTCAATGCCCATCAGGTGCATGAGCGTGGCCTGAAAATCATGGACATGCACGGGATCGACCACTGCGTTCATTCCTAAGTCATCCGACGCCCCATAGCTCAACCCCGGCTTCACCCCTGCCCCGGCCATCCACAGAGTAAACGCATAGGGATGGTGGTCACGTCCCCAGCGAGGTCGATCGCCCAGATTGCCCTGGATGAAAGGGGTGCGACCAAACTCCCCCCCCCAAACCACCAAGGTATCGTCCAGTAAACCGCGCTGTTTCAGATCCATTACCAGCGCAGCGCTCGCGCGATCCGTGTCGCGGCATTGCGTGTAAAGTTCTGTGGTGATGGAATTATGCTGATCCCATCCCGCGTGCATCAACTGCACGCAACGGGCTCCGCGCTCCACCAGTCGACGCGCCATCAGGCAATTGTGAGCAAACGTCCCCGCCTCCTTAACACCCGGCCCGTAGCTCTCCAGCACCGAGGCCGGCTCGCTGCTAAAGTCTGCAAGCTCAGGGACGCTGGCCTGCATGCGAAAGGACATCTCATACTGTGCGATACGTGTCGCGATCTCCGGGTCACCGAAGTCCTGCAGCTTGCGTTCGTTGAGCCTCGCGAGATCGTCCAGCATCCCCCGTTTCATCGCTGAATTCACGCCACGGGGATCGGACAGATAGAGGACCGGCTCGCCACCGCTGCGGAACTTCACCCCCTGATACCGAGAGGGCAGAAAGCCCGACCCCCAGTAAAAGTCGTAGAAAATCTGCCCGCAGGAGGTGCCTTTGCTGACCGAGGTCATGACAGCGAATGACGGCAGGTTCTCCGTCTCGGAGCCCAACCCATAGCTCAGCCAGGCCCCCAGGGCTGGACGACCTGGAAGCTGAGCCCCGCTGAGCAGAAAGGAGATCGCCGGGGCGTGGTTCACCGCGTCCGTGTGCATGGACTTGATGAAGCAGAGCTCATCGGCTATCGCGGCGGTATGCGGCATGAGCGAACTCACCCAGGCACCCGACTGTCCGTGCTGCTGAAAAGGCTCCACCGGAGCGAGCATGAGCTTTCCACCTGCCGCACCCGTCATGGTGCTGAAGCGCTTCCCCCCCACGTAGGAGTCGGGCACCGGCTTGCCATGGAGCGCCTTGATCTGTGGCTTCCAGTCGAACAGATCCACATGCGTGGGCCCGCCGTTCATGAAAAGGTAGATGACCCTCTTGGCCTTCGGAGCAAAACCGGGAAACCCGGGCACACCCGGCAGCGTGGCGGCTTGAAGTCCATCTCGATGAAGCAACTGAGCGAGCGCCGCGGTGCCAATACCCGTCGCTGTGCGGCCGAAAAACTCGCGCCTCGCCAGGGCCTGACCGTTGAAGTCTAGAGAGTGCATGGTGCGTTCAACTATTCCCGGGTCAATGTCTCATCCATATTGAGCAGCGTGAGCGCTGTCAGGGTCCAAGCGGCCAACTCAGGTGTTTCTGCCTCCGTCGATAGGACGGCTTCCCCCTCGGTGAGCAGCGCCTTCACCTGTTCCGGAGCCGCTTCGAACAGTTTCCGATAACGTTCCACGCCCGCACGGAGCACCAGAGTCTCCTCCTCCAATGGCAGTCGCCCCAGCACGCGGCGCATGAGGACTCGAATCCGCGCCGCAGGATCGGGGATTCCTCCCGATTCTTGTGCCAAAGCCCGCGCCGCCTCGACGAAGGTCGTGTCATTCAGCGTGGTCAGGGCCTGAAGCGGTGTATTGGTGCGCAAAGGCTTCACCTGGCAGACCAAACGGGATCCGGTATCGAAGAATATCGTCGGTCCGACAATCCGCCGCCAGAAGGTGTAGAGACTGCGACGATGCAAATCGTCCCCGCGACTGCGGGAATACTTCACATTCCCGAAAGTGGACTCCTCCCACACCCCCGAAGGTTGCCAGGGATTTACGGGTGCCCCGCCCTCCATGGGCCGCAATAGTCCACTCGCCGCCAAAGCCTGATCACGAACCATCCATGAAGGCATCCGGTAGCGCGCACCTCGAGCCAGGAGCCGATTGAAAGGATCGCGTTCGAGCAAGGCCGGAGTCAGGCGCGAGCTCTGGCGCCACGTCTTGCTGGTGAGCACCCCGCGAAACAATCGTTTCACATTCCAGCCCGAATCACGAAAGTCGGCCGCGAGCCACTCGAGCAGCTCCGCCTGTGGCGGAAACTCCGCTTGCACACCAAAATCCTCCGAAGTCTTCACCAATCCCACGCCGAACAGAGCTTGCCAGAAACGATTCACCGTCACCCGAGCCATCAGCGGGTTCTCCGAGGAAACGACCCACCGTGCCAGCCCCAGCCGGTTTCGTGGGGAATCAGCCGCCATGGGAGGTAGGCTGGCGGGCGTTGCTGCGACCACTTTGCCCAAAGGCTTATTGTAAATTCCATGATCCAAAACATGGGTCTCCCTCAGCGCCTCACGATCGGCCATGACCATCACCTTGGGCGCAGTACCGTTGATCTCACGACGCTCCCCCTCCAATGCGCGCAGCTCCCGACGGAGCGTCAAAAGTGTCGCGTCCGACTCTTCCCAAACTCGGTCGATTTCCGCGCGCTGAAGATCGCTGCGGGATCTTTCGGGCGTGCGCAGTGCTGAAAGCAATTCCCCATCCGCCCGGGTCAGGCGCGGTGTCGGGGCATCGGTGAGACCCAAACGAAAGCGACCTATCAGGTGTTGGGCATTTTTGGATTCATGCCGAAGACGGAAGGTCAACACGGTTTCCGCCGTCGTCTCCAGCGCTGCGTCAAATCGGAGCACTGCTGCATGACTCCGATCGACCACCCGTCCATCCCACACCCCCCAGCCGGTAGCCTTGTCGTCATCCAGCACGCCTTTCAACTTCAGATCCCCCTGCTCAAACGTCGCCCCGACAGCGGTCATGGCAATGGCTTGATTCGTGATTGCACCCTCATTTCGCTCGAGGCGAAACGTGGTCAGAACAAAGTTCCCGCTGTCCACTCGCGACAGACTTTCATTGTTCATCGAGGGATGGCGTAACGCATCGAGCCGGACCCCCGTCCATCGCCCCGCGCCCGGCTTAGCCTTCACCTCATAGTCGTCATTCGATGGATTCCCTCCGCTGGCCAGGATCGATTCATCCGGTTGGACAGTCAACTGGCTGCCCTTGGCCTTTGCACTCACGGGCTTCAGGGTGGTCCAAACAGGCTCCCCGAGTGCCGCAGCGAGCAGAGTTTTCTCCCACCCCTGACGCCGTGTTAGAGAGCCTTCGCGCTCTGCCGCCAACGCCTCCCGCTTGAGAGGGAGCGTGGACTCGATGCCAGCCAACCGTGCCCGCGCGGCCGCTGAGGGGACGCTGAGCGTGGGAGCGGTCTGGGGATCGCCGCCACCGCCATCCACTGGCGTTTGATTGAAGAAGGCGAACAGGCTGTAATAATCACGCTGGCTCAGGGGATCAAACTTGTGATCGTGGCAGCGGCAGCAATTCATGGTCAGGCCAAGCCAGACCGTGCCGACGGTCTCAGCCATGTCCATGACGTAGTCGACACGATTCTCGTCGGGGATGCGCCCCCCTTCTCCGTTGATGGGGTGGTTACGCAGGAAACCGGTCGCGAGCCGCTGCTCCTCGCTGGCACCCGGCAGAAGATCTCCGGCCAATTGCCACACCGTAAATTGATCCCAGGGCATGTTGGCATTGAAAGCCCGCACCACCCAATCCCGCCAGGGCCACATCGTCCGGGTATTGTCTCCCTGATAGCCATTGGTATCCGCATAGCGAGCGGCCTCCATCCAGTCCCAAGCCATCCGTTCACCATAGGCGGAGGATGCCAGAATCCGGTCCACCTGCTTCTCCCACGCCTGGGGCGAAGTATCCTTCAGCCAGGAGGCCATGTCCTCCTCCGTGGGGGGGAGACCGGTGAGATCCAAGGTCAGACGCCGGAGCAACGTGCGCGGATCCGCCTCGGGTGAAAACTCCAGGCCTTCGCGGCGCAAGCGTGCCTCCACAAAACGGTCGATAGGGTTCGCGGTGCCTGCGGGAGGCTCCGGACGTATTAGGGGTGCGAACGCCCAATGGCGTCCCCAAGCTGCCCCTTCATCAATCCATCGACGCAAGGTTTCCTTCTGGGGCGCGCTGAGTTCTTTATGCACCTCGGGCGGCGGCATCAACTCGTCAGGATCCGATGAAAGAATGCGCTGCAGCAGCAGACTGTCCGCCGCTTTGCCCGGAACCACAGCCGCCCCGTTCTTCCCGGGAGCCTTGGCAGCCGACTCAAGATCCAAGCGCAGCCCCGCCTTACGATGCTTCTCATCCGGCCCGTGGCAGTAGAAGCATTTGTCGGAGAGCAAAGGCAAGACCTCGCGGCTGAAGTTGACGGGAGCAGCGCTTAGGTCCAGCCGAGTGAGGTTCAGAACGATACTCGCCACCACCGAACTGCCGAGCAGCGGAAGCCAGGGCCTGATATAGAATGGAAATCGTCGCGACGACATGGACTGCAGAGTGCCCCGTAATTCCCCATGCTGGAAGCGCACGCCTGAGGCATGCGATCAGGACATCACCCAGCATGGTGAAGAAGCTCTATGGGGCGGAACACTGCTCAAGTGTCCGCGATCAGGCAAGCTCAAGGCATGGCAAAGACAGCGGATCGAGGGCTTGGGGCCGATTGGGCCATCGCGAAAGGATGCGGCGCAACAGCCAACAAACCTATCGCGCTAGAAGCGGCCCAAAATAGAATAGTTGAAGCCGCACGTTCGGATCCATCCGTTCGAGTATCGACTCAGTCTGCAGTAGTGAGCCCAAACTGTAAAAGCATGAACAATTTTGGGAACGGAAACATTTTGTCTCTTGACCGAATGCTCCAATGGGGAACCCCTATCGCTTTCGCCCCTTAGTTTTGAGGCTCGCAGTGACCTTCCATACGGATTCGTCCGCAGCCTCGCCTTTCGCTCTCGCCAGTGCCACACCCTGTTGCGTCTTTTTGAAGCGACGCATGAGTGTCTTTCCCTTGATTCGGTTTATTCGAACCCCAATCCTGGCCGCCTCCAAAGCGCTCTTAGCCGCCTCCTTCGATCCCTCTCTGGAAAAGCACTGGCCAATAAACTCCTCCAGCGCTTCCACCGAAAGCTGCCGAAGCCTCTCTATCAAACTATCCTTTTGGCGGCGCACGCTCATGTATCGTAGCCTCAGTTGCACCTTGCGTTACTCCACTCAACGCGTCACCGAGGGCGTTCCCCAGCCAATCATGGAAGCCAAGCTCTTGGCCAATCCAACTGCCTTACTGAAATCCGCCGACAGCCGCAGCAACTCCGGCAGCAACCACAGCCGCAGGGGGAGCCGCAACAGCGCTCCCCGCACAGGTACCGACCGCCACGGCTATTCCGCAGTGTCCATCAGGATCTGCATTGTCTACAGGACTATTGTCAACGAACCCATAGAGATTAATCCCCCCATCTTCTTCAAACGGATCCCTATTTGGTCAGATTGAATCAACCATCCCAATCACGTGCCAGAAGCTACCGATCGCCGGGCCGCGAGGAAAGCCCGTTCCAGCGGCTATTTGAGACGCGGACGCCAGTAACCAGGGCACCGTTTCATGTGCATCAAGGCGATGATGAGAACGCGGTCGGGCTGGTCTACGTAGAGCACCGCATAGGGGAAGACGTCTGAGAAGTGCCGACGGATGGGGGCATCAAACAACCGGAAACGTTCGGGATTCTGGCGCACGTCGCGGATGAGACGTTCGATCTCGTCGTAGAACCGACCGCCAAGCTCAGGCTCGATCCCGGCGTAATACTCCGCTGCGTCGGCGTAGTCCTCCTCTGCCTCGTGATGGAACGCGTGCCGTTTCACCGGCCAACGATTTGGCGGATACGGGCGGAGACGGCTTCGCCGTCCACCGGCTGCACGGTCCTATTCTCGATCTCGGCCAGGCGTCGGCGCGTTTCCTGTTTCCAGGCGGCTTCGATTTCAGGATCGCTCGTGTGCAACTCCTCGGTCAGACGGCCCACCAACTCGCCCACCTTCTCCGGCGGCCAGTGGCGCGTTTCCTCAATGATTTGGTCCAGTGTTATCGGCACGGTGATTACCATAATCTGTTTCGGCTTAGGATTCAATGCCCAGAGTAGGCGCTTTTGATGAAGGCGAGGGAGAACTCTCCTGCCCGGCCGTGGGATGGCAACGGGCGTGGACCACCTGCAACAGCTGGATCAAGATGAGAAAATGGAGATCCGCCTCAACCATCGTTCCAGTCCGCAGCGGAGTCTAAGATATTTGCCGTCATGTTCGGATGGAAGAGCTCACCGACCTCGCGCTTAGACCCTGAGTTTTCTAATCAAAAACGGCCCCTATGCCCCGTTTTCGAACGACGAAACAAGCTCAACCTTTTCCCCGTGAACTCGTTGCTGTGGTCCGACCCCGAGGCCACTCGCAACTTCCCTGCCCCGTTTCAGTCCCGTCACCCATCTGCGTAAATCCTGCAGCCAATCTGTGGATCAACCTTCCCCTGCAGCACGTAGACGGTGCGTCGTTCGGTGTTCACGTCCGGCACGCTCAGGAGAGTCACGGATTGTCAGATCTTAAAGTCTCCACACCAGCTCATCGTGAGTCGATGAACCGACTCTGAGTTGTCAATAGCAAGAACCGACCCCCAAGCCCTCCCCGGGATGCGTCGACCTGAAAGGTCCCAGAAGCTCGTGCCGTTCCCATTCCTTCACCCCAGAATCGCCCAGGCTTTTGTCCAGCCGATGTCTGTTGATAGACCGCACTGCCCCCTTGCAAAACGCGGAGGTTCCGTCCTGAATGGAAGGACATCAGCCTTCCACGCCACAAACCATGAGCAAGAACTGGAACGAACAGCAGGCCCTCGTCACCGGAGCCGCCTCGGGCATCGGACTCGCCATCTCCCGAAAACTTCAGAGCCTCGGTGTGAGATTGGTGCTCTGCGACCGCGATGCGAACGCACTGGCCCAAGCGCAAGCCGCCCTCGGATCAAACACACGCGCGGTCTGTGCCGATGTTACGAATCTCGCAGAGGTCGAGGCCCGCTTCGGCGAACTGCTCGCCGACGCAGGCCCCATCGACATCCTGGTGAATAGCGCCGGGATTACCGGCCTCACCAACGTGAAGAGCCACGAGGTGGATCCTGCTAATGTCGAGGCCGTGTTCCGGGTGAACTTCTTTGGTTCCTACCACACTTCCAGAGCACTACTCCCGTCCATGGTGCAGCAAGGCTATGGTCGTGTGCTCCACATCGCATCGATAGCGGGCAAGGAAGGCAATGCGGGAATGCTGGCCTATTCTGCTTCCAAAGCAGCCGTTATCGGAATGGCCAAGGTCCAAGGCAAAGAGCTCGCAGGAACAGGAGTGACAGTCAACGCGCTGGCACCGGCGGTCATCCGGACCCCCATGGTAGAGGCCCTGCCTCTCGCACAAGTCAGCTATATGACCGACAAGATTCCGATGAAGCGCTGCGGAACTCTGGATGAGATCGCGAACATGGCCGCCTTCATCGTTTCCCCGGAGACCAGCTTCACCACCGGGTTCACCTTCGATCTCACAGGCGGTAGGGCCACCTACTGACCCACCCCAGATCGGCAACGGGGCTTGGGTTCAACAAAACAAACATGCATCTCCTGCATTCGAAGCACGGATGGACCGGCATTCTCCTATTCACCTTCAGCCTCACACTCCAAGCGGCCCCTGCGGTTGCAACGCCCCTGACCCCGCACCTGGAACAGCGCGAAGGCATTTGGCATGTCCGCGTACGGCAAGCCGATCAATTTGTCTCTGAACTCGATCCCACGGCACCCGCGGGTCTCGAGCTCCGCCTGCCGGGTAGCCCTGAGTTTCAACCGGTCCTATTTGACGCTCGCACCCTTCGCGGAGCCAAGACGGTCCTGGGGCCTCTGAGCTTCGACACTCTCAACGTCCGACTCGAATTTGAGTCGATCGGAACCGGCTTACTTCGCCGCACCCTGGTGGTTACCGCCTTGAAGAACGCCCGCTTCACAGCGCGGTGGAGCCTCTTGATGGCAACTGGAGGCACCTACGCAGCCTTCTCGCGCGAGGAGACCCAGCGAGTCCTATGTGACACCCTGGGTGGAGGGCCGGAGTATCCCTCCGTGCGTGGCGAAACCTTCCCGGTCGCCATGGTTCGCCGATCCGATGTCGTCACGGGCGTGATCGCCGACTCTCCCGGACTTTGGGAAAACCGCTGTCTCGTGGAATTGAATGCACCTGGCCAGCGGGTCGCTGTTCTGTGCGGGGATGGACACGAACCCAGAGAGCTGCGTGTGATCCACGATGCGCGCGACACCTATGTTGGAACGGTGGACGGCTGGCAGTCGCTAGCCGCCGGGGAGACGCGCCGCTTTGACACCTGGGTGTTCAGCTCCCCTGCCCTCAGCCATTACGACGCTCAGCTGGCAGCGCACTTGGCACTCGCTAATGCCAAGGGCTGGAATCACTCCGCACTGGAGGCCATTCTGAGAAACACCGCCTATCTCAATCTGCGCAGAAATCTGCTGCGACAAAGCCAGGAGTCAGGCCGCTATGTTTTCATCTCCGGCATCGGATACGGCTGGAAGCAATGGGTGAGTGACGGATTCTGGCAGGCAGTTGCTCTGGGAGATCCTGAGAAGCTTTCAGAGGCGCAGGCCAGTGTCTTTCTCAATCGCATCACCTACGAAGACAACGCGCAGTATTACCTCATTTGGTCAGCGCTCGCCAAACGGGCAGGTCGGGTGCCAAACCCTCGACTTGTGCGCGAGTCCTTCGATTTCATACGGAGCCATGAAACCAACGGCGTCTTCTACCCGCCGTCCCTGCCAGGAGCACCCAGCCCGAAAGGATGGAAAACGTATCATGATCTTCTGGAATATGACGGGGATGACGCGCCCGTAAGCAATCAGGGCTTTCATTGCGGTGCCTTGATGGCTGCCCGTGAGCTAGGCCTACCTGT
Source organism: Akkermansia muciniphila (assembly GCA_945861575.1). Taxonomy (GTDB): domain Bacteria; phylum Verrucomicrobiota; class Verrucomicrobiia; order Limisphaerales; family UBA11320; genus UBA11320. The sequence goes on from CAMAVD010000094.1 coordinate 13,448, forward strand.
GACGCGGAAGGACATCGATGCAGCGATCGCTGGCTACCAGCGCCTTTTCCACACAGCGGGCGGCTACTTCCCCACCAGCCTAAAGCAACTCGACCACGTCGGGCAGGACACTCTGTACGGCGCAGCCCTGACCTACGCCGTCTTCGGAAAGAAGCTCGCGACCGACGCGCAGGTTCTGACCCATTGGCGCACCTCCCAACGCATCGCGACACCCTACGGGCTGCGAGTCATTTCAAAGGCCGACGGCTCACTCCTGCCAGGCCACTCTGGTGTCTACGTGCATGGGGGTTCGTGGTTTTTGAACGACTCCGCCAATCACCTGATGGCGGCCCTCCACGGCCTCCCGGCGGCCGAATCCGATGACGCCCTCATCTGCCGCATCTCGGCTGAACTCGCCTTCGCCCCCGCGTTCAACGAATCGATCAGCACGGTCAACGGGAAGCCCCACGGCCATTCCAACTACTCGTGGAACTCGGGATACTGGTGGCTTCGCAATCAGTTCCGCAGACGGCAAGGGCAGAAGGGAGAGGATCCTGTGGCGCTTGAAATCGATCGTCGACTCGGAGTGATTCGCGGCTCGCAGGGGCTTCGCCTGGACCCGGCACAGGCCACCCTCCGACCTGGCCGCTGAGATGCGTATTTAGAGTTTTGTCACCCGAATCCTCAGGAACTGGGCCGGAGAGGCGGCGCCGATCGGCAGACTCTCCCGCAAGGTGATTCGTTGGGATCCGTCAGGCTGTGGCGTACGTAGAACCTCCACCAAGACCTGATCCGTCCAATGACTGAGATCCGAAGAGCCCTCCACCTGCACGGCCACCTCGGGACGGAACAGATAGGAAAGGGTGAAATAGGTCTGCCCCCCGGTGGTGAATATTCCAGTCCCAAGAGCACCCACGGATCCTGCAAAATGCGGTGCGGACCCAAGCACATACTCGATGATATTCGCTTGGCCATCGCCATCGCCGTCGGCATCGGGTGCAGATCTGGCGAAGTAGTCCGGAGCAAGCGGATCAAAGTAATTCCGAGTCCAAGCCTCCAAGCCCAGGAGAAACACGTTGGCCGCCCCCGGAGTTGCGTTACCTGAGCGCCACTGGACTCCGTCCCCTTGCTGGTCCAATGGGATGCCGGGCAGGAAGGAGATAGAGTTTCCCGTTCCCCGAGCTCCGAGGGGCCAGGGAGACTCGTCGTCGTAGCGGAATTCCCGCAGAGGAACCCCACCACCATACGACAACTTCAACGGCTCGCCCCCGTTGTCCAGACGGGAGGTGGCAAACTCGCCCACCACGGACAGGCCTTTGCCGTAGCGCAGTTCGAACGCGGCCTTGCTTCGTACCACCAGACACCGAGCGCCTGGCATCAGCACTGTTCCTGCAGCAACGTCCACCTCCACACCCTTGGTGAAGCGAACATCGGTCAAATCGAGTGTCAGCGAGGAACTGCGATTCTCCAGCTCGATCCATTCAAAGTCCTGGGACTTCCAGCCCGCCAGCGCCTCGGCGGGCGTTTCATTGGAAGGATCATACAAGATCTCCGAGATGGCCAAATGATCAACCAGCGGCTGAATGCTCGGAGGCGAGGTGTAAAACTCCACCGGGGCCGACCAATGGCTCCAGCGGCCCGTCGTGTCCTGATGCCGGACGCGCGCACGGTAATGACGATTCTCGCGAACCGCGCTGGCGGGAATCCCGATGCCCGGCACGAAGGAGGTGATCAGGGGGGACTTCCACCGGTGCTCATACTCCCAAACCTGCTGAGCAGGGACCGGGGGAATCGGATAAATGCCGCTCAAGATGAGATCGAAGCGCATATCCGCATTGTTGGTATTGAACTGATGCACTTCCACCGCAAACGTGTTCTCGCCCGCTGTGAAGGCCGTGAGCGGTAGAACGGTTGAGAAAAACGTCGTCTCATTAATCCCGTTTGCGTCGGCGCTGGCTCGGGTGGTGTAGGAGATCACTGCGGGCGCGGCAGGCATCCCTGTGCGGAAAACCTCGACGCCATTGAGATAAACCACCGCCCCATCATCGCGCCGCACTCCCAATCGCAGAGATGTAAAGCGCTCGGGCTCGGAAAGGGTAAACTTCTTGCGGAAGTAGTAGGTGGGATAACGAGAGTTCGCAACAGAGCCCCAGGAGTTCGTGGTGCCTAAACCTGGTTCACCGTAACCGAACTCTCCAGGCCCCATACGCCATGCTGAATCGTCGTAGGCAGGCTGACGCCATTGGGTGCCGCGATCCACCCCCTTGTCGTCGTAGCGCCAGACAGACTTCGCGGTCAGCAGCGGCTCATCATCGGGCTGGATTACATTGGGCTGGTATTCACCCACCCGCCATTCCATCGCTCCGAAGGTGCCGTCCCCCTGCGGGTCGTGAAAGTCCGAGGAAACGAAGGTCAAGGCGTTGGCAGGATAGCCAGGGACACCCGTGTAGGTAAGTGAGGGTGTGGCTGGGATGGCAGCGTCTGTCTGCAACCAATGGAGGTAGGCGTCACGCCCTTGCTGACCCGATAGCCCGCTGTCCTTTGACTGGGGCTCGGAGGGATCATCCCCGCCCTCCCAGGATCCACCGATGAAGGCAAACCGCTTCATGTCGAGGACCTTGGAGGCAAACTCGGGATCGGCTTGAGATCCAGCGACTGCGGGGGCACCCGTCCAGCGGTCCCGGTCGGCAAGTTGGAACGGTGCGATCCGGGCCTGGAAACGATCGAGCATCGGTTCGATCTGATCGCGCTGCCAAACCAAGTCGCGGAACTCGCGAACGACGTTCCGGTACTCGCGAACGAAGTTCGACTTATTCGGAGTAATCACAGCCGCTTTGGAGAAATCTTCTCCCCCATTCCAGTTGGGGCCCCAGCTCGTGTCCGAGTCCCAAGGCAAAGTGACCATCTTTCCTAACGGTGTCTCGGTGTCGGGACGGAAATACCAGGCTCGGTTCTTGAGATGTTCGTCGGTGTTCGGTGCCACATCGTAATGCCGCACCGCATCGACCACAGTATGGTAGCGATACCACGCTGGATAATCCACATGGGTGTTCAGCCAGGCGTCCGTACGATTGGCTCGCAGATTCCACAGAATATTGTAGAAGTCCGAGGCATCGGTGACGCTGTCGGAGGCCTGAAAACGCTGCACTTCCTTTCCGTTGAGAATATAGCTGTTAAGCTTGTAGATATTCCCCTCGGGCAGGTTGCGGGCGCTGAGAAAACGGGAGTCGTAGTCCTCGATGCCCAGCATGAGACCGAAGAAATCGCCGAGATGTTGACCGTTCACTCCAGCCGGAGCCTCTTCCACACCATCCACCACACGGAAATGAAACCAGTTCACCGAAGGAGACGGCACGCCAAACACCCTCCACAACTGGGAATTCGCCATCTCGTAAAGCCCTAGATTTGGCCCACCCCGGGCTGACATTTTATGCGTATTGAGCGAACGCCACTTCACAGGATAAGGGACGCCTTCGAAATCGTGGAACTGGGCGTAATGTCCTCGATTGAAACGAAAGCGAAAGCTCCGCTTGCCGGAACCTCCGTAGCGGTCGTTGCGCTGGCGCAGCCGGTAGAGAATATGATCATAGACCTCGCCGTTGTAGACGAACGTCCCGTTCCAGTTGAACGCTTCACGAGACTCGAAGTTGTTCGAAGGTATCTGATCTCCTCCGTCGTAGGCCATGCACTTGACCAAGTCCGTAGGGTCGGTGAGCAACGAATAAACCGGCAGCGAGCTTAAGACTTCCTTGGGATGCACCGTGCCGATCTTCCCAGTCACCGATCGGGTCGAAGCCACAAAATCCGGGATACCGTTGTAGACGTAGGCAGCGAAGTTGAGCGAAGGATCGTCCGCATAGGGAACCCGAACCGCGCTTCCCAGGGTGTCCGTGGCCGTGATACGATAACGGATCAATGTTCGATTGGTCTGGCCCGGAACAACCGCCGTGTAGATCGAGTCCCCCGCAACCAAATCTCCACCGGTCCCCGTGTCCACCATCAGCACAGTAACCCAGTTGGTCGCTGCCTCGAACGCTGGGTTGGAGCTGCGTGGGATGGTAGGATTGGCAGAGACCTGCGACGGCGTGAAAGCCAGCTTCGAGGAGAGGTATTGACCTGGCGCCACGGTCTGGTAGTGAAGCTCCACAGAGGCCACCCCCTGAGGATCGGTGATCTTTGCCGTAACGGTCATGGGCTGTCCAGCTGCAGGAACCTTCGGGGCGTGAGCCACCTGACGGATCTGCGGTGCGGCGTTTTCGGTGAAGACGCTATTCCTGGCCCCAGGTGTCGGGGCGCCGAGGGAGGATCGCCAGCTTCCGCCCAATTGATTATCCAAGCGAGGATGCTGCAACTCGAGAGAACTGCCTTCGCCTCCTGCCGCCACTGGCCATGGGAACTCCGTCTGATACCCCACCTCATCCACCAAAACTCCCGCCGCATTTCGCAAAGAAACCGTCTCCCCTTCATCGGTCAACGCTCCAGTGTAC
>CAMAVD010000095.1 GCA_945861575.1 Akkermansia muciniphila
TTACAACCCAGGAGCCTTTTTCGCATTCGCGTCTATTCGCGTCCATTCGCGGTTACATTTATGGCCTCTTCCGGGTCTCACGCCCTTCGCTTCAATGTCGCATTCTGGCGGCTCACTCTGCCTAGGGTCATTCCTGAACTTTGCAAAACCCTCACCGACACGAAAACGAACTTTTCCACCCCATCGATCCGTCTCGTCTATCGCCAAGTGGGCTCAGCCTGATTCCACTCTAGGTCAGGAGTTCTGAGTCTGCAGCCGTCGGCTGATAACCTTATTGTAGCACTTGTCGTGCCGTCGCCCTTACCATTGAGCGAGCTTCTCTGGGGGAGCGGATTCGATTTGGAGGTCGAAGTCGTGGGGGATGGGGGCGGAGTTCAGTTTTCCCTCGGGCGATCGTGTGACGTAGACAGCCACGACAGAGCCTCGGGCGGCGATGAGGGTTTCGCCAGCTTCCTGGGTGACGAATTTGAACAGGTAAGCGATGGACCGTCGGCGCTTTTCTTTCACTAGGAGGTGGATATCCACCTCCTGCTCAAACCGAAGGGGGTGGGAGTAGTCGCACTCTGCGTGCACGCGAGGCCAGCCGGCTCCGGCATCCTGGTGGATGATGGAGAAGCCCAGGGAGCGATAGAAGGCGGACTCCGCCGATTCCATGAAGCGGAAGAAGTTGGAGAAGTGCATGATCCCCGCCATGTCGGTTTCGGAGAATTCCACTCGGCGACGGTAGCAGAACTGATAGGCCATAGATGGGTATTGGAACAGGCCGAAGAGGCGCGGAAAAGGATATTGTCGGTCGAGCAGCCTGCGGCTGGGGCCATCCCCGCCGCACATTCGTCAAGTTGTGGAGCTCGTTTCTCCTGAGCGATGACTCTGGAACAGTCGTGAAACGCGGCTCGATGTTCTCTGGCGTAGAGAGGCGCAATCCGCTTGAGAGATTCCTTTCGGATCGGGACTTCTGGCAACGCGTTCTGCTCCATGGAACACTTTCCTCGCACCAAGGAACGAAGCTCACCAAGCTTTTAGAGGGGGTGAGTACAAAAAGGGCGGGGCACTCTCGCGAGTGCCCCGCCTGAAGAGTTCGTAAGTCTCTGGGTTGTGCTTGCGCCTATTCGTAGGTGATCACCACGCTGTTCCCCTGAACTTTTACGCTCTTGAGCTTGAGCGCAGTGGCGCTCGAGGTTCGGTAGAAGCGTGCTGAGGTGCCGGCTTGTGCCAGGGTGAGCGTCTTGGCCGTCGAGTCCACGACTGCGGCCGTCTCATCTGTGTAAGGTCCTGCGACCGTTGCAGAGCTCTGGAGTGCGATGCCGGGCTCGATCGAAGCGGTGGGAGTGAGTGGGTCTTGGAAATCCACCCAGGCGAAGTAGAAGTCTGTGTCTCTAGTGACCGCCTTGTCACCGGCCCCATTCCCGGGTTCTACCGCGTGAGACTCGATGATGAAGGCGTTTCCACCTTGGTATTCGTAGGACAGGGCCGCGTCGTCTGTCATGCTCGGATCGACGGCGAGCCAGCCTGCGTTCTGCAGCAGAAGCATACCCGAGGTCCCCGTTTTTCCAGGGATCGTGACCTCGTACCGCCCCGCTGCCAGCCGGCGGATGGTGAAGCCGCTCGGGCCCGCCAGTTGGACACCATCGGCCCCACGTATGTAGCCGCCGATGAGTTTCCCAGCCGTGTAGGGAATGTAGACGAAACCGAACTCCGATCGCTCGGCAACGGAGTAGCTGGCGGGGTCGTAGTTCGTGTCATCCTGCCGCATGGCAATCACCCAGCCGGCCCCGAGGTCATCATCGATCGGGCTGGCGGTCACCACTTGACCTTCGTTGTCGCTCTGATCGTCGGTGGAGGTGGTGAAGAGCATGCCATCGGTGAGGGAGTTCACGTCGGGTAGCGTCAAACGTCCTAGCCCGCCGTAGGTTCCCTGTCCATCGATGTCGGTCCAACGGAAGAGTGCCCTGGACGAGACTTTGTTGAGGTTGGCGGTCCCTTCGGCCACTTCTCCGGAGTGCGCTCCTTGCTTGAGCCAATAGGCTGCGGGGGCCTTAGTGGCGTTAGCGAGGTAACCGGCCTTCCATCCTTGGGCGAAGGGGAACCAGGCGGTCGCGAGGTCGATATTCGCTTCGCGCAGCGCGAAGGGTGAGGCTCCTTGCGGTAGCAAGGGCTCCACATCGCCGAGCTTGAAGAAGCTGATGTAAATCTCGCCGTTTTCGAACGTGCCAGAGTCCATGCTGAAGCCCTTGCGGCTTGAGAAATCCACGGAGACGCTTGCGAAGGCCGAGAACGGAGGCGTTGCACCCCCCTCACCGTTATCGTTCCATTGCTGCTGGTTCTTGCGGATTGTGGCTAGAATCAGGCCGTGACGCGTCGAGGGGAGCCAGGCCTGCGTTACCGGCGAGGCCGGGTCGGTGACAGAGAGCCGGCGGGATGGATTGCTGTAGGGTCCGAGATTCGCTTGGGCTGCGCTTGGGTCGCGGGGACTCAGGCTGATGTCGAGATCGCCCTGGTTGTAGCCGGGGGCGGACCATTCCGGCGTGCCGCTGCCGTCGAGAGTGAGGATGTATTCGTTCTTCTTGTTCCCGTTGACTACGATGAAGGATCCGTCCGGTCCCTGGCCATCCTCGGGGACCACGATTTTCCAGTTGGCGGCCGTCACTTTTTGATTGGGGTAGACGCCGGGCCCGGCGGATGCATCCACTGGGTTGGTGCCGTCGACGCTGGGCACCGCCTGTGGCGTGTTGCCGTAGTTCGCGAACGTGGCTCGAACGCGGTTGTCGATGTTTTCACCTCCACCGATGTGGGCTACGGCACCGAGTCCAAGATAGAGCGTCGAACCAAACTCGCTGGGGTCGAGGGTGAAGTCCGTTACCATCACCCAGGATTTGCCATTGGCGCTGGCATAGGTTTGGATGGTATTGCCTGCGCGGCGCATCCGGAGCCAAGTCGACTGTCCGTCAGCGGGCGAGTAGAGGTGGGTGCCTGCTGCAGGCCGATAGGTGCCGTCCCAAGGTCCACCTGCGTTCGGGAAGAAAGCGTTCACGGGAGGGTCATCGGTGCCTTGGCCCTTTCCTTTGCGGAAGATGGTCTCCACGTAGTTCGCGCCGGATTCCGGAGTCCCATTGATCATGACGTTTGCTGCATCATCGTCCAGGCTGGATCGCACGTGGATCGAGGCCTTGGCGCTATCCTGCTGGCGCGCGTCATCGACCTCGAGATTGAGGATCTGCACCTGCACATCGAAGTTCCCGCTCTTCTCCTCATAAAGGAAGGTGAAGGAGTCGTGATTGTCCCAGGTGTCTCCCCCGCCGGCAGTGACAGTGAAACTGCCATCCTGATTGTCGACCACAGTCCCAACGATGGGATTGCCATCGTTGTCCAGGGGCATGTTGATGTCGACCTTGGTGAGATTGGGTAACTCGCCTCGGGTGCTTCCCGTGATGCAGAGGAAGCAGGCGGCTGCCGTTGCCAGGAGCGGGGCGCCCCAGGACTGCCTTGCTAGGTTTTGGATCATAGTGTGTACGTAATGAGTTTGTTTGGGTTGCAGCTACGCCGAAAGCCAGCGGGTGCCGGATTTCGGAATGGTTGCGCTTGTGACATCACCATTTAGAGCAGCTTTCAGCCCGCGTGTCAGCTTCAAAATATAGCGACACGTCCTATAGTCACCCGACCCAGGCTTTGGCGTTGCGGAAAATCCGCATCCAGGGGCTCAAAGCGCTGCAATCGCCGCTGGTCCAGCTCATCTGAACATTGCGGAAGACGCGTTCAGGATGGGGCATGACGACGGTAAAACGCCCGTCGGCGGTCGTGACCGAAGTCAATCCACCCGGGCTTCCGTTTGGATTCCCTGGATAGAGCTCGGTCGGCTGACCGCTGGTGTCTACGAATCGGAGGGCACGGTTCACGCGTGTCGCATCGCCGCGTTGCGAGAAGTCGGCGAAGCCTTCGCCATGCGAGACGGCGATCGGGATCCGGCTTCCTGCCATGCCTTTGAAGAAGATCGAAGGGCTCTCCAGAACCTCCACCAAACTCAGCCGCGCCTCAAATTGTTCACTGCGATTGCGGGTGAACTTCGGCCAGTCCTGAGCCCCAGGGATGATGGGCGACAAGGCGGCCATCATCTGACATCCATTGCAAACACCCAAGGCAAAGGTGTCCGGACGCGCAAAGAAGGCGTTGAACTGGTCTGCCAGCACTGTGTTGAAGAGGATGGATCGAGCCCAGCCTTCACCGGCGCCCAGTGTGTCACCGTACGTGAAGCCACCGCAGGCGATGAAACCTTGGAAGCTATCGAGTTTCACACGGCCAGACTGCAGATCGGTCATGTGGACGTCATAGGTGTCGAACCCAGCCTTTGCGGTCACGTAGCTCATCTCGACCTGACTGTTCACGCCTTGCTCCCGGAGGATCGCCAGGCGGGGTTTCGAGGTCTTGATGAAGGGCGCTGCCGGATCCTCTACCGGATCGAAGGTGAGATGGACCTGTAGCCCGGGATCAAGTTCGGCTCCTTTGGAGCTGTGTTCGGCATCGGCGCACGCGGGGTTGTCACGCAGCGCAGCAATCCTCCAGCTCACTTCGTCCCAGACTTGATGCAGGTCGCGGAGCCGATGGCTTAGAAGGCGAGTTTGTCCCAGGTCGATGTTCACCGTCGAATTGTCATTCGGGGCTCCGATGATAGTGCTGATCTCGGCGAGGCCCTGCTCGCCAAGGATGCGCAGCGCCACTGCCTGCGCCGACCGCGGAATCTGAAGGACCGCACCTAGCTCCTCATTGAACAACAGCCGAAGCACGTCTTCAGGGCTGTCGCTGCTGCCGTGCAGAGCGCCCAGATCGAGCGTCACTCCGCGATTTCCGGCGAAAGCCATCTCGCATGCTGTGGCCCAAAGGCCACCGTCTGCTCGGTCATGATAGGCCAGCAGAAGGCCCTGGCTGCGCAGGGCGTTGACGGCTTTGACCAAGGAGCAGAGCAAGTGAGGATCGTCGAGGTCGGGCACGACATCGCCGAACTGGCGGGTGACCAGCGATAGCATCGATCCGCCGAGGCGGCACTTGCCCTGACCCAAATCAACGAGCAGGAGGGAGGTGTCTCCGGGCTGAAGTTGCGGTGTTATGGTGCCGCGGACATCGTCCAAGGTGACGAATGCGGACACGATTAGGCTGACGGGTGCGGTGACCTGTTTGCTGCTGCCGCCCTCGCTCCATCGTGTTCGCATCGACAGGCTGTCCTTGCCTACGGGCACGCTGATGCCGAGGGCGGGGCACAGTTCCATGCCGATCGCATGAACCGTGTCATAGAGAGCGGCATCTTCGCCTGCTTCGCCGCAGGCGGCCATCCAGTTGCAGCTGAGCTTCACGCGGGATAGTTCTAGCGGTGCGGAGAGAAGATTGGTGATGGCTTCGCCCACGGCCATTCGGCCCGAGGCCGCGGGGTGGAGCGCTGCCAGCGGAGTGCGCTCGCCCATGCTCATGGCTTCGCCACGGAATCCCGAATAATCTGCCAGGGTCACAGCGCAATCTGCCACAGGCACCTGCCAGGGGCCTACCATCTGGTCCCGACTGCTCAGGCCTCCGACGGTCCGATCCCCGATGGTGATCAGGAAGCGCTTGCTCGCGACGGTGGGATGTCGCAGGACGTCCAGCGCCACCTGGGCTAAGGAAATGTTTGCAAGGCTCAGTGCGGGCAGGCGGCGGGGCGTTCGCTTTACATCGCGTCGCATCTTCGGGGGCTTGCCGAGCAGCACTTCCATCGGCATGTCGATGGGCCGATTGCCGGCGGGACCGTCCTCGAGTATGAGCGCTCTGACGGCGGTGGCCGAGCCGACCACCGCGAAAGGGCAGCGTTCGCGGTCGCAGAGGCCTTTGAAGATCGGCAAGGAGTCGGGAGCGATGGCCAGGACGTAGCGTTCCTGGCTCTCATTGCACCAGATTTCCTTGGGCGCGAGGCCGCTTTCCTCCAAGGGCACCTTGCGCAGATCGAAACACGCGCCGAGCCCGGCACCGTCCACCAATTCAGGGAACGCGTTGGAGATGCCGCCCGCGCCCACATCATGAATGGCGAGGATGGGGTTTTGGCTGCCCAGGCTCGCGCAGTGGTTGATTACCTCTTGAGCGCGGCGTTGAATCTCTGGATTCCCCCGCTGGACCGAATCGAAATCGAGTTCGGCTGCGTTGGCTCCGGCGGCCATCGAGCTGGCCGCACCGCCGCCCATGCCGATGCGCATACCAGGTCCGCCGAGCTGGATGAGTAGGGTTCCTGAGGGAAAAAGCTCTTTCTCTGCCTGGGTGGAAGTGATCGATCCTAGACCTCCTGCGATCATGATCGGCTTATGATAGCCGCGGCGTTGTCCGTCGACTGTCTGCTCGTAGGCCCTGAAATAGCCGACGAGGTTCGGACGTCCGAATTCGTTGTTGAACGCGGCTCCGCCTAGCGGTCCTTCGACCATGATTTGCAGCGGACTGGCAATGTGCTCCGGCTTGCCGTAAGGCTGTGTCTCCCACGGTTCCGAGGTTCCGGGGAGATGAAGGTTGGAGACGGTGAAACCCGTCAGCCCCGCCTTGGGACGTGAACCGCGTCCGGTCGCTCCCTCATCGCGGATCTCCCCGCCTGCGCCGGTGGAGGCACCTGGAAACGGAGAAATGGCGGTCGGATGATTGTGGGTCTCCACTTTCATCAGGACGTGCGACAGTTCGGTGCGTGCGCCGTATTGCGGGGCGTCTGTGCAGCCCAGGGGCGTCCATCGCTCAATGGTGCCGCCTTCCATGATGGAGGCGTTGTCCTTGTAAGCGACAATGGTGTGCTGCGGTGCCAGTTGATGCGTGTTACGGATCATCTGGAAGAGCGAGAGGTCCTGTTGCACGCCGTCGATGACGAACTGGGCGTTGAAGATCTTATGGCGGCAGTGCTCGCTGTTGGCTTGTGCGAACATCATCAGTTCCACGTCCGTTGGGTTTCGCTTGAGCCTCTGGAAGGCCTGCGCCAAGTAGTCGATCTCATCCTCGCTCAACGCGAGACCGAATTGGGAGTTGGCTGTCTCCAGAGCTGTCCTGCCGAGGCCCAGCACATCCACGTGCTCCATGGGAACTCCACGTTGCTCCTCGAAGAGCCTCGCACTATCTGCCCGGGCTGCGAGAACGCTCTCGGTCATTCGATCATGCAGGATCTCCGCGCACCTTGCGATCTCAGGGGCTGTCAGTGTCACAGCATCGGTCCGGATCTGCAGCCTGAACTCGGTGACCCGTTCAACCCTTTTGATGGTGAGTCCGCAGTTGTGGGCGATGTCGGTCGCTTTGGATGCCCAGGGTGAAACGGTGCCGACACGGGGGGCGACGAGGATCAGAACTCCATCCGAGGGGCCCACGTACGGATCCCCGTATTGGAGCAGGGCCTTGACCTTCTCGAGGGCCTCGCCCTCCAGCGGGACGTGGCTCGCGACGCAATGGACATGGCGTGCATGAATTCCAGTGAGATCGCCGCGAATAGACTGCAGCCGGTTTAGAAGGGCTTGGGCGCGAAAGTCGGAGAGGGCGTTCCCGCCCTCAATGTCAATCAGATGCATGGATGATGGATGATCCGTGAGTTTCTGCTAGGCGGGTGGTTCAAGCCTAGCAGATCGCACGGCCCCATTTTGGGGAGGATCCTCCCTGCGGATCAATAGGGATTATCCCAGAAAAGAGAGTTGATGGGGAGTGATGGCAACCAAGTTGCGTGGGGTGGATTTTATTGTAAGGTGTTAACGGGTAGTGGAATGCGGAGGCTGACTTCGCTCAGCCGTAGGTCATCCGGGGCAGGATGAGCGCTTCTTTCCCAGGGCCTGACGAAGTTGAGCCAAGGGTAAGCTATTGATCACATCGTCCTTGGTGAGCCAGCCCTTGCGGCCTAGGCCGGCGCCTAGCCTGAGGTAACCGACATGAGCTGCCCGGTGGGCGTCGCAATTGATGACACAGCGAACACCCTTCCTCTTGGCGTAACTCCAGAGTCTCCAGTCGAGGTCGAAGCGTTGGGGGCTGGCGTTCAGCTCGATCCAGGTTCCTGTGGCAGCACAGGCGTCGATGACCGCCTGTTGGTTGACGGCGTAGGCGTCGCGCTTGAGCAGGAGCCGACCGGTCAGGTGGCCGAGCATGTGCACGAAGGGGTTCTCGGCGGCGCGGATAAGGCGGTGGGTCATCTCTGCTTCGTTTTGACTGAAGCCGCTATGGATGCTGGCCACGACCACGTCGAGTTCGGCAAGGAGAGTATCGTCGAAGTCGAGCCTGCCCTCGCTCAAGATATCCACCTCGCTTCCGGTCAGCAGACGAAACGCACTGCCCTCGTCGGCGTAGGACTGATTGATTCTCGCGACTTGAGCGATCTGGTCGCGTAAGCGTTCGGGAGTCAGGCCGCGCGCCTGAACGGAGGATCGGGAGTGGTCGGTGATGGCCCAGTAGTCGCAACCCAGTTCGTGCACCTGGGCGGCCACTTCCTCGAGTGACTCATTGCCGTCGCTCCAGTGAGTGTGATTGTGCAGGGATCCGCGGAGGTCGGTCCATTCGATCAGGCGAGGGATGCGACCTTTTTCAGCTGCGTCGAATTCGCCCAAATCTTCCCGGAGCTCGGGAGGGATGAACTGCAGTTCGAGCGCTTGAAAGATCTCATCCTCGGTGGCGCACGGGTGAAGCAGGGCGGGATCGCGGGTCTCTTCCTCGGACCGGAAGAGCCCGTATTCATTCAGCCGCATGCCCCTCTCCAAAGCGCGTTGCCGCATGACGATATTGTGTTGTTTGCTTCCGGTGAAGTAGGCGAGGGCGAACGGAAACTCCTTATCGCTGACGACCCGAAGATCCGCCTGGATCCCTCCTTCGAGAATGAGGCTCGCCTTGGTCTCCCCTTTTGCGAGCACCTGCAAAACGCCCGGTTGGGTCACAAAATAGTCAATCACGGCGGCGGGGTTCCTGGATGAGGCCAGGAAATCCACATCCCCCAGGATCTCCTTCCAGCGGCGAGCGCTGCCCGCGAGGCTGCATCGAATGACATCGGGGTGTCCCCGGAGGCTGTCCAAAATCGGTTCTGCGACCCGCAGCGCTTGATCAAGGCGATGCTGCGAAGCGAACTGCTTTTTGAAGGCGATGGATTCGAGAATTTTGGCCTGGGTCTTTTCTCCGAAACCGGCGAGTTCAGCAACCTTCCCCGAGGCGCAGACCTGCTCGAGCGTTTCAATGGAGTCCACCCCCAGTTTGTCATAGAGAGCCTTAACCTTCTTTGGACCCAAGCCTTGGAGTTCGAGTAGATCCATCAGCCCGGAAGGCAGGGAAGCCTTGAGGCTTTCGTAATATTCCAGGCGATCGGTGGTCACCAGTTCGGTGATCTTCTGCTGGAGTGCATCGCCGATGCCCTTGAGCGTCCCGAGCCGCCCCTCTTTGACGAGGGTTTCCAGAGGTTCCTCCAGGCCTTCCAGCGTGCGCGCGGCCGAAGCGTAGGCGCGAGTCTTGAAGGGGTTCTCCCCTTTAAGTTCCAGCAGCACGCCGATTTCCTGCAATATCTCGACGACACGATCTCGGTCCATTCGAAGATTTATCCCAGAAGTCCTCCTTCTTTCAAAGCCCGTTCTCGATTGGCTTCAGCCCTGTCCCTGACCCTGGACAGGGCTGAAGCGAAGCGACGTCCCCTTCCGAAGATCGTCACACGCTCTCCAGCGGACTCTTCACCCCGAGCCCTGGCTTTTGCATGACGTGGGTAGAAGCGAAAAACTTCGCTGCACTGGTCTAGAAGCTTGAGTTTTGGGAGATAGGCAGCGATATTGCAGCCATTCGCGTGATAGGCTGCGCCTGGGGCGCTGCTCAATAACACTGTTGTGCGTCTTCATGACACTTCCAAGCATCCTCATAATCGTTGCGACCTTGCTTTTCCTCATCCTTGAGCGGCTGTTTCCTGGCCGCGAGCTGCCGAAGTCTACGGGCTGGTACTTCAGGGTCCTTCTAGTCAATGGCGCTCAGCTTCTGATAACGCTGGCCACGGCGCGCCTCTGGATTGAGGTGTTTGGAGAACTGTCCCTCTTCAAACTGGGCGCTTGGGAAATGCCGCTGGTTGAAGGCTTCGTCGGCTGGTTTGTTGGAACGTTCTTCTTTTACTGGTGGCACGTCATTAGGCACAAGAAAGGTTGGTGGTTGGTCTTCCACCAGATTCACCATTCGCCCTCACGAATCGAAACGCTGACGTCGTTCTATAAACACCCCGTCGAGATCCTGAGTGATGCCGTTTTGAGTGCGCTGGTGCTTTACCCTCTGCTGGGTTGCTCGATGATGGGAGCGTTCTGGTACAACTTCTTTGCGGCCACTGGCGAATATTTCTATCACGCCAATGTTCCTACGCCGAAGTGGCTTCGCTACTTCATTCAAACGCCTGAGCTGCATTCAATCCATCACCAGTACGACGTTCATAAATACAACTTCGCCGACATTCCGCTTTGGGATCGCTTGTTCGGGACCTACAAAGACACAACAGAGTTTGTTGAGCGCTGTGGCTTTCCCAAAGGTGCAGAGGAAAAGTTGATGGAAATGCTGGCGTTCAAAGACGTTTACCACCAAGAAGACGCACAACCAAGCGCTCCAGGCGACGGTCCTCGCCCTGCGGGCTCGGCCCGCGCCTGAGCGTCGGCGTTAGGCCCCTACTGCGACTTGCCGAACCGTGTTCCGTACCTTATTGTCCAGCAATGACGCAGAAAGAAATGGTCCTCAACGCCATTCGCGAGCTTCCCGACAATGCGTCGGTACGTGAGATCGCAGATCGACTCGAGTTCCTGGCGGCGATCCAGAGCGGCCTCGATCAACTCGATCGGGGAGAAGGGATTCCTCACGAAGAGGTCAAGAGACAGCTGGCGTCATGGCTTACGCATTGATCTGGTCGCCTCTGGCGCGCGACGATCTTCGAGACTTGGTTCGGTTCATCGCAAGGGACAACCCTGACAGGGCGGCGTCCTTTGGTTTCGAGTTGATTCAGCGGACCGAGACTTTATCACAGTTTCCCGAGCTGGGTCGGATGGTACCGGAGAGGCGCGATCCTCGGATTCGAGAGATAGTCATCCGTCCTTATCGGGTGATCTATCGACTAACACATGAGTCTCGGCTGGACGACTTGGGGAGTTTGGGAGATATTCTCTGCATGCATGCAGAGCAAGTAAAGAAGGCGCACGCTCAGACTCCGTTTCGGCCATTCACTCTTTTCTTGTCGGATCAGCGACGTTTTGAGGTTCAGCACCCTGAGTATCTTTGGATCATTCCTGGCGGACGCACCGTGGCGGTTGCGGACGAGGCTGGGGCTGTCGAGTTGATCGATCTGGTTCACGTTTCTAGTTTGCGCTTGAGTACTTCTGATGCGGCCTGAGGCTAACAAGGCTACTCCAGTGAACGCGCCGACAGCATCCAGGTTTCAGCTCGATCGCCCTTCCGAGCGCATTCCTGAGTGGTTTCGCTAGGCGGCATTACTCTTGATGAAAAACATCACCATTACCGTAATTGTGGCAGCCACTATCTTGGTGACAGGCTGCGGTAAGAAGTCACCGAGCAGTTCCGCCACGCCACCACCGGCGCAGGCAGACCCTGCATCCTCTTCACCCGCTGCGCAGCCAGCACTGACAGCGTGGCAGCAGGGTGACAAGGCAGCGGCAGTCAGTAGTTTTCTAGTCGCAGACTGGAGTGCGCGCCCATTATTTGCGGCTGACTCGCCATTGAGTCTTTCGGAGAGCCAGTTCAAGGCACTGTCCGACGCCGAACGTGAAGCCAAGTCCAAGGATATGATGGCGCAGATAGCGTCATTGAAACAGTTGGCGCAAGCCGTCGTGCAGGCAGGACACGATGCCGCCTCGAAGGGCGACGCCGCTCAAGCTCGGAAGTATCTCACGTCACTCAAGCAATGCGGCACGGCACTTGAGAGTCCAGACTGTATGCAGCTTGTTCAGCTTGTCGGCAAGGCATTCGAGAAGATGTCAGATACCGAGTTGGCAAAGATTGGCCAATGACCCTGCCGCCAACACAGATTTCTGCTGCGCACCCCCGCGCCGAATGCTCCGGTTCTTCCGTGCAACCCCCTGACAGGTTGGGTTAGCCTGTCACCTATGTTGCGCTTCGGTTCGTTGGAACTGAAATCGAATCTCTTTTTATCGCCCCTGGCCGGCTATACCAATTTGCCGTTCCGGCTGACCCTGCGTGAAGTGGGGGGGCTGGATCTGGCGACGACGGATTTGGTGAACGCTCGGTCCTTGATCGAGCGCAATCCCAAGGCGTTGAAGCTGATCGAAACCTGTCCCGCGGATCGCCCCCTCGCCGTGCAATTGTTTGGATCGGTGCCGGAAGAAATGCGCGACGCAGCCGTGATGCTTCAGGAGATGGGGATCTCCTCAGTAGACATCAACATGGGCTGTCCGGTGAAGAAGGTTTGTCGGGTCGGAGGCGGTTCCGCGATGATGACCGAGCTTGGACGCACCGCCGCCTTGGTGAAGGGGATGGTCGATGCGGTGAGGATTCCGGTGACTGCGAAGATGCGGCTCGGCTGGGATGACGACAATCTGACCGCTCCTGATTTGGCCCGGGCCTTGGTGGATGTGGGGGTGGCGGCGATCTTTGTTCATGGTCGCACGCGGGAGCAGGGCTTCAGTGGTCGGGTGAATTTGCAGGGGATTCGTCGGGTGGTGGAGGCGGCGGGGACGGTGCCGGTGATCGGCAACGGGGATGTCACTTCGCCCGAAGCGGCGGCGATGATGTTTCGAGAAACCGGGTGTGCCGGTGTGAGTATCGGTCGGGGTGCCTTTTACAATCCCTGGATCTTCCAGCACTCCAGACACTTTCTGGAAACAGGGACGCTTCTTCCTGAATCCTCGTTTGAGGAGCGAGTGCGTGTGATGTGCCGCCATTTGGACCTGATGGTTGAGGTATTTGGGGAGGTTCACGGCTGTCGCATGTTTCGTAAGGTGGCCCCCTGGTATTCAAAGCGTTTTGGTCCGGTCAGCGAGTTCAATCGGCGGGTCGTCCAATTGGTTTCGCGTGCCGAATTCGATGGGATCCTGCATTCCTATGTTGAATGGCGCCTTCAGTTCCTCGATGCCAACGGCCAACTGAAGCCTCAATACCGTCCGTCGTCGCTGGTCTCCTCGTTCATGCAAGAGCCTTCGTCCACCACGCGCGAGAGTATTCCCGTGCCTAAGGGGCCGGTCGAAGTCTGGTGACTCCGGAGAGGCAGAACGGTTAGGGCTTCGCCAGATCTTCCCGCGTCCAGAGGCTCCATTGGGAAAGTTGAGCCGCCAGGGAATCGGTACGTTTGGCGGCACCGCTTTCGGTGAGATGCCAGACGGTGTCCGCATAGTCTTCCACCACCCCATGGACGCCCAAAAGGGGATCCTTCAGAACCGGCATTTCCTCCAAGACCTGCAGGAGAAACGTCCGGCAGCGTTCACGCTGCTCCTGCGCGCGGTCGGGCGGCGAATAGCCCCAAGGAAGGGAGTAGGCCACTCGAATACCTCGCTGCGCGCAGGCCTCGGCGATGGATCGCAGGAAGGCGCGCGAGCTCGGGGGCACATGGGGATCGAAGGTGGGCGGACCGTCCACCCTACGGCGGACCGACGTTTGCTGCCAGCCGCTCGGGGTGACGTCCGATGGTTGATAGCGGTAGAGGGGTTGGCCGCTGAGAACTTTTCCCAGGAGGGTGATGGCATGATAACCGCCCGGCCGAAGCGCAAGCAGTGCCGAGGCGTAAGAGATGCCCTCCACACCCAGGTGGGAGTCCACCACCCAATCCACTCGGTTGCGAATCAGTGCGTATTGAATTCCTAATGGAGTGGGTTCCAGCGTCTCGGTGACCAGTGCTGGCTCTAGCGCAATCAGGAGGGTGTCGCCTCGGGATAGGTGAGAGAGAGCTTCCTCAGTGAGCACCTTCGGTCCGTGTCCGGCAGCGAGGCCGAAGTTGACCATGGGAATCCCGTGACGGGCCAGCATCCGTTCGCCGTTGATCGAGAAGGCACAGCTCGAGCCGCCGAAGATCAGCGTCTTCGGCTGGCCGTTGGTGGAGAGTTGACGTGCCCAGCTCTCCTTCTTGATGGCGATCGCCTTGAGAAAACGCAGCTCCGGATTCCAGCGGAGGGTATACAAGACCGACATCCCCCAGGTGGCCAAGGCCGCGATCAGTAGGTATCTGGGGATCCGTAGCATGCTAGAAGGCAAAGTAGAGGAATCCATTGTTCTTACCCGGAGAGAGTATCACCGTAAGTACGACGAGCAGGCAAAGGACTCGGGGGTGTCGCAAGACAGAGTAGGGCTCTCCTTCGACGCGGGTGGAACGCCATTCTGCGAGCAATGTCAGGGCGGTGAGTGTGAGCATGGCGGCGAACACGCTCCAGTCAGCCGGGTTGCGCTCAGCGATCGAGGCTCGCAGAGCCTGCAGGGAATAGGCACTGGGGGTGAAGAGTGTGACCAGTTTGGTTTGAAGTGCATCGCTCCGTGTTTCATAAAAACACAGCCAGGCGACCAGCACGCCGGTCATCGTGGCCCCCCATGCCATCCAGTTGGGGCAGGCGATTCGCTTCAGCACGGCCCTGTGTGCCAGGGCCATACAGCCATGAAGCGCGCCCCAGATCACAAAGTTCCAGCCTGCTCCATGCCACACGCCGCTCACCAGGAACACCACCAGAAGGTTGAACCACCAACGCCCCCCCTCTTTGCCACCGAGGGGCAGGTAGATGTAGTCCCGAAACCATTGACTGAGCGTGATGTGCCAGCGTCGCCAGAACTCGGTGATACTGGTTGAGGCATAGGGACTGTTGAAGTTGAAGGTCAATCGGATTCCCAGGCAGCGGGCAACACCGACCGCCACCAGGCTGTAGCCGGCGAAGTCGTAGTAGATTCTGAGCCCAAAGATCAAACTGGTGATCCAGATGGCAAACGGATTGCGGGTATTGGAGGGGTCGAACAGGGTGGCGAAGTTGTCGGCCAGGCAGCATTTGAAGTAGAGCCCAAGAGCGATCAGTGCGGTTCCCTGGCTCAGATCTTGGGGCGACCAGCGGAAGCGGAACGTGTCCATCTGTGGCTGGAGATCGTGTCGACGTTCGATGGGGCCTGCCACAATCTGTGGGAAGAAGGCCGCGAAATTTAGATAGTCTAGGAGCTTGGGCAGCCGCTGGTTCAAGACCAGGGTGTCGAGGACAAAGGCAATCTTCTGGAAAGTGTAGAAAGAGATACCTGCGGGGATGATCAATCCATGCAGGGACGCGAAATCGAGACGTAGCACGCCGTTGCATACAAAATCGGCGTACTTGTAATAGAGCAGGGCAGAGAGTTGCGCGGGGATGAACAGCCAGAGATATCTCCGGCGGAGCCTTTCCGGACGTGTGAGTACCCATGCCATTCCATAGTAGGTGCCGAGGGCCACGGCCAGAAAGATGACGAAGGTCAGCCAGCTGACACTTGCGAGAAGGAAAAGCCCCAGCCCCAGCAGCCCCAGCTTGTCGTAGACGGGGAGCGCCTCCCGGCGACAGGCGGCTACGCAAAGGCGCCCCAGAAGACACACAGCGAGCGCAAGGAACGCCAATTGCCAAAATCTCACCTCGGCAAAATTCATGGCTGCGCGGCCTCGCGGCCTGCGTTGTCACAGGTATCTGGGAGATGAGGAACTGGGATGGACATCGGTCTTCAGGGGCAGCTTTTAGCAGTCGCGATGGACGCTGACAAGCTAGGTCTTCTCAAGGTGATAAACGCCCTCCGCGGACGGCCCCGGAGTTCAGAAACCCCAGGGTCTGCTTGAGGTGCGGTTTGAGAACTCACTGCGGCTCTTTTGGCGTCTGGCTTTGCTGAGCACTTTTGCTGAGCGGAAGGCTTGAATCGCTCGGCGCATTCCGATTGAATGCACCGGATCACTCGACATAGATCATCATGAATCTCGCCATCGCGTTTGCTCGTTCCGCCACGGACCATCAGGATTCGCCTGCGCTCTTCTGGGGCGAGGTCGAGTTCAGCTATCGGGAACTGCGCGATCGCGCTGCGGCCATGGGATCTTTGCTCCAGACCACGCTGGAGGTGCGTGAGGGGGACCGCGTTGCGATCTGGTTGAAGAATTGTCCTGAGTTTACCTTCGTTGTTTTAGGGATCCTCTGGGCCGGTGCCGTGGTCGTGCCGATTAACAATTTCCTGAAAGCCGATGAGGTCTCCCATGTGCTGAACGATGCCAGCATCGAGATCCTGATCACGGACGAGTCCACGCGGGAGTCCTGGGAGCGGCTTGTCGAGGCGACACCTGGCTTGAAGATCTGGGCCGTGGAAGGGGTGGCGGATCTGCCCGAATCGACACTCCCCGCCTGCGCGACTCGCCGAGCCAACGATTTAGCGGTAATCATCTACACTTCCGGAACGACGGGTAAGTCCAAGGGCGCCATGCTCACGCATGGGAATCTTCTGGCGAATATTCACAGCTGCCGACAAGTGTTGATGGCGGTTGATAGCGATCGTTTCATCGTTCTCCTTCCCTTGTTCCACAGCTTCATGCTTACGGTAGGATTCCTCCTTCCTTTGATGGTGGGGGGATCGATCCTTCTGATCCGGTCGCTGCATCCGGCGAAGAACATCCTTCAGGAGATCTTTCTGAGAGGGGGCACGATTCTTCCTGCGATCCCGCAGTTTTTCCGCACCCTGGCACTCGCCGGTGTTCCCGCAGGCTTTCCGGTGCGCCTCTGCGTCAGCGGTGCGGCACCGCTCCCGGTGGAAATCCTGCGGGAGTTTAATGCCAAGGTTCCAGGGGTGCCGTTGCTGGAGGGTTACGGCCTGAGCGAAGCGAGTCCGGTCGTCAGCATCAATCCGGTACACGGACCCTGGAAGGCAGGATCCATTGGCCTGCCCATTCCTGATGTGGAGGTGAGCGTGCAGGATGAGCAGGGACAATTGCTGGAGGTAGGGGTGACGGGTGAGATTTGTGTCCGGGGTGCGAATGTGATGCTGGGATATTGGAATCAACCCGAAGAGACCGCACGGGCTATTGTGAATGGGTGGCTGCGCACCGGTGATGTGGGCCATCGGGATATCGAGGGCTATTTTTACATTACCGATCGAAAGAAGGACATGCTTCTCGTCAATGGGATCAATGTGTATCCCAGGGAGATTGAAGAGATTATCTATCAGTATCCCGGGGTGAAAGAAGCCGCCGTGGTCGGGTTGAAAGATCCACGGAAGGGGGAGCAGCCCGTTGCCTTCGTGGTGCCGACCGAAGGAGTCTTTCTTGATGAGCGCGCATTCGTTGCCTTCCTCAAAGACAGGTTGGCCGACTACAAAGTGCCGCGGAAGGTTTTTCCGATGCTTGCGCTCCCTCGTAACGCCACCGGCAAGGTGCTCAAGACGCAGCTGCGACAGTCCACTTTTTGATCCCGCTGCTTTACTGGCCCAGTCGTGTGTGAGCCATTTGATAAATGATCTTGCCTCCGTGAAAAACGGCTGCGATCAGCAGCACTACCCCGGAGCCTTTTTCGAGACGAAGCAGCGTTGCCTCGCTGAACCCTTTCTTGCGAAAGGACACCAGATAGCTCAAGAGCAGGAACCAGGAGCCGAGCCCGGCTGCCACACCTGCGACACAGGCGGTCTTTCCTTCCCAGGTGGGGGCTACCCATTCCCTTGAGATTAGG
>CAMAVD010000096.1 GCA_945861575.1 Akkermansia muciniphila
CCGGACGGGACGTTTACTACCGAGCTTGCGAAGCTGGGGTCGCCCCTCACTCCGTCGGTTATGACTACATGAACGTGCGTCTCACATTCATGACCAGACTTTCACTGGCTACTCTTCTGGCCTTAGAGGCTGCACTCAGGAGTTCTGAGATTACCAAAAGGCAGAGCTCTGCCCCCCATGGGCCCGCGTCGGCTTGGAAAAAAGCCTTGATGCGGCGCACCCAGCAACCAAGTGTCATTCATCTTTCAGCAGGAATGTCTCATTCGCGTTCATTGGCGTTCATTCGCGGTTAACCTTCAAATCCCGGAAGAGGCCATAAATGTAACCGCGAATGGACGCGAATAGACGCGAATGCGAAAAACAGGGTTGCAAGAATTCGCCCCAATGTTATTATTAATGTAATAACTGCGAGGTTATTCTTTATGATGCTCGAACTGAAACTTAGGAAAGTTGGGAACTCTCTCGGCGCGGTTTTCTCAAAGGAGGCGCTCGCTCGTTTTAACGCCAAAGAGGGGGACACGCTTTTTCTGACGGAAGCCCCAGACGGGTTTCGGATTACAGCGGCTGACCCCAATTTTTCAAAACAGATGGAATCGGCCGAGAAGGTCATGCGTCGTTATAGAAACACCCTCAAAGAGCTCGCCAAGTGAAAGAGCCACTTTGGCTCTCCAAAGCGCTTATCCTCGCTGTCCACGATCGGCTTCTTGCGGATTATGGGGGGAGTCCGGGTGTCCGAGATGAGGGTCTTTTGGAATCTGCGTTGGGTAAGCCCCAGAATCTCTTTGCTTACGCGAAGCCTTCTGTTTTTCAGCTCGCGGCAAGTTACGCCTTCGGGATTGTGAAAAATCATCCCTTCATCGACGGGAACAAACGTACGAGCTTTGTCGCAGCGGGTGCCTTTCTCGACTCGAACGGTTTTGAACTCACCGCAAGCGAAGTGGACGCCACTCTAAAAACCCTTGGGCTCGCGGCAGGTGAGGTTTCTGAAAGCGAGTATGCGGCGTGGCTTAAAGGAAGCTGCGATAAAATTCGGGGGTGACAGTTCCAATGGGCGTGGAAGCTGGGCATCAGGCCTGGAGGAGTTTGATGAGTTGGACAGCCAGAGGCATTTGAGAGGAGGAGGTCAACCGGAGCCGGGCATGGGGTCCGAACTCTTGGATGCGTCCTCGACGGGCTGCGGACTCAGGACCGCGACGTGGGAGGGTGGCGGACTTCTTCATCCCTCAGTCTGTAGCACGTCCCCGCCTCACGCACAGGGGGTAGCCAAATCACCGCTCTCCGCTCCTGATCCGGAAGGGATCACAGCCCATAGCCGGTCGGTTGAGGACCTCCGGGACGACACCACCGGTTTTCTGTTTTAGCGGAAGGATCCTGGAGGGATCCCAGGCCGCGGCAAGCGATGAGCCGTATGGGGGACAGGAGTTCCCTGCCATAATGGGAACGGCTGCTCTTTCATCCTCTTCCCACCTTTGCGTCTTCGCGTCTTTGCGTAAAATTCATACTTCAACCATCCTCCGGGGATGGGAAAGGCTGCTGCATCAGCCGTTTCTTGTGGGTATTGAGGACGGCGAGCTTTTCGCGGAGTTAAGGCCTGCGCGAAGCGGGTCTTGTGCTCTTAAGAGCCTCTTGCAGCGGAAATCGACGGCGCTGATACCAAGCAATGGCCAGCAGATCGGCCATCCCTCGCCATACCCGGTTCCAGACCCCATACTTCGATACCCCAGCCACTCGCGGTCGATGATTCACGGGTATCTCGAGTGTTCTGAACCCGCCTCCGTGCACGATGACGGGCAGGAATCGGTGGAGGCCATTGAAACCAAACACGCCCGCCAAGACAGCTCGGTCGAAGACCCGCAGCGCGCAGCCCGTGTCCACAAAATCCACTCCCAACACCCGACGTCGGGCGGCACGTGCCACTTTGGAAGAGGTTCGCCGGAGCCAGTTGTCCTGCCTCGACACCCGCTTGCCACAGATGAAATCGTACTCCTTCAATCGCTGAATCATCCCCACGAGATCGGCAGGATCGTTCTGTCGGTCCCCATCCAGGGTGGCGATCCAACGGCTGTCTGTCTGGGACATCCCGGTCCACAGGGCGGCGCTCTGCCCTGCATTTTGGGAGTGCCGGATCCCCTGAACCCGGGCATCGCGCTCGCAGGCGGCCTCAATCTGAACCCAGGTTTTGTCCCGGCTGGCATCGTCCACAAACACGACGGTGAAGGTCAGGGCTTGGCCGGACAACGCTTGGAGAATCTCGTCCGCCAGCGGCTGCACATTCTCTTCCTCGTTATACACAGGGACCACCACACAGAGCTGCACGGGTGGAAGGCTCACGCGTTGTTCTCCAGTCCGCCAAGCCAGGAGCGGTTCAGGATGGGCTTCAGCACGCCCTGGACTTCGCTCAGCAGACCCTCATCAATGGGCTCCTCGATCCAACGGACATCCTGCCGGAGCTTTTTCGCGTTAGATGTGCCTACCAGTGTGGTGGCAATATCCGTATTGGAGACAGCAAACTGCAGGGCGAGCTTCGCGAGATCACGTTTGCGCTTTTTGCAGTGCTCAATCGCCCGGGCGCAGACGTCCCGATAGTCCGCCGGAGCGGGGTGCCAGACGGGGGGGCCTTTCTCGGTCAACAAACCCATCGCGAAGGGAGAAGCATTGATCACTCCAATTTTCCTCGTTTTGAGATGGGATAGTAGGCGGACGAGCGTGATGTCGGTCAGGCAATACCGACAGTAGGAGAGCACGGTGTCGATCCGGGTCTCGCTCGTCATTTTCTTAAGAATCTCAAGCGGGAAAGCGGTGAGGCCGATGTGACGCACTTTGCCGGTGGTTTTGAGGCGTTCCAAGGCGGGCAGTGTCTCCTTCAGCAGGAGGTCGAACGAGGCAAACTCGATATCATGAACCTGGATCAGGTCGATATGCGACAACTTCAACCTCTTCAAACTCTCGTCGACGCTCTGCACCACTCGCGCTCCCGAGTAATCAAAGTCCTTGGGCGATGATCCGTAGCGACCCACCTTCGTCGCTAGAAAATACTTCTCCCGCGAGGTCCCTTTCAGGGCCTTCCCCAGGATAGTCTCCGCGCGGGTCGATCCGTAGAAAGGCGCAACATCGATCAAGTTGATCCCGAGATCCAGCGCCGTGGCCACAGTACGCAGCGCCTCCTTCTCGTCCACCGGACCAAAAGCTCCGCCCAGTGGCGACGCTCCCAGGCCCAGCACGGACACTTTCCAGCCGGTTTTTCCAAGTTGACGGTATTTCATGGCACCCTGACCTGCGCATTCATTGCCAAGGAAAGGGCAGCCTGCACAATACAAAACGCCCCAAAGCCGAAAAAGGTGCGCCGACCTGATCCCGGCTGAGAGGTTCGCACAGGCGGAGTTAAGGAGGCAACGTCTACCGCCAGCCGTTCCCATTTTGGAAAGGAACTCCTGTCACCCACACGGCTGATCGCTTGCCGAGGCCTGGGATCCCTCCAGGATCCTTCCACTAAAACAGAGAAACGGTGGTGTCGTCCCGGAGGTCCTCAACCGACCGGCTATGGGCTGTGATCCCTTCGGGATCGGGAGCGGAGCGGATCAACGGCAGGCCGCACCGTGCGAACGCGAAGCAATCGGAGGGAGTTTCCGATGACCAGGACGTCAGACACCCCCATGGCGACGGCACACACGAGGGGGTGAAGGAATCCAAGCGCAGCGAGAGGTACGGCGATCAGGTTGTATCCGAGCGCCCAGAAGAGATTCTGACGGATTACCCCCAGGGTTCGCGAGGCGAGGTCGAGTCCTTCGGGCACGGACCGCAAATCGGAGTTGATCAGGATCAAGTCGGCTGATTCCCGAGCCACATCGCTGGCTCGGCTCACCGCGATTCCTAGATCTGCCTGTGCCAGCGCCGGTCCATCATTGATCCCATCCCCCACAAACGCCACGCGTTGTCCCTGCGCCTGCCAGCCACGGATCAGCTCCGCTTTACCCTCCGGCCGCACCGAAGCGGAGATCTCGTTTGCTTCCAGTCCGGCAGCTGCGCCCAGGACCCTCGCTGCCTGCGGATGATCCCCGGAAACCAGATGAACCTTGAGCCCTTGACCGCGCAGCGCATTTAATACCCCACGGGCCTCTGGCTTCAGGGCATCCTCGAACGCGAAGCAGCCCAGCACCGTCCCTCCAACGGAAAAACCCGCCAGGGAGCTGCCTGTCTCCACGCCCGTGCCCATAGCGCCTTTCACGCCTCGGAGATCCGCTCCGCAAAGGGCTTGCCATTCCAGGGATCCCAGCAGGAGTTCCGTACCCGCAGCCCAGCGCCCCAGGGGCTGAGACAAGCGTGCTTGAATACCCGAGCCGGGGGTCTCCCTTTGATCCATCAAGGCGGGGCGCTGCGTCGAGAGTGTTGCCAGCTGCCGACTCAGCGGATGCCGGGACGACGCTGCCAGGGCTGAAACCATGCCGTAGAGAAAAGTTCGATCCGCCTCGGACAAATCCGCCGCCCAGGTTGTGGCAACCAACGCAGGATGCCCGACGGTGAGGGTGCCGGTCTTGTCGAAGACCACGGTGGTAATGCGGCCAGCCTTTTCCAGCGCGACGGCGTCGCGGATCAAAATTCCCCGCCGCGCAGCCGCATTAGCGGCCGCCATGAGGGCCGCGGGGGTGGCCAATCCCATGGCGCAAGGACACGCGACGATTAAAACCGCTGTGGCATGGATCATTGCATTCACCCAGGCGGTCCCGCCCGCAGGCATCACCCACAGCCAACCGGCCATCGACTGATGCCAAAACTCCATCCGCTGAGGATACAGGCCCCAGGCCACGAAGGTGGCGACCGCCAAGAGAATCACGACAGGTACAAAAATCTGGCTCACCCGATCTGCCAGCCGCTGGATGCCCGCTCGGCTTGATTGCGCTCGCTGAACCGAGGCAATGATGTGTGCGAGCGCGGTTCGATGCCCAGAGGCTGTGATTGTCTGCACCAGCCTGCCGTCCAAATTGATGGTGCCAGCAAAGAGCATGGAGCCTGGCGTTTTGAGCACAGGTTTCGATTCTCCTGTGAGCATGGACTCATCGACGGAGGACTTGCCCTCGTCCAGACGTCCGTCGGCAGGAATCCGATCTCCAGCGCGCAACACGATGCGATCGCCCGCGAGCAGACGTCCGACCGGAACCTCCTCCTCGGCTCCCGTGGAGCCGAGTCGGTGTGCGAGGGGGGGCGTCAGCTGGAGCAGCGCCCGCAGCGCCCCATCCGCCTGTGCTCCCAGTCGCTGCTCCAGCCAGTGTCCCAGACTGATAAAGGTGAGAATGGCCGACGCCTCCAGGAAGTACAGATGCCCCTGGAAGCCAGAGACCAATCCCGCGAGGCTGAACAGATAGGCAGAGCCGGCACCGAGGGTCACCAGCGCATCCATTCCGAACACCCCTGCTCGCCCCTGATTCCAGGCCCCTTTAAGAAAGCGCTGTCCACAAACCCACGCGGCCACCGTGCCTAGAATGGCACTCAGCGCGGTGAAGACCGTCGAGTGATGAATGCCAAGAATCCATTCCCCCACCATGAGCGGGGCCGTGCACACAACCCCCACCCAAACGGCTTGGCTCCAGCTCGACCCAGGTGCTTTCGGACGAGAGGCTGCGTCGACAGGATCCGGGTCTAGATTTGGCTTTGCGGGATAGCCGGACTTGGCCAAGGCAGCAACGACGGCGTCGGGAGTGGGAACGCTTGCCGGGGCCCAGAAGACCTGTAACGTGCCCGCATCCAAGCCTACCTCCGCCCGAACAACTCCGCTCAGGGCACTCACGACCTGATGAACCTTTCGGGCGCAGTTCGAACACGTCATACCCTCAACCGAGAATGCAGTCGTTATGCTCTCCTCAGAGTTGGAGGGGGTGACGGTCGCCGTCAGGTTGGGGGTGATAGCGGCCAACGCAGAGACCGAGGTGGGGAGCGAGTCGGACGGACGCCATGCGTGGGCAGGTTTGAATGAAATGGGCGAGGGCTCAGACACAGCAATTCAGAACCTAGGGTCTCAGAACAATCTAGCCAGCACTCATTTCAAGCAGAAAACCGTTTTTCGAATTGCGCCACGCCTTAAAGCCGTCCCAGAATTCCCCAATGAAAGCAGTCGTCCTCGCCGCCGGAAAAGGCACACGCATGCGGGAACTCACCCAGGAGATCCCCAAACCGATGCTCAAGGTTCAGGGCCGCCCGATTCTTGAACACATCCTCAACGGCATCAAAGATGCCGGAATCCGGGAGGTCTTCATCGTCACAGGGTTCCGAGCGGACGTGGTTGAAGGCTATTTCGGCGACGGCAGCCGGTGGGGACTCACGATTCAGTATGGTCGACAAGTCGTGCAGGACGGCACAGGGAAGGCTCCCGAGTTGGCCAAGGCCTTCGTAGGTAGCGACGACTTCCTTCTCACCTATGGCGATATCCTGGTCCGTCCTGAGACCTATAAGGATATGATGAAGCGCTACGCTGAAGCCGCTTTCTCGGGATTGATCACCGTCACAGGGAGCCAAGATGTCACCCAAGGGGGACTCAACTTCTTCGACGAATCCTTCTGCCTCCGGCGGCTGGTGGAAAAGCCCTCCTTGGCAGAGGTCGAGCAGCTCAAGAAAGACGGCTGGCTTAAGCCGGGTAGCACGGCCTGGTACAATGCGGGCATCTACATCTTCAAACCCGTGGTCTATGAGTTCACAGAGCGACTGCAGAAGTCTCCCCGGGGCGAGTATGAGTTGACCGACGCCATCAACGCCCTGGTCGATGCCGGACATCGCATCGCCGGCATGCAGATCGCAGGCCGCTGGGTGGACGTGCGCGACCCTGAGGTCCTGGCCTCGCTGGAAACGGACGACCTCTAGCAGTCCGGACAGCCCTCTACCTTACGCAGTCGCAGTTTCCTGAACTGATACGAAGCCAAGTCGCAGACCAACAACTGATCACCCAGGGTCTCTCCGAAGCCGGCAATCAGTTTAAGAACCTCAAGCGCGGCCAGGGACCCCGCCACGCCGGGCACGGCGCCCAAGACGGGGAATCGCCGAGTCCACGTAGTGCTCGGCTCTGGGTAAAGGCAGCGAAGACATCCGGTTTTCCCGGGGATGAAGGTCGTGAGATGGAACTCTAGGTCGTACACCGCCGCCTCAACCATCGGACGGCCCAAGGCCATGGCGGCTCGATTCAGCAGGTAACGTTCCGCGAACAGCGGCGCGCAATCCACCACCACATCGGCCCCCGCAACCAATCGCAGCGCATTCTCTTCGTTGATATTGGAAGGCTCCGCGAGGATCTCCAAACGCGGATTGAGTGCCTTGAGCCGTTCGATGGCGGAGTCGATACGTGGCGTTCCGATGCGCTCATGGGTCATCAGAACCTGTCGGTTCAAATCGTTGGCCCGGATGTTTCCACCATGGGCTAGGATAAGCCGACCGACCCCAGCCGCTGCAAGTTGGAGAGCCACCATCCCACCGAGACCGCCCAGGCGCGAAACAAGAACCGAGGCCCCTTTGAGGCGTCGCTGCCCTTCCTCACCAAAGCCCTGGACGTCGAGCTGCCACTCATAGGTGGCGCGCTCGGCGTCGCTCAGTTCGGGCAGGGGGAGGTTAGGCCGAGTGTGGGCTGATCTGGATGGATCCATCGCGAAGGAGCAGGATGCGATCGGCAAGGCGTTCGGCCTCGCGACGATTGTGGGTGATGTGAAGAATGGTGACCTGGGTGCGACGTCGGAGGTCGGTCAACACCTCACAGATCTCGGAACGGGTGTCATCGTCCAGCGCGCTCAGGGGCTCGTCCAGGCAAAGAATGTCTGGATGGAACGCAAGCGCGCGTCCGAGTGCAACGCGCTGAGCCTCACCACCGGAAAGCCCTGCCGGTCTGCGGTCGAGGATCGGACGGAGGCCGAGCCATCCCGCCAATTCATCTACCCGCGCTGAGGCTCGATCTCGCTCCCAACGGCGTACTACCAACGCGAAAGCCAAGTGTTCCCTGACGGTCAGATGCTGGAAAAGAGCGCCATCCTGGGGCACCAGTCCCACCCCGCGAGCCGCAGGGGGCTCCTCGGTAACATCACGTCCGCCCACCACGATCTGCCCTTCGAAGACCGGACGAAGCCCGCAGACCGCCTCAAGAAGAGTGGTTTTTCCCGCCCCGGTGCGCCCCATGAGTGCGGTGTGGCTGCCGGACGCAATCTCGAGGGAGATATCCCGAAGAACGAATCCTCCTGCACGCACGCTAACCTTTCGGAGGGCGATCATGTTAGAAGGGATGGTGCAGGCTTCTATCGAGGCCCCAGCCACGAATGAGGACCAGCACGAGAACAGCGGCAATGATCATCAGCAGCGACACGGCAACGGCCGCCTCCAGATTTCCCACGCTCAGCTCCAAATAAACCGTCGTGGGCAGCACCTCGGTCTTCATGCGTGTGGCCCCCGAGAAAACAAGAATGGGACCGAACTCACCCAGGGCGCGCGCCCAAGCGAGAGTGGCCGCTGTCACGATCCCTCGTCGCGCGGAAGGAAGCACCACCATCCAAAAGGCTTGCGCACGGGTGCAACCGAGCGTCAGCGCCACCTGCTCATGTCGAGGGCTGATCTGCTCGAAGGTGGCGCGCATGGTTCGAACGGCAAACGCGCAGGCGACCATGAACTGTGCAAGGATGATGCTCGGTACCGCATAGGTCACCGGGAATACCCGCTCCAGCAGACGCAGTGGCGCGGTCTGGAATAGGATGAGCAGACTCAATCCAATCACCAGAGGAGGCAGGACGATGGGGATGTCCAGGAGCGCATCCACCAGGGCCTGGCCGCGGAAGCGAAGGCGCGTCATGAGGTACCCCACCGGCACCGCCACCCATAAAGAAAGAATCGTGGTGAGGGTGCAGCTGAGCAAGCTCAGGCGGATGGCGTGCTGAATCTCCGGGCTCTGCAAGGCGCGCCAGAGATGTCCAGGAGTCGTGTAGAATGCGTCCGCCAGAACCGTTGCAGCCAGCAGCAGGACATAGGTGCCGCTGAGGATAAAAAGGCAGGCAAAGAAAACGCGATCCGATGGATGCCTGCGTTGAGGAGAGGGTCTCGATACGACATCACTCACGGGCTCACACCTCGCTTTCTGCTACGAAACCCCACCTTTTCAAAGCGTCCGCGGGACTCAGCTGTTTCGAGGGTCTCCAGCAATCTCGCCATCAGCTGCGTATGCTCCGAGTCGCGGCCAATCGCGTAGGGTTGAATAGCGATAGAGCCCGGCTCCTTGAGCTCAATGGTGTCCAGGCTGTCGAGAACCTGGCTGGCATTGACCGCATAGACCAGCACGACGTCGAGGGAGCCGGAGCGGATCTGATTGACCAGCAGATCTCCTGTAGCGGCTTGGACACTGACCCTGGCAAGCACCGCCTCCCACAGGCCCGCATTTTGGAGGAGCCGAGCGCTGAGGGCACCCAGGGCACTTTGCTTCTCTTGCGCAAGACCCACCCTCAAACCCGCTCGGGCGAGATCGGCAAGCCCCGTAATCCGCGACGGATTCCCCTTCTTCACCAGCAAGACGAGGGACGTTTCAGCGAGATCGACGGACGGGAGGAAGACCTGGGCGACAGTGTTCATGAACGAGACATCGCAGGCAAAATAGGCGTCCGGCTTCTGACCGGCCTTGATCTGGGCGGTGAGGATGCCACAGCCATTGTACACACGGGTCACCCGGACACCTTCACGCGTTTCGAATTCGCCCAGTGTTTCCTCGATCGCCGTGCGGTTGACGGTGCCGCTGTAAAGAACGACTTCGGGCGATGGAGTCCAACGATCCCCTTGCGCGACAGTGAATCCAGCGGCGGAGAAATGGCGAAGCCCTCGGTCGCGAGCCGCGAGATACCGAGCAAATCGCAAGGCCGAGGTGGGCTGGTCGCAGAAGGAGAGAACGGACACCGCCACATCGGAAGTGAACCCCTCGAGCTCGGGGAGCGGGAGCGTCTCAATCTCTGGATACTGGTGCGCGGTGGCGTCCCAAAGAATGGCGGCGTCGACGCTGCCCAGCTTCACGTCATTGGCGAGATCATTCACCGTCGGTTTGAAGACGGTGGTCTTCGCAGCGAGCGGAGCCCACTTCCCGGCGTGGGTCAGAGCACGGCGCGTGGCGACACCGATGGCGACGGACTCGGGATTTCCAAGGGCCACGCGGACATCCGGCCGCAGGAGATCATCGATCCCGCGCAGGCCTCGAGGGTTTCCGCGAGCTACGGCGAGCACAGGCTTGAGCTTCGCGAGCGGAAGCACCTCGGCAAGGAGCTGATTGCTCCGCCCCAGCTCGATGAAGCTGCTGTCGGCCGCAACAAACAGGTCGCCACGGCGGGCCACTTTAAGATTGCTGAGAAGCGTTCCCGAGCCGCCGTACTGCAATTGCACCGAGATGCCAAACTCCCGCTCGTAGTCCTTGGCAACGGCTTCGACGGGCACCTTGATGCCGGCGGCGCAATAGACCGTTAATGCACGGGTAGCTTGTGGCGGTCCCGGCCTACGTTGATTCAGCGCCAGCAGCCCCACCAACAGAATCACGGCGACGATCGACCCCCAGAGTATGCTGTTGCGGGAGCTCATCGCAGGGGGGGAGCCTGTCCGCCAGTCAACGATTTCGGGATGTAGCCCACCGATGTCTGAATCGCGTGAGTGCACGAGCAGCCCGCGCTGGTTTCGGGAGCAAGCAAGAAACCGCCGGCCGGGATAAGCCCAAGCCAGCAACCGCTCCGGATCCCCTCAAACTGAGTCCGTTTGTTCGTCTTTAAATCCCACATCGACTGAAAATGGTGCCGGAAGAAAATAGCACTGCTGCCGGCCGACATGATGCCGCACCCTCGTCGTTCGGGCAAGTCACGGCGCAACGTCTCTCCCGTGATGAGATTGAAGGATCTTTGATCGGAGTAGAAAATATCGCCGATGACCACAGGATGCTGGAGATGGCCGCTATGATGGCCCTTATCCTCGTGGTGGACGTTCGTCCACATGACCCGTCCGGCCGCGAGAAGAGGGTCTCCCTCCGCGGACGCAGTGGCAGTAGAGGGAGGGGGGCGAGGTGATTCCACATCACCTCCACCGACGATCAGCCGCGCCGCCGGAGGGGCGTTGAAAGCAAACGTGTGGTAGTTCTTGGCCTTATCGGTGCCGGTGACGACCAGGGTGTTCTTGCCGTAGACGAGATAGGTCATGAACTGGCATGGACTGAAATCATGCCCCTTCTCCCACAGCCGTCGACCGGTGCGCAGATCGAGCGCCACCAGAAATTGATCCGTGAGCTGCTCGTTCGTAAGACGGTTTCCAGGTGCGTTGATCGCGCTTGGATTGCGGCTTTCGATGAAGAAGATCATCTCGTTACCCAGGGTGAGTGTTGAGTTCAAAATGGCTCAGCCCCGATATTCCCAAAGAGGCCTGCCATCCTGGGGATCCAGAGCAAAGAGCAGATCGCTGGTAACACGGCTGACCTGATCCGGGGCGTATTCCTCGTACCATTCACCCTCATCTCCCAGATAGGCGGCCTCGCGCTTCACGCGGCTTCCAATCAGGATAGATTCACCGGCAGCCACATAGCTCCAATCCCGTGGACCCTCCGCACCGCTGTTCGGCACCTGGAACCGTGCGCGACGCGCTCCGGTTTGACCTGCGAAGGCGATGCAATGACGTCCCTGTGCAACGTAGAGGGTATCACCGCTGGCGGCCATGTTGCTACAATCGCGAGTGACATTGGCTCGCCGCACCTCGGGGGTGGAAGTGTTCCAGAGAATCGTCCCGTTATAGGCGTCGATCCCAAACAGAATCCGGTTGCCCTGAACGAAAAGACGTCCGTTCACACTGAGCGGTGCCGGATTGCGATTGCCGCGGTCGGGCATCGGACGCGGGCCCGGATCCCCCCACCACGCCACCTGCATCTCACCCTGGACCAACTCATCCTGACTGCAGGAGGAATTGTCGGGCCCGCCATACTGATGGCCCCACTCGCCCGCCCCAGGAAGTTTCGGCCGTTGGAAGGAGACCCAAACGCCTTCGCGTTCCAGCAGGGAAGCCCCGGAGAGCGGCGACCCTGCAATCCACTTCCGCCATGCATTCGCCTCCGCCCTGGTCCCCCCTAGAAGAAGAGCGCCTCCCACGGGACGCAGTAAACGATGGACTTCTGCGGCCGGGATGTTCGGGACGCGGCCCGTGGCTAGGGAAGATTCGGAGACAATCAGGTTGGCGAGCAAATCCCCAAACGGGAGGGTGGGTCCTGACAGCCTGTGCACGGAGGCACGCACCCCTTGGACCCCAGCCTCGTCGAATCGCTTGCGGACGGCAGCAATCCGGTCCACATCGTCCTCGACCACGACGACCTGGAGCTGACTCTGGCGCACAAGTTCAAGGGCCAGACGGCCGTCGTTTGCCCCCAGGACGAGACAATAGCCATCGCGGACTCCGGACTGCGTCAAGATGCGGCCCGCGAGTTCGGCCACTTCCCGACCGAGCTCAGCAAGGGCGGGAGCCTGGGGCAGACGATAGTAGAAGGAGGTGTCGAATTGGTAGCGCGGGCTGATGACGGGACGGCCCTCGCGCTCAGGGGCGATCAGCCGGTAATAATATTCACGATCCCTTTCGAGGTCTTGGATGACAACGGAGTGATTCCGAGCGACCACCCCATCCCCTAGGATTCGAGTAGGCTCGCCCGGCCATTCCAAGACGAGGCGTGTGGGCACAGCCTCCTCGGTTTCCCAACTCACGACAGCGCTTCTACGATCTCGCCAATCGACGAACGGTCCGAAGTCGGGCCGGAAGAGGAGCGGCGGGGGCGCGGGCTCCGGGAAATAGCTTCGCTTGGCTTCGAAATGTTTTTGCAACTGCTCTTTCCCCAAGGCCACGCGATAGAGCCGCACCTCATGGATCGCCCCGGCGAGCGGGTAGCGCTCGTCGTCGTCCTGGTAGGCGCCGATGATAAAGGCGGCCTTGGGGGGGTAAAGAATGGAGCCAGACTGCTCGCGGCCCTCGGCGACCAGATTTCCATTGAGATACAAACGCTGAACTGTCCCATCGTAAGTCCCGGCAACATGGTACCACCGATTCGTCTCAAAGGGTTTCGCAGCCGGAAGATAGCTGAGGCGTTTGCCTCCATCGGTCGCCAGTCCAAAGACGAAATGGCTGTTGGTAAATCCGAGAAGCCAACCTCTCTCGAAGTCGCCATTGTCCTGCACGTAACCCACCATCCCGCCCCATGGCGAAATGCGATCGACCCGAACCCACGTTTCCACCGTAATATCTCGCTCCGGCAATAAGCCAAGCTCCGCTCGCGGGGCCACGGTGATGCGCTCGTCACGTCCGCCAAGCTCGATGCGAGACGGGCCCGGATCGTTCACCAGCCGGGTCGGGCCGCTGAGCACAAGCGCCACCCCTCCAGCAACCGCCCGGACTCCAGAGTTCTGAGAGCGGTCGGGCGACAGCTCCCAATGGGCCAGCAGTCCGGGCTCCTGGGCGGGTGCCGAGACCGACAATAGGGCGGCAAAAAGACCGAAGAGAAAGGGCTTCATCGGATGTCTTCAGAGTAAGGGGTTCCGGGGTTTACCGAGGCCTGGGTAGCACCCGCTCTAAGGCAGTGAATCACGCCTTGATCAGTACTGACAAAAACAGCGCCTCCGGCGGTAGCCAAGCCATAAGCAATACCCTGCACGGTTCGTTTCCAAGCGATCGACCCATCGGAGGCGCGCAATGCAGCCACCTGATCCTTGCCACCCGCTACCAGCATCTCGCCTCCCAGGATGAGGCAGTGCGGCCAAGAGGACTCGGCACGCCACAACTGGCATTGATCCATCCCCTGGGTAGCCTCATCGATACGTTTTCCGACGACCGCTAGCTGCGCCTTCAGGCTCTCTTGCTCGGCCTCGCTTCCGCTTTTCTTTTCGAGCGCCTTGAGCTTTTTTCCGAGGCTCCCTTGCTCAACCCCCAGACGCTTACGCTCTCGCGCCAGCTCCAAGAAGCGTGCCCGGTCCAACGCGGTTAGCTGGCTGTCTGAGTGCAGGTACGATCGGCTTTTTGTGACGATCATGTGATTGCCCTGAAAGGTGGCCAACTGGTCCTTATGACCTTCCTCGATCGCTCCTAGCTGACCGGTCTTGCCGGGACCAAAGACAAGCAGATCGTCGGTGAGCAGAGCATAGGTTCCCCCAGAACCCTCGACCACACGGAGCCTTTTGCCGTCCTGCAGATCGCAAACGGCAGGGTTGTCGCGTCCTGCCGGAACATAGAGTCGGGAGCGGGAGGCGAGCAGATAGCCTTGGGCGGGGAGGTCCGTCTGGATCTGGCGCCAGCTCTCCGACCCGCTGGCCGCATCCAAGGCAAGAAGATGCACGCCTTCGGCGGGAAACATGCCCGCAGTCGTGAACAACTTGCCATCCTGGACAATCACCGACGTGCGCACTGGCCAGGCAGAAATAAGTCGGCCGTTCCCAGGAATACGCCGATCCGTCGGGGTCGCACGGGTCTTCCATACCAGCGCTCCGGTATCGGCCTTCAAACAATAGACGCAGCCGTCGTCAGATCCAAAATAGACCCGTTCACCCTGAATCGAAGGCGCCAACCGAATGGGGCCTTCCGAGTAAAAAGTCCAGAGCTCCTTGCCCGTGCCCGCGTCCAGACAATGCAGCTGATCATCCGAGGACGAGCCGAAATAAACCCGGTTGGCGGCGATGACGACATGGAAAGCGCGATCGAAAATCTGTCGCGGCTTCATGTCGTAGACCTTGTTCCACCCATCCCATTTAGCCTCGCCCTGCCACGCCGGTCGCGGCGGATGAATGGAACGCCATTTCCAAGCCTCGGAGACAGTGCCCGCGATGGGATCCGGAGACACCCCGCTGCGTGCGTAGTCACCGCGGTAGGTCGGCCAGTCGGTCGCTTGAAGTGCGATCGCTCCTAGAGCCATCGAGAGGAGAGAGACGGAAAGGCGTTTCATAAGAGGTGGGCTGCGGGTGGCTGGGGAACGATGCGTCCGGACTCGAGTCGCAGAACACGACTGGCATGTGGCGCGGCATCCAGCCCGTGAGTCACCACAATTACGGTGCCTCCAGCCTGTCGGTAGGCTGCCAGTCGTTGGAACACCCGGGCGGCGTTCTCAGGATCCAGGTTTCCGGTGGGCTCATCCGCCAGGATCAACGCCGGCCGTTTGACCAGGGCGCGTGCCAGAGCCACCCGCTGGCGCTCCCCGGCGCTCAGGGTTCCAGGAAACTCGGTTGCGCGCGACTCCAGTCCCAACTCAGAAATCAACGCGTCGGCACGCTCGGCTTCCGCGGGATCCTTCTTAGGCAAACCTGCGAGAATGTTTTGTCGCACGTCGAGATAGGGCACCAGGTGAAAGAGTTGAAAGACGAACCCGATCGACTCGGCACGAAAACGAGTTCGGTCGGATGGGGAGAGCGCGTAGGGATCGCGACCCAGGAGGGTGAGACTCCCCGACGACGGACGCAGCATTCCGCCCAGTGTGAGAAGCAGGGTCGATTTCCCTGATCCGCTAGGCCCATGGATTACAAGAAACTCTCCCCGTCCCAGCTCGAAGCTGACGCCATCCAAGCCGACAATCTTTCCGGAGCGGGCGGCGAATGTTTTTACGAGAGTGTGGCAGGTCAGCATGGCTAATCAGCGCGGAGGGTTTCTGCCGGATCATGGGCCACCGCGAGCATGGCCGGTAGGAAGCTGGCCAGTGCGGCAAACCCTGGGGCCAGGAGCAGGGCCCATCCCAACAGGGCCGGATCAGCAACGAAGCCTCCAGCGGTCATCGGATAGAGTTGAGGGCCCTGGCTCAGGGCAAGCCGCGTGCCTAAAAAGTATCCCAGCGCAGCCCCCGCGCCTCCCAGAAGCGCGGCGCGGCCGAGAACAAGCCCTGCGATCCAGAACGAGCCTCTCCCCAACGCACGCCAAAGTCCGATTTCGGATCGCCGTTCTCTGACGTTCAAGACCGCAAGGATCCCCACCCAACCGGCACCGATCAAGAGGACGAGGGGGACCGCGAATGCAGAGTAGCGCTCAGCGGCTTGGCGCTGACGAGCACGCGCATCCGCCATACCTCTGAGCTGCAATACCTGTGCCTCAGGCAGGGCCTGACTGAGGGCTTTTCGTAACAGGCCCAGCGCGTCCTGATCTGCCGTAAGACAGAGGCAGTCGATCGCTTTGATCTCGCTGATCCTTCCAGGCAGGCCCAGCATTTTCTGAGCGTCCACCAGCGCAGTGAAAAGACGAACATCATCGTCGGAACCGCTTTCTACCAGCACACGCTCCACCTCAAGGGAGCGACCGAGAACTTCAATCGAGCTCCCAGCTTTCACCCCCAGGCGGAGGGCAAGGGTGGACCCCAGGAAAGCCTTGCCCTCAGGAATGCTGAACCCCATGGGCTGCTTCTTCTCCCCAGGGCCCACAACGGAGGAGCCCAGGCCGGTCAGGATCGCGTCGCGTCCACCCATCTGGACGAGCCTCTCAAGGGAGGGGGTGAGATGGTTGAAACTCACGAATGCACCCGCAGCTGCAGCAAGCCGGTTCACAGCATCGGCAGGCATGGTTTTGTCCGAGCGGCCTTCGGTGAGAAATCGGTCGGGGTCGACATCTCGAGGCAGGATGCGGAGGTTGAAACCAATGTCGCGCATCACTCGCCGGGTCTCACGCTCGGCAGCACCCGTAAGCATACGAATCGCCACGAGAAGCGCGACGGTGCCCGCGATGGCCACCACGGCCAAGGCTGCATTCACCCGCCGATGCCAAAGCTCGCGATAGAGAAGAGGAAGTAGATTCATCGGTGTCAACGGCGTGAGCGAAGTGCGATCCAGCTCCCGGTGATGAACGCAGCCCCGACCCCGCCTCCAAGCAGCCACCACAAGGAGCGCGAACCCGCAGGCAAAGGGGAATCTGAGGGGAGGCCCGTAACAGGGGCAAGGGGGGGGCTTGCCTCCAGCGGGGCGACTAGGTCGGAGGCGACGGGGAGGGCGTCGACGCTCTCTTCAGAATAGCCGAGCGCGTTGAACGTACCCGCGATCTTACGTCGTTGGCCCGGCTGGGGGCCGCGTTCCACGATCCGGCTTACCTCGGCTCGCACCATCGGATTCTCCGGATCGAAGCCCAACGATTTGGCCGCCAATTCCTGCTGGCTTCGATCCCATCGGCCAGGGAGCAGAGGACCACGAAGCCAGCTGCGCTCGAGGTCACACTCGCAGTCCTGCCCAATCAGGGAGAGACGCTCGCGCAGGACGGTTTGCGTGATGAGCGGTCCCTCCAGCGGAGTTCCCAGCCGTCGCCCTCGTCCGTAAACAATGGCGAGGCGTGGGTCGGCTGCGGGCGATGGATCTAATCCCAAGCCCCAGAGGAGCACCCTCTCTTAATCTTCTAATCTTGCTTTATTTTCAAGAAAATTTATTTTA
>CAMAVD010000097.1 GCA_945861575.1 Akkermansia muciniphila
CAGCATCAATGTGCCAAAGAGGCACACAACGAACCACAGATCGGCTTGTCGGAGGAGCCGCAGGACGTTCGATTTTGGCTGGGCCATTCAGTAATGGTTTGAGCTATTGCCGGTCGGTTAGCTGGCCGTTCGGTTCTGCTCGGTGTAGTAGCGGTATCGGTTGACTCGATAGACGTAGGCCAGCAGTTCCGCGACCGCCGCGTAGAACTGAGCAGGAATTTCGCCACCCACCTTCCCGTACTTGAAAAGCATGCGGGCCAGGGGCTTGTTTTCGATAATGGGAACTTGGTGCTGTTGTGCGATTTGCCGGATTTTTAAGGCATTGAGACGAGACCCCTTGGCGACAACGGTTGGGGCTTTCATCTGGCCTTTGTCGTAGCGGAGCGCGACGGCCAGATGGGTAGGGTTTGTGACCACAAAATCTGCTTTCGGCACTTCTAGCAGCATTTTCCGCTGGCTCATGCGCTGGCGACGGCGTTTCTGGGCCGACTTCACGTGGGGATTGCCTTCGGTGTTCTTCTGTTCGTCCTTAAACTCCTCATGTGTCATCATGAGCTCCTGGTGGTGCCGCCAGAACTGGTAACCGTAGTCCCCTGCGGCGATCACGCTGAGCGCCAAGGTCACTCGGGTGATGATCCCTATCGCTGTTGATGCTAAAAACTCGGCAATCCTTGCCGTGTTAACCGCGCTCGCGAAGATCGGATCGTGCAATATCTGCATTACTTGGTTGTAGGTCAGCAGGAGGATCACTGAGGCTTTCAAGGCCGCAATGACCGTAGGGACCAAGGCCTTGCCTGAAAAAATTCGCGAGAATCCCGCCATCGGGTCGACCCTTTGCCAGTCGAAACGCAGCGCTTCGGAAAAGGTTTGAAAGCGTGTCTGAAGCCCTCCTGCCAGCAAAGCCCCTGCGGTGATGGTCAGGAGCAGGACTCCGGCGACACGAGCGAAATACAAGGCCAGCTGAACCGCGTTGTGTTGGAGGCCGTCTTGGGTGATCGAAAACTCTCCTAGATGGCCCAATACACCTGTAAAGGCGGCCAGCATGCCATTCCAAGCGTCCCGGCCCGTGAAGATCACGGCAAGGAGGAAGGCTGCGAGAACACAGACGGTTTGGACCTCAGCGCTGGTCGGGATCTCACCTCGCTGCGTCGCCTCCTCGAGGCGGCGCTGTGAAGGTTCATGAATTTTCTCCCCGTTTTGCTCAGACATGCGCGCTTAGGAGAGAGAGAGAAGTCGTGCGACCTGTGAGAGGTCGTCTGGCAAACGTCGCAGGTAATTGGCTGCGTGCTGCGCCGTCAGATTCAGAGTGAGCCCAAAGACCAGGAGTCCGGCGAGAATGCGGAATCCAAAGCTTTCGGCGAAGACATTCATGCTGGGAACGGCTCGATTAAGCATCGCGAAGATCAAGGAGATCAGAAAGGAGATCGCCATCACGGGTGCGGCCATGATCAGGCCAGATTGGAACACTTGGCTGGTTCGAGCGACGATGTTGTGGTAGAGGGGCATGGACAGCGTCGCATGCTGTAAAGGCAGCAGCTTAAAACTGCTCTGAAAAGCGCCAAGCATCCAGTGGTGCAGGTCCAGCGTGAAGAGCAGCATGGCCCCCAGCAGGTAGGTCAGAGTGCCAAATGCCTCGGTTCTGGATTCCATGAGTGGGTTGAAGACCGAGGCTGTGTTGAGGCCGATCTCCACTCCCACCAAGCCCGCGAAGAGTTCCAAGGCGTGAAAAGCCACCTTGGCAACACCACCCATCAACAACCCGACTCCAACCTCTTTGACGAACGCGATCACCAAGTCCCAGAAGGGCAGTTCCGAGACGCCCGCGTTTGCAACCCCTGGCGTGACGATCACGGAAACCATGAGCGCGAGCGCGATCCGCAAGCGGACGGGAAATTGGGGTGAGGAGAACACGGGGAATGCCAGGAGCATGGCGCCGCATCGCACAAAGACCATCATTCCGGTGGAGATCTCCGTCATGCGCGACAAGAGAGCGGGCGTTGGGGAGGATGGAGGTAGCGAGCTGTCATCGAATCATTTGAGGCATTCGTTCGATCATGGCCACGGTGAACTCCATCATGCTGCGGGTCATCCAAGGGAGCATGAAAATCAGCAGCGCCAGAATTCCTATGACCTTGGGCACGAAGGAGAGGGTCTGCTCGTGGATGGAGGTCACGGCTTGGAACAAGCTGACCAGCAAACCGATACCCATGGCTGTCAGTAGAATGGGGGCGGCCAGCGTGGCGGCCTGGAGCATCGTGTTTTTCAGCAGATCGACGGCGTATTCTGGGTTCATGGGTGGTTGCGCGCTTTCGGCGATTCAGGACCAGGAAGCCATTCTCGGGCCAAGGGGTAATCTAACGGAA
Source organism: Akkermansia muciniphila (assembly GCA_945861575.1). Taxonomy (GTDB): domain Bacteria; phylum Verrucomicrobiota; class Verrucomicrobiia; order Limisphaerales; family UBA11320; genus UBA11320. Next base: position 2,364 of record CAMAVD010000097.1, read on the forward strand.
AGAGTCGAGGTCGCGTAAATGAAAGCGACATCGCCGATGGGGCGTTCTGTTCGCCCTTAGGCTTTGGGGAGTGATCGGCTTCAAATGCCCAACGGCAGAAACTGCCTAGACCGTCGGAGTTGGAATGTAACCGCGAATGGACGCGAATAGACGCGAATGCGAAAAAGGCTCCTGCGGTATGAATTCTGGATTAACGTTCATTCGCGGTTAACGTTCAAATCCCGGCAGTGGGGCGTCGGTGGGTTTCGGTGAAGCTAAGTCAGCCGTCTCAATGCCGACCCAGCTCGTGATCAGTTACCTGCGGTTCACCCTCGCTACACACGATCGCCAACGGAAAATCCCCAGACAATCGGCTAGACGATTGGGAGGCCATTTTGGCCACGAAGCGTTTGACGGAGTCATAGCCGCCAGCGAACTGATGCTCGCTGACCAAGTCCTGGTAGATGCGCTGGGCGCTGAGGCCCAGTTCCAGCTTGGCGACGATTGCTTCACGGAATACGGCGCATTGGCTTCGCCGCCCGGCGGGCGGAATGGCTGGGTTTGGTCCGCCCTGTTCGGCCGCTTGAGGCTCGGTTGGAGGAGCAGACCCGGGGGGCGGAATGGCCGGGTTTGAAACCGCACCCTCCAGGGTCAGTCGCCGATGACGCGCCACCGTCTCGCGGTCAATGCCGAGCTCGCGCGCGATCTTGCGCTGTGACCAGCCTTGCTGCGTAAGAACGCGAATTGATTGCTGCAGGTCCATCTTGAGTTCGTTCATCGCTCCAATGGGCCGCTAGCGCGGTCCATTGAGCAACGAGACAGTTCACCTCAAGAATGGCTGGTTTTGACCGCCCGCTGACATCAGGGAACGGGCCGTGATTCTGAGGCAGAGCGGGTCTTCGATTTCGTGCTGAGCTCCTCCGGTGTGCCGGAAGGATTGCAGACGCTGGTTCGTGAGCAGCGCTCCGTCTTGTCGATCAACCCGCTGAAGCCGCAACAGACTCAGAAGTGATACCGCTGGCCAAGTCTCGCCCGACGGGGCTTGGCCAGCCGTGGAAACAAATGGGAACGCAGGAGTTCTGAGCCTCAATGCCTGTAAGGCAAAGCGGCCAAGCGGTTCGTGCTGGTCAAATGGCGGGGGCTTAGGGCTATGCTCGCCGCCAAGGATTCCTATGACAAACGCCCAACAATACCTTCAGTCAGACGAGACCCAGGTCAGCATCGATATTCCCACGCTGCTGCATCATGTGTTTGCTGACGCCATCGCCGCGTCGGCCAGCGACATCCACATCGAGCCCTGGGAGGACAGCATCGCCGTGCGGCTTCGTATCAATGGCGTTCTGAAGGAGCATATCCACGTGCCTTCGGAGCACATGGACAAGATCTCCGGCCGCTGCAAAGTGCTGGGCGAGATGGTCACCTACCAATCCGGGTTGCCGCAGGAAGGGCATGCCTCGGGCGGGCCGGAGTTGGGTAATGTCGAGTTGCGCATCTCGGTGTTTCCCACCACGCGAGGTGAGAAAATCGTGATCCGTATTTTCGATCCGAGGAATCGCAGCTTCGACCTTCATAAACTCGGCTTCGATCAAAATACGCTGAACAGGTTCCTCCAACTGCTTGGGCGTACGAGCGGGCTGCTCCTGCTCACCGGCCCCACCGGATCTGGCAAAACCACGGCCATCTACTCCGCCCTTCAGCATCTGATCAACTTGCATGGATCCTCCATCAGCATGAGCACGGTGGAGGATCCCGTGGAATACAATCTGCCTCTCGTGGCACAGACTCAGATCAATCCCGCGCAGGAGTTCACCTATGCCAAGGCGCTCCGCTCGCTCATGCGTCAGGACCCGCAGGTGATCATGATTGGTGAGATTCGCGACCCGGAGACGGCGGCTATTGCAGTACAGGCTGGGCTGACTGGGCATCTGGTGATCAGCACGATTCACAGCGGGACACCTGCAGGTGTGTTTGCCCGCCTCATCAACATGGAGATTGAGCCATTCCTCCTGGCATCGAGCATTATCGGGGTTTTGGGCGTTCGACTCATAAGGCTCAACTGCAAGAACTGCGGCCTGCCTTGCGATGTGGAACCTTCCTACCTCCAAATCCTGCCTCCTGAAGTCATTCCGGGAGCGAATTTTATTCGCAGCCCTGGATGCGAGCATTGCCTGTTCACGGGTTATCAAGGGCGAACCTCTCTGGCGGAGCTTCTCGTGGTCGATGAGCCGGTACGTGAAGTGGTGATCCAGCGAACCGCGACTCGCGCAATCGCCAAGGTCGCGATCGACAATGGGATGGTGACCATGTGGCAAAAGGGAATCAAACGGGTCTTGGTGGGCGACACCACCTTCGATGAAGTCTTCCGGGTGGTCGCTTCGGAGCAGACCTAGAAGTCAAAATCCGGCAGCCGGATTTTGAGGAAACTCCTCGCGAGTAGAGGAAGGCTGGCCGTGTTTGCTTCAGAGATCACTCGGGACGGCCGTCTGGATCCAGTCGGCAAAACTGGGAAGCGTAAAACGCAGCAGTCGCTGGGTTGCCTGGCAGTTCAGGGTGCTGTCGGGGGATCGGGGTGCTCCTTGGTAGGTCGCGAGGGTCTCCGGTGCGATGAGGCGTGCACTCACTTGGCACTGTTGAGCGAGCAGTTCGCCGATCTGCCACCGTGAAAGCCGATCCGCCCCCGCGACATGGTGGATTCCTTGAGCGCCTTGAAGCATGAGTTCCCAGGCCGCCCTCGCGGTGAACCGTGCGTGAAGGGGGTTGCGAAACTCATCGGTGAAAAGCGGGAGCGTGCGTCCTTGCGTCCATGCACGACGCATCTGCTCGGTGAAGCTGCGGTCGCCCGTGGGCGATCTCCCGGCAGTCAGTGATGTGCGAACCACCAAATGTTTTGGTTGGGAGAGGACAACCTGCTCCGCCTCGGCTTTGGTCTGACCGTAGACCCCCAGGGGATTTACCGCAGCGCTTTCGCTATAGTTTCCTGTCCTGCCGTCGAAGACCTGGTCGGTGGAGAAAAGGAGCAATCGGGCCTTGCCGCAATTTTCCACGAGCAGCCGAGTCACGTCGACGTTCAGGCGTCGGGCTTCAGCAGGGTTGGCCTCGCAGGCCGGGCTTCTTGATTGAGCGGCGCAATGGAAGATAAGATCGGGCGCGTCTGCCTTCAACGCTGCTCGAACAGCGCAAGAATCCGTCAGATCCAGGGCGGGCCGCACGATGGGAATCACCCTCCAGCCGGGGGCTTGGGTCTGGGCGATGCTCATCAGATGATGTCCGATCAGCCCTCCTGCTCCCGTGACCCATACGACGCGACTCATGTTCTGAATCAACCCTTCTTGGAAGAACGTGGAGTCTTCAGTGCTTGCTCCAGCACCGTAAGCCACGCCCATCCCCTGAACCTTCGCAGGGGGTGCCCGTGCTCGATGAGGCGAGCCAGCAGATGTGAAATCATTCGGTTCTCCCAGTGACTGAGGGGTTAGGCCAGGATCTCCTGAATGATCCGAGCGGGCTCTACACCCGTGAGTTTGTCATCAAGACCCTGGTTCTTAAATGTAAAGCGCTGGTGGTCGATTCCCAGAAGGTGGAGCATGGTGGCGTGGAGGTCGCGGACGTAGATCACGTTGTTGGTGACGTTGTAGCCAAAGTCGTCGGTGGCCCCAATGCGGATGCCGCGCCGGATGCCGCCGCCGGCCATCCAGATGGAGTAGCAACGGGGATGGTGATCGCGACCGTTGAGATCATCGCCCTGAGAGTAGGCGGTGCGGCCGAATTCACCACCCCAGACAACGAGCGTGTCGTCCAGCATGCCGCGCATCTTCAGGTCTTTGATCAGAGCCGCAGAGGGTTGATCGCTGGCTTTGCACTGACGGACCATCGCTTCCTTCAGGCCGCCGTGGTGGTCCCAGCCGGCATGGAAGATTTGTACGAACCGGACATCCCTCTCCGCCAGTTTCCGCGCCATCAGACATTGATAGGCAAAGGAACCTGGCTTCGTGACCTCTGGGCCATACATGTCGAGAACCTCCTTCGGCTCGGACTTCAGGTTCATCAGATCGGGCACTGAGGTCTGCATGCGATAGGCCAGCTCGAAGGAGTCAATCCTCGCTTCGATTTCAGGATCACCGCTTCGTTCGTGCTGGAAGGTGTTGAGCTGATTGATGGTGCTGATGATCCGTCCGCGATTCTCGTGATCAATGCCCGTGGGATTGGAGAGGAAAAGCACGGGATCGCCTGCCGACTGGAATTGCACCCCCTGATAGCGACTGGGCAGGAACCCGTTGTGGTAGTATCGGCTGAGGATGGGCTGATCGGCATTGCCGGAGATCATCACCACGTAGGCAGGCAGGTTCTGACTGGCATTGCCCAAGCCATAGTGCATCCAGGATCCGAAGGCAGGACGCCCGGAAATCGCCCGTCCCGTCTGGATGAAGGTGACGGCCGGATCGTGGTTGATGGGCTCGGTCTGGAGAGAGTTGATGAAACAAAGATCATCCACGACCCCGGCTGTATGGGGCATGAGCTCGGTCACCCATGTGCCGCTCGCCCCGTGCTGCGAAAATTTGAAGGGCGAGGCAAACGTCCGTCGTCCCTTCTCACGCGTCATTAGGGAAACCCGCTGAGTCCCCAGCACGCTGGCCGGCATGTCCTTGCCGTGCTGATCCCGCAGTACTGGCTTGTAGTCGAAGAGATCCAGATGGCTGGGCCCACCGGCCTGAAACAGGTAAATAACCCGCTTTGCCTTCGGCGCAAAATGGGTCCCTCCCAGCACACCCGCTGGCGGCATCGATAGCCCCTGAACGGAGGTCACGCCCAGCAAATTGGACAGAGCCATCAGCCCGAATCCTGATGCTGTTTGTGAGAGGAACCGGCGACGGTTCGAATGGTAGCTGCACGGGGTGGTACGCATAATTTCAGTTCCGAGTGATGGTCTCGTCGAGGTTCAGAACCACATTCGCGAAGGCGGTCCAGGCGGCGTGTTCGGTGACGTTCAGGGATTCTGGGCGGGGGGCTCGGCCCGCGGTGGCGAGGGCTTTGGCAGAGTCGGGTTGCTTCTGATAGAGTGCGAGTTGCTCGTCCAGGAAGCCGCGCATGATTTCCAGCTCCCATGGGGTGGGTGGACGCGAGAGGGTGAGCCGGTAGGCCAGTGTGATCCGGCTGTCGGTGCTGGCACCCTCTGCGAGCACGCGCTGGGCGAGCACGCGGGCGGCTTCTACGAATTGCGGGTCGTTCAGGGTGGCCAGGGCCTGTAGCGGGGTGTTGGTGCGGGGGCGCGCGAAGGTGCATTCAGCTCGATCGGGGGCATCGAAAATCACGAAGGTGGGATAGGGAGTGGTGCGCCGCCAGAAGGTGTAGAGGCCGCGGCGATAGAGGTCCTCGCCGGGGCTGAGCGGCCAAGGCCAGCCGTTGTTTTTGCCCTTATAGTAATCGTTGGGCTGCCAGGGGTAGACGGGTGGCCCGCCCATCTTCTTTGAGAGCAATCCGGCCGCGGACAGGGCGTTGTCACGGATGGTCTCCGCCTGCAGGCGCACCCGTGGGGCGCGCCAGAGCAGTGTGTTCAGCGGGTCGGCTTCTGCATGACGCCGGGCGTCGGTCGACGACTGGCGGTAGGTGCGGCTGATCAGGATGGTCTTGAGCAGCTGCTTCACGTTCCATCCTGAATCAGTAAACTCGAGCGCCAGCCAATCGAGGAGCTCCGGGTGACTGGGGAAGGTCCCTTGAAGGCCGAAGTCGCCCATGCTACGCACAAGGCCATCGCCGAAGCACATCTGCCAGAAGCGGTTTACTTGAACACGGGCCACCAGTGGCTGGTCTTTCTGCATCAGCCAGCGGGCAAGGCCAAGCCGGTTGCGGGGCTGGTCTGCTGGGAATTTGGGAAGGAAGGCCGGAACGTCGCGTTCCACTTTTTCGCCTGGGGTCTGGAAATCGCCACGCATGAGGACGAAGGCGTCCTTGGGCTTGGGCATTTCCAAACTTACCATCTGGAGCGGATGATTGACTTCATTGGTTAGAAAAGCCATCCGTGCACGCGCGGTGGCCAGATCCTGCCGTGGTTGGGTGAGGGCAGTCACGGTGGCTGCATGGACATTCCGAAGGTAGTAATCCCTCAGGAGGGCGATCTGTTCAGAGGTTCGCTGGGATTTTTCCAGTTTGATCGCGGCCAGCACGGGGGGCGGTTCCTGAGGCGAGGCGGTTCCAGCGCTGGCGGCGATCTCGTTTTCGGTCAGGGCACGATCATACATTCGGGCCTCGCGGAGGGTGCCTGAGAGCATGAAGTTGCTCCCTGCAGGCAGCGCTCGGGCACCGAAGATCACTCGCCACTCGCCTGCCTTGAACGTGGCGACATCTGTCTTCCGGTAGGGCTTGCCGTAGGATTTGCCGTTTCGATAGCAGCGAACAGTGCCGTCTTTGTCGTAGGCGATCGCGATGTGGACAAATTCCTTGTCCGCAGCGGTCTCCGGCTCAGCGCCCAGGTCCTGGGTGCGGTGAAAGGAATCGCTCCCGGCCATCCATTGTGCGGGCTTCCGCTCGCCGAAAACGATGGCATCGAATCGCTGGGCACCGCTGTCCGGCTCCAGCGTTTGGATGCCGATCACCGCGCCGCCAGCCTGCTGCAGGCTGCTTAGTTTCACAAATGCCTCCAGCGTCTTTGCCTCCAAGACGGACTTCCCGGGCGCGGTCAGGACATGGCCGGTCTTTCCATCCAGCACCAACCCCTCCGGACCTATCTTGGCGCCGCCATGAAGCGTGCCCTCGCGATCACCAATCACATCTTCGGCCCCGCTCGTGAAGTTCCACCGAGCTGTCGGTGTCGGTGCCGGTGGCGGCACGAAATGGGCGACCGCCTCCTCCCATGCCGACTGCGAAACGCCCTTGTGCGAGGCCGCATCGCCGGCGAATCCAGGGTCGGTGTAGCCCGTGATGGTTGCGACCCTTTCCACCTCACCCTCCAGAGCCGCAAGCTTCGTTTTGACCTCGGCCAACTCATCCCGGATCTGTCTCGTCTGAACCCGCATGACGGGCGGCACAGGTTTGCCGTGGAAGCCGGACACTCCACCGGCACCTTCCTCCTCCATCGAGTTGAAAAAGGCGGTGAACTGATAGAATTCCCGGTGGGAAATGGGATCGTATTTATGCGTGTGGCATTGCGCGCAGTTCAGTGTCAGACCCAACCAGACGCGGCTCATGGTGACGGCACGGTCCGCGGCGTAGGCGATGAGAAATTCCGCAGGGTCCGCACCGCCTTCTTCGTTGAATCGGGTGTTGCGGTTGAAGCCCGAGGCGATCTTCTGCTCGGCGCTGGCCTCCGGCAGCAGGTCTCCACCAAGCTGCCACTCGCTGAACTGGTCGAACGGCATGTTGCTGTTGAAGGCATCGACCACCCAATCACGCCAGAGCCAGGTGGGGCGGTCGGAGTCATTGTGATAGCCATTGGTGTCGCCGTAACGGGCCAGATCCAGCCAGGTCATGGCCATGCGTTCTCCGAAACGAGGGCTCCCCAGCATGCGGTCCACCATGCGGCCGAATGCGCCTTCGGAGCTGTCTTGAGTGAAGGCATCGATCTCTTCCAGCGACGGCGGCATTCCGCGTAAATCCAGCGACACGCGCCGGATCAGCGTCAGTCGGTCAGCCTCCACGTCCGGCTTCATGCCGCGCTTTTCCTGCGCGGCGTAAACGAACCGATCGATCACGTGTTCGTTCCAGGCCGCATCGCTCACGACCGGCGGCCGCACTTTCTGGGGACGGATAAAGGACCAGTGATCCTTGTATGCAGCCCCTTCCGCGATCCAGCGCCTCAGTAGCTGCTTCTCCCCCTGCGTTAAGGACTTGTGCGAGTCTGCCGGAGGCATCAGATCGTCAGGATCCCCGGAACCGATGCGCCGCACCAGTTCACTTCGCTCGGCGTGCCCGGGGACAATCGCCATCTTCCCGCTCTTCGCCGGGGCCGTGGCTCTCTCCCGGAGATCGAGGCGCAGTTCGCCTTTCAGTGACTTCGCATCGCCGCCGTGACATGCGAAACACTTGTCCGCCAGCACCGGACGCACATCGCGGTTAAACTCGATGGGTTCGGCGGCCCAGGCGCTGCCCATGAGGCAGAGTGTAGCAAAACAACGAGCCACTAAAGTGTTCTTGAAGGGATGATTCATGTGAGAAACCAGGCTGGCTGTTCTCGCCTGCGCTGGGCGGCTTCGCTTCTCTGGAATTGACCGTCGGACTGTTGCGCCGGATGACCAGTGAGGTTCATTTGTAAGGATTGATTCACGTGATGTTTCTGATAGCTCGCCACGTTTGAGCCTCGCCTTCAGATTCGTGAGACGGTTCCGCAACGGTGGATTCATGCCAGCTTGGCGCAACCCCTGGTGAACAGCCGGAAACGGGTGAATCATCTGCCTGTTTTTAAGCGCACTCAATGAAATGGTCAAGGCATCGAAGACGTCCATCGCGGGAAGGATGGGGCTTGATCAGCGCCCTTCGTCCCTAGTTTTCTCGTTTCGTGGTCGAGAAGAAGGAGGAGATTGATTCAAGACTTCTTCAACATCATGGGTGCGTGTAAGTCGATTGTAGTCCCAGCGGTAGCCCCAAACCCCAGTAGATCAGCAGCAGCACCGTCCACGTCACGAGGAAGGCCACCGAGTACGGCAGCATCGTCGCCATAAGCGTGCCGATACCGGTGTGCTCCGCCACGCCCACGCCGAGCATCGCTACCAGCACCACGCCAAGCGGCGGGAATTCGGTGAACGTCTTCACCATGCGCGACAGGAATTGGGTCAGCGCCGCGCCGCTCAACTGGTTCTTCACCTGGATGGGCGCGCTGGTGGTGATATGGCCGGCGGCGTCGCGAACGACGGTGCGCGGATCGATCTCAGTGAACTGCACAGGCGCGAGCGCCGCCGAGAGGCCCCACGTCAGCACCAGCGCCAGGAGGAACAGCACTGCAGGATCGGGCAACTTGTTGCCCGCCCACTCGATCCCGTCGAGCAACCGTTGGCCCACGCCACGCCGCGGGGCGCTGGACGAAAGAGCATTCATCCTGAGTCAGGCGGGGTGACGATTAGGACGGTCCTATTGGCTTTATGGTTCGTGGAGCGAGAACTGACCGCGTCTTCAACGACCTGAACAGGGCGGGCAACACTGCGACCGAAGCCGTGAGCATGGCTGTAATTAGAACTGCCGCGAAAAGTTTTTCCGATTTCCCTTCGAAGACAGACAGCCACCCCACGCTCGCGCGCCACGTGAAGACCAGAGTCAGCAGACAGGTCGTCGTGATGGCCGCCGGCAAACTCCAGCGGAATCCTCGCGCCCCCAGCACGCCCCATAGAGTCGAGAGCACGCCGAACGTGCCGCCGGACATCAGCGCGGTCTTGCCTTTCTCCGGGTTGGACAAATAGCCGATCAGCCCCATGACAATGAGGAAGCCGCCGTAAAGCATCAGGTAACCCGCCGTCTTGGTATTCATGTTTCGAGCGATCCGTTGGCTTTCATTCACGCATCCCGGCCCCCGTCACTTTTGGAATCCGTTTCGCGTTCCATTCCCGTCGTTCTTGTTCGTGGTCTGGTCATCCTGCAGACACGTCTTGGTTAGCCGGTGCTATGCCACGGACCGCCTGCCAGTGAAATAGGGCAAAGGTTGCGAATTCGCCGCGTTTGCTGGGGCATAAGGCGAGCGAAGTGGCTGACGTCCTGCCACAGGTGGAAGCTGGCTGGCCACTTTCCGGGCTTGTTCCGTTCCGGTCATCCACCAAACCTTGACTTCCGTGGAGCCCGATAGCGGATATTCAGCTCGGGAGTGGTGATGCGAGTATGCCCGGCGATCTTTGAATCCGAGCAGCGATCGAGCATGGCGCTGATGATCTCAGCTGTCCGTTGAAAGCCAGGTCCTGCGGACGCGAGTCACGTTCGGAGTCGCCTGGAATCCGCCACCATGCGTCTCGCTTTTTGCCAGCTGTAGGAAAGGTGCTTGTCTTTGAAGACGGGTGTAGAGCGGCCATCACTTTCGAACACCCGAATCACTTCCTGAAAAAACTCCTAACTGGGATAAAGGATCTGCCCCTTCGGGTTCTGCGGATAGTCGCCGTGCTCTCCGATGATCAAGACGGCATCCACGGCCAGCTTGCTGCCTCCACAGCGGAGGGCTTCGGCGATGGAGAGATAAACGGTGAACCCGTGTTCCTTTGCGCGGGGGGCGCTCAGATCACCTGTTGGGCGTTGATCGACTTAGAGGGAGACTAGTTTCAGCGGCGGTTGATGCCAGGAGCCATGGCGAGGATAGCCCACCAGGAAACGGTCACCGATGTGTTGCACGTGAGAGAGGTAGGTCCAAACGCTGGTGATGATAGCGACTCGGCGAGGAGCGATGGTAGACGCCAACACTCGCTGCGAACCCGTGCCCATTGCGAGACCCGCCACGCTCAGACTGCGAAGGAAGTGTCCTCGAGTGATCATCATGTTCTCCAGAAGGTAGAGCGGCGCGTGGGTTGGTATCGGATGTGCAAATGAGGCGTTTCGAGTCGACGCTGCTGCAGGTGCAGGGACTCGATGCTGGCTGCCGTCAACCCGGTAGTCAGCAACGTTCGCTCAATCGGATACGGGGAACGTCCGGTCTGGAAGAGAGTTTCGATATGATGCGCCAAGGGGCTGAAGAAGTTCCGCATCGTGGAATACGGCAGATAAAACTGGAGTGAAAACACTTTGCCACCACGCAACCGCGCTGCGACATTGCAATCATCCACAACGTTCTCACTAAACTGAACGATCGATGCTTTTAGTCCGTCGAGATATTCGATCCGGTAGGCGCGGGAATTGGGTGCGAGCCGTCGCAGGTCCGCGGTTGTGGGAAACGTGTTGCTGTAAGTATCCCGAGCGGGGTTCAGTTGATTGCTGCGCGATAAGGCTGAGTCCAGGAGTCGCCGATCCCATCCCCCTGCTTGCCAGGAACCTGCTTCCAGAGCCTTCCAAAACCGCTCTCCTTGAAATGCCTCCACCGAAAGGATCCCTGTCTCGCCACCGTGCCGACGTTCCATGAGACATTGAACCGCCTCAAAAACGTGGAAGTCCCCTCCGTCCAACCACCCATTCCATACCCCTATCACTTCCTCGACTCGTGCGCCATAGGGCAGATCCATCGAAGGTTGCCGCCAGGTGACCGGAAGCGAAGATCCGGCCATCAATCCAAACCCCATCTGCCGCGAAACATCGACCATCTCCTTCGCTCGGTCCCAATTCCATGAGAGATGCTTGTCGTTAAAGATCGGGGCAGTCCGACCCGACTTGCGATAGACGTCCACGATCTGCTGAAAGTATTCGTAGCGAGGATAGAGCGTTTGGCCTTTCTCGTTCACCGGGTAATCCCCATGTTCGCCGATCAACAATACCCCATCGACAGCCAACGAACTCCCGCTACACGTCAAGGCCTCGGCAATCGTTGGATAGACTTTCAGCTGCCGATGTCGCTCGGCTCTTTCTCGACTCAGGTCATTGTTTCCAGCTTGTTCAACATACAAGGAGACGACATCCATCGCTGGCCGATGATGTTGGCCCTCCCACCCATACCCCTCCAAAAAACGGTCAATGATGTGTTGGGAATGGGAATACTTGTGATAGATGGTGGTGAGCGCTGCAATGCGGGGACGTAGTGGAGATCGCTGATGCGGGTCCGCTCCCACCCACAGCGAAGAGCCCAAAGTGGTCCCCGCTGTGAGGTTTCCCAGAAACCGTCTTCGAGTCATCGGAGGTTTCATGTTCGTCCCTCTCCTGTCACCTTGTTAACTTTCGATAGACTCCGCGGGCGGTGTCGAATTGACTTTTCACCTGGTTAAAGGAAGAGCCAGGAAGACGGTCGCGCCGACGAAGATCCGCTTCGAGGCGATCGATCCATTTCAAGAGAGCTTCGGCGTCCGTTCGGGCATCGCATGGGCGGTCACGAACTTCGATGTAAACCGGATTCATATGAGCGAAAAGATTAGTTCCTTGGGCACTGCACCGGACGGCGAGCCAACCGCTTTGATTGATGGGCACGGAGTCTTCGAGGATGAGTTCGCGCGGATTGGCGCCTGGTTTTACACTCTGGAGGACGCGGCCGTTCACAATGACCTCCAGCCCGTCTAGCTGATGCTGGGACCAGGCGCGCGCGTTGATTCGCACGCTTCCTGGTGAATCCAGCCTGAGCGTGTCACCGGGGAGGAGGCCTGCAGCGGTCATTTCGAGCATGGGTCCTGAGGTGATGAAAGACTGCCCGACGCGTTGACCGTTCATCCAAGACGAGTAAGTGAGGCCGTTGGTGAGGCGTACGTAAGCGCGGCCCCAGCCGGGTGGATTGGAGACGATGCGGTTCAAGAAGACGTCTGTGCCTGCTGAAGCGGGGATGCGGAAACCGCAATTGAGCATCCAGTACCACAGGTCCCGTGAACCCAGGTACCCAGGACCCATGACGTCCATGATGTCGACTTTCCCCAAAGCGGCGTCCACCGGTAGGCCCTTGGCAGAGTAGGCTGCAGCGTAAAGGTCCTCGCCGCCCGGGGCTGGGTGTGTGTAACTCACGGTGCCGCCCTGAGCGCGGGTCCGGTCCGCGATCTCCCCGTTCGTAGGCACATCATACGGGTTGGTGGTATCCCTAAAACCGGTGAAGATTGGTTCCACGATCTGGCTCAGGTTGCCGAGCGTCAGATGCCCCCAGATGGTGCTGCGGAATTCCTGGTTCCAGTAAAGGATCGTGCGGCGCGTCGAGAGCGGATCGGGCTGGCCGAGGAAGAACTCGCGATCGAACACACCGTTGCCATCGGCGTTGGCGACCACGATGTTCCCGACGTGTAGATCCTCGCCCTCACATTGATCACGCACCGTGGAGGGATCGTGGTGCCAGGCTCCGGCGCCGTAGTTGGCATGAATATGGTTTTCGCCCGAGAACCAACCGCGCGCCGGCATGTCAATCCAACGATCGAGGGCCAGCTTGGATTCACGTGTTTGATCCGCGGCGACCTCGACCTCCTCCTCATGGTCAAAATACTCAAAGCCGCGCGACACTCGGATCGTGTAGCGGCCGGCGGGGAGATCGAGCCTCGCGCTCTGACGGACGTAGAACTGACCCCTGCCACTTAGGCACCGATAGAGCGCTCCTAGTGGAAAAAAATACTTGCCTTCGGACTTCAATAGACTGACGCGCGCGGCGAGCGGTTCGCCAGTTTGTGCGTCGAGGATTTCCAAGTGCAACCGGCCGGTGGGTTCGCGAAAGTCCACGCGATCGAGGCTCAAAGATTCGCGCCGACCGGACACGAGGGCGACTCGGGTCAGCGCCGTGGCGCGCTCGGAGTTCTCGCTGTGAAGGAGCCAGCGTCCATCGGCACTGACGCTGGGCCAATCCTCATCCGTCTGGCCGAAGGTCACCCTGTGGCCTCCCGCGAGAGGATTCGCGAGCGGCAGATACCAGACGTCGTAGAGTGCCCCCCCGCGATCCGTGACGATGAATACTCCCTGTCCGTCCCTACCCCAACAGAGACTCAGGATACGTGCGGGCCACCGGGTGACCGCTGTGGCCTCTCCTCCGGCGGAGGGCACGCGCCAGAGTTCCGTAGCCGGGCCGTTATTGCCCGTCTGCTCGCCGAGCACATCAAAGTTCTTTGTAAATAGAATCCATGCGCCGTCCGGAGATAGCGCCCATTTCATGCGAGTTCGCTGGAGCGGTTCCAGCGGCATGATGATGTTCGCCCGGGTCAATTCGCCGGTCGCTAGTTGGAGCCACTGCAAGCGATCGGGTTGTCCAGTCGTCGTGAACATCCCGAGCAGCCGCTGACCGTCCGGATGAAACTGGAGACGGCCGTGCGCAATCACCGCCTTAGGCGGCGTGACTGACGTGCCGTCATCGGCCGCGATGATCTTCACCTGGCCGACGGTCATTGCCGCGCTCTGGATGTACGCGATGCGCTTCGAGTCAGGCGACCAGGCAGGCTCGATGTCCCAGCCCGCCTCACGCGTGAGGCGGGTGAGCACTCCGCCTTCGGCGGGCATCCTCGCAATGCTCCCTTGGAAGGAAAGCGCTATCGCCTTTCCATCCGGCGAAAGTATCGGCTGAATGCCGCCGAAAGCGCGCCGCGCCACGGCATCGGGAGATTGCGCAAATACGGACGCACTGACGACGAACATCCCCAGCAAGACGTGTAAAATCCAAAGGTGGCGGTTCATTATGATTCTTTTTCGATTTGCGGCAGAGCGCCTTGTGGAAATCACGCGGCGCAAATCTTTAGCTACTGTTTTTCGAGGCTGCCGCTGGCTTTGTTGCACTCTGTGCTTGCGACTCAATCGATTGTGGAAAGCTAGAGCGAACCGGCAGACTCCCTCGTGGCCACTTTTTCTGTCTTCGATGGATTGCTATTCGTAACCCTACAGGCGCTCTGGGTTCAAGTTTTCTTTCGGAACGGGTTGCCGTTTTGAACCCTTCATGGAGAGAACTGCTGCCCCAGGCGAACCGGGCTTGAAGAGTCAACCAGGGAGAGTTACCTTCAACCTTCCCATGAAAATCGCATCCATTTACTTCGTCTGGATTGTTCTTCTCCTCACTTCCACTCACGCTCAATCCATTGATGTCAAACAGTCGAGCACTTACCGTCGCCTCAAAGAGCATCTGGATTCCACCCCTGCCGTCGATACCCACGACCATATCCCGCCATTCGATCTCCTCGCTGGGCGTGCGGAAACGGAGCGTGGATTTGGCATGACGCTGCAAGGATTGTGGCAGATCAGCTATTACACTTGGTTCAATCCACTGACACCGTGGCCGAAGTCCGGGAAGTTTGATGACTGGTGGTCGCTGGCGAAGCACGATTTCGATAACGCCCGCGCACTCAGTTTCTATCGGTACCAGCTCCCGGCCTTCACCGACCTTTACGGCGTGGACTTTGAGAAACTCACCGATGAGCAGGCGCGCACTCTGAACCATCGCATCTTCGATAATTATCAGAACCGAAAGTGGATCTACCACGTTATCACCGAACGCGCGAACATTGAGCTGATGGTGATGGATCCCTACTGGGATCGGCTTGGATTCTCCCT
>CAMAVD010000098.1 GCA_945861575.1 Akkermansia muciniphila
GACCGCATGCACCAAGGCCGTTCCTGTTTCTCTACCTCACACCAGCCAAGGCCTTGGTGCATGCGGTCTGCGCTGCTAGAGCTCCTTCTTGGCCTCCAGGCGCAACCGGACCAGATTGGTCGCTCCATCCAACTGAATCGTCACAAAATCCTCTCCCACTTCGACACATCGAACGCGAACGGTCCGATCCATGAGCTTAACGACCGCTTCCTGGCCAGCCTGCACGGTGGCATCGTTGATCAGTGCGAAACGCCGAGGATTCCTCCCAGAAAGCCCCTTCAAAGCCAGGCTAGCAGGGGATCGAGCATGGACGACCGGCAGATACCCAAAGAGGGGGACCGCCGCATCCTTGAGAGCCATCACCCGCTCGGCTTTCTGGCGCTCCAGAGTCTCATCCCTTCCCGACTTCATCCACTCGGCAACGCGATGATACTGGTAATCACCCGTCACTTGCACCAACACGTCAATCTTACCTCGGGTATAGGTATTCTCCAGGATCAGCTTCAACTCCTGTGTTTCCCCCCTCTGCTTCATAAGTTGGTAGGCTGTCAACTCACAGAACGCCTCCACAATGTCGGGATCGAGAACCCGCTCATTGGAGACATTCTCATGAATCCAGGTATGGGCATACTCGTGGGCAGCAACCGCAGCCATGCGCGAGCGGCTCAGCCCCTCACACAGATAGATTTGATGCTCAAAACTATCCTTGCTGTAACGGCGGGAGCGGGTAACGCCCTGGAGGGTGGTGTCCTTGTGATTGCCCGGTGTGGTGTAGTAAATGCGAGCGAGCTCCTTCTGGCTTACCATCTGTACGGAGATGTTGCGATCGGGCAAAACTCCCAACCCCGATAGCAGGGCAAAGACATCCCGTTGCGCGTCCCGATAGATCGCAACCGTGAGATCCTGGCTGAGGACGGCCTGCGGCGCGTCCAAGGCGCATAAATGGCGCCCATCAGAAAGGGTTGTAAAGCCTTGGATTACAGGGAGCTGGCACATCAGGCAGAGCTGCTCAATCCGAGAGCAACGCTGACAGACAACCGCCCGGCGTGCCCGCGCCGAGTCCTGCATCAAGAAATATTGAGACGCGGCTTTATCGCCGCAAATCTCACACGAAACGGTCGTATCACCTCCGCCACGGCTTCCACCAGCCGAGACGAAGATCCACGCCGTCACGAGGTAGACAAGAAGACGTGCTGACATATCACCCACGTCAAACATCGGCATCTCACACCGAAGCTTCAGCAGATGCCTACCCCCTCGCGGGGAGCCAGCCCGGGAGAATCAGAAGGATCGCAGCAAATCCTGCAGGCGATCGGGGTCGACGCCCGGCGGGGAATGATCGATCAGCCACTGAACATCTTCCTTGGCTCCCGCAGTGTCGTTCTGCTGAGCCCGGAGCCGGGCTCGCTGCAGACGGTCAAGCGAGGAGTCCGGCTGCAGAGCGAGGATCAGGTCAAGATAGTGCAAGGAATCCGCAGGCACCGACTCCTTTTCTGCAATTGAGAGTAGATTACGGATCATCCGTGAGATGATGTCGCGCTTGCGGGACGGCTCAAGCGTCTCGCTCTTCACTCCCCCCTCAGAGAATCGGCCGATGACCAAATCCGCCTCAGAATGGCTCAACTCGCGTCCTCCCTCGAAAACATCAATGATCACGTCCGCCCCAGTTTTGGCCTTGTTTACCACCATAAAATGTCCCGGCAAAGGATGTCCTTTCAACCCTTCCAGGCCAATCCGGCGTCCCAGCTCCATGAACAGAACGGATAGGCTGATGGGTATGCCCTCGCGCTGCTCCAGAACCAGGTTGAGGTAGCTGTTGGCTTTCTCATAATACTCGTGCCGGCTCCCATGAAAGCCTTGCTCCTTAAAAAAGAAATCGCGCAAGGCCTTTAAGCGGCCCCTCTCATCTGTCCCCGCAGAAACACGGTTCCCGATCTCGCGGGCCAGTGAATCAACATGACGACGGTAAGCTTCCACGTCCAACTCAGGGTCATCGTAGAGTGCCAGCAGCAAGGCTGCGTGAGTGAGATCGATG
Organism: Akkermansia muciniphila; assembly: GCA_945861575.1. GTDB lineage: Bacteria > Verrucomicrobiota > Verrucomicrobiia > Limisphaerales > UBA11320 > UBA11320. Next base: position 2,036 of record CAMAVD010000098.1, read on the forward strand.
GAGGCCTCGCTGGCAGTGAGCAGGCTCTTGAGCTCGGTCTCCACCCTCCGCGAATGTGCCTGCTGAGAGACCCGGCGCAACGACGCGGCGTCGCGCTCCAACTGCGCCGCCCGAAGTGACAAAACCCGCCGCCCGGCGTCGGCGTTCTGGAGAACGGCTGCGGTCACTTCACGTTCCAAAGTCGGAGTCGGCCCTTCCAGGAAGCGTTGAATGGTCTGGGCAATGGAATTTGTTGAAGGAGGCTGGAGGACATCGGCAGCGGCAACCACTGCGAATTGCTTAAAGTCGGCTTTAGTGGTCCTGAACTTGCAGAGACCGACGCGCCGCCCTGCAAAAGCACGATCCGCGCTTTCGAAAACCGGATGATCATTCACGAAGCAACGAAGTCTATCCGCCTCCACTCGAACCCGAATCTGATTCCATTCACCTGGACGGTAGTAGGGGCTGCGACCTTGTTCGAGAATCGTCCATGAAAAGACGTTCGCACCCTCGAAGCGCGTGAGCCGAAGCTGCCCTGATGTTGGATAGAATCCGTAGTGCTTATTGTCTCCGTCGGAGGCGAAGACAATCCCAGCAGCGCCCGCTTCATCATCGAGCTTCACGGATACCGACACCTCATAGGCTCCCTCAGGGGGAAGCTGCCTAAAAAGACAGAGCGAGCGCCCCCCAAAACCGTCTCCGGTTCCTTCCACCACCACACGATCCACGCGCTGACGCCACCGGGCTCCCATCACCGTTTCCCAAACATTGGTGTCCACCGCCCCCATGTTGAGCCATCGGTCCATGGGGATAGGATTCGGACGCTCCACCAACAAGCGCAGATGGTTGACAGGCACCGCGAATCCAAGATTTGCGGTCATAACGGACTTCAACGCCATCACTCCCTGAACCTGGCCCTTCATGTCCAGGAGAGGGCCGCCGCTATTGCCAGGCTCAATGGGGATCGCGACCTGCACCATCTCCACCCCCTCGATATCACGCCGAGCGGAAATCACCCCACGCACCACGCTATGCTCGAGCCCCATCGGATTGCCCAGTGCGATCACCTCATCGCCCTGTCTCAAACCGTCGGAGTTACCCAGGGGCAACGGAGGCAAGGCCTTGCCTTTCACCCGAATCAACGCCAGATCGAAGCGACGATCCCAGGCGGTGATCTCCACCACCTCAAGTTTGGACCCGTCCGCTGCCTGCACATCAATGGGACGCCCCTCACCGATCACATGGAGGCTGGTGGCAATGAGCCCATCGCTCCCGATGGCAAAGCCCGCCCCCACGCCGTCGGTCTTCCCCTCACGTCCGTAGTGTGAAATGACGACCAGCGAACTCAGAGCGCTCTTCGCGACCCGCTGAGCCACATCGGGATCTGCTGTGACCACAGGCTCGGATTTACGCGGCTGTTTAGGCTTGGATCGTGCCGATTCCGGGGCGGTGGCGGCAACCAACGAACTGGTCATGGAGAGGAATGCCACAAGGAGGGCAGAAGTCAGAAGGCCGCTTCGGAAAGCACGCATCACGCGAGGGAAGGTAGCAGCGGATTGAAGCGAGGACACCAAAAATCTGGCAGTCTGTCGCGAGAATTGCTAAGGGCTAGCTCAGCAGAAAGGAGCTCCGCAGTCGGACTCACGTCCGGTGGGGAGAATGCCCGGCCAGCCTTCTAAAGCACGGGATGCTGATGATGCCATCCTGTGCTCTGCTCGTAGGCATGAGCAATCTTGAGCATCGTCTCTTCGCCGAACGGTTTCCCCAGCAACTGCAGCCCTATCGGAAGCTTCGGTGACTGGGTGAAGCCACAGGGAATGCTCATCCCAGGAATACCGGCGAGATTCGCGGAGATGGTGAAGATGTCGCTAAGATACATCTGCAAGGGATCATCCGTCTTCTCCCCCGCGCGGAACGCCGCCGTAGGCGTGGTAGGACTCACAATAGCATCGACGGTCTCAAAGGCCTTGAGAAAATCTTGTCGGATCAGGGTTCGGACCTTCTGGGCGCGAAGATAGAAGGCATCGTAGTAGCCACTGCTCAGCACATACGTGCCGAGAATAATCCGCCGCTTGACCTCGGGGCCGAAGCCCAAACCGCGCGTCTTCTCGTACATCTGGATCGGATCAATCCCCTCGACACGCTTGCCGTAGCGAACGCCATCGAAGCGGGCGAGATTGGCGGAGGCCTCCGCCGTGGCGATGATGTAGTAAACCGCCACCCCATACTCTGAGTGCGGAAGCGACACTTCAACCATCTCGGCCCCCAACGACTCCAGTTGGGAAACGGCAGCGTCCACGGCCACCTTCACCGCGGGATCAAGTCCGCCCACCATGAACTCGCGAGCCAGCCCTATCTTCATCCCCTTGAGAGTGCCTCCTAGGGCTTTCTCATAATCCGGGACGGGGCGAGGAAGACTGGTGGAGTCTCGACTGTCATGCCCGCAGAGGACATTCATCATCCGAGCGGCATCGCGCACATCACGCGTGAACGGACCGATCTGGTCCAGCGAGGACGCGAAGGCGACCAGCCCATAACGTGATACGAGCCCATACGTCGGCTTCAAACCCACACACCCACAAAAAGCCGCGGGCTGTCGAATGCTCCCACCCGTGTCCGAGCCGAGCGTCGCGGGCAACTCAAGGGCGGCCACGGCGGCCGCGCTACCCCCCGAGGAACCGCCCGGGATGCGGGTGAGATCCCAGGGATTTCGAGTGGTGACAAAAGCAGAGTTCTCCGTAGAGCTGCCCATGGCGAATTCATCCATGTTCAACCGTCCCAGGATCACGGCGCCCGCTGCCCGCAGTTTCTCGATGACGGTGGCATCGTAGGGAGAGACGAAGTCGCCCAGAATCTTGGACCCGCAGGTGAGAGAATGTCCCTTCACCGCAATGACGTCCTTGATGCCGATAGGAATTCCCAACAGAGGCTTCCCGCCAGCGGCACCCGGTCGGGCCCTTTCCGCGTCGGCAGCATCCGCTTGAGCCAAGGCATCCGCCGCATCGACCTTGAGGAAGGCGTGGACCACCGGGTCCACCTGAGCAATGCGGTCGAGGCAGGATTGGGTGAGTTGGCGCGATGAGAGCGCGCCCGAAGCAAGCTGGTCAGCCAGTTCTACCAGAGTTAGTTGGAGCGGCATACGGGGAGAGAAAAAAGACGGATCACTCCACAATCTTGGGCACCACAAACAATCCGTTGGAGCGCGCAGGGGCGTTCAGCAAGGCCTCCTCGTTGGTGAAAGAGGGCCTTGATTCATCGGGACGCGTCACATTGAACAGCGGCACCGCATGGCAGGTGGGCTCGATCCCATCCACATTCACCTCACGAAGCTTCGCAATGTAGCCGAGAATGTTGCCAAGCTGAGAGCCTAGGGTGTGCTGCTCCTCGGAGGAGAGAGAAAGCCTCGCCAAGCGGGCTGCGTATTGAATGTCGAAGTCACCATCGGACATGATGGGGACGGACACTAGAGAGGGCAGCGGGGGAGTTCAACCTGGAAAGGAGCGACACCTGGAAAGGCGGACTCAGTCTTCGTCAAACTTCCGTTTGAGCAGGGCTTCGATCTCCGCAATGGCCTTGGAGCTATCCACCCCTTCGGCAATCACCTGAAGGCGGCTTCCCGGCCCAGCGGCCAACATCATCAGGCCCATGATGCTCTTGCCATTAACGCGCTCGCCGTCCTTTTCCACAAAGATCTGACACTCGAACTTGTTGGCCGTACGCACAAACATCGCCGCGGGACGCGCATGAATCCCCAGCTTGTTAACCACGGTCAATTCTTTGGAGGCTTTTAACACCTATCGAACCCTTCCTCGGTCAAAATCACCGACTACAACCTACCGAAGGGGTTTAAGTAGCAATAACCGGACCCGTTGCCAAACGCAAAGTTTGGCGTTTTGAGTCGACGTTCTTATTCTTCATCGCGGACCACCCGAATGAGAGGCTTCTTCTGGTAGGGAGAATGGAGGTTAAAGTAAATTCCGCACAGGGGCCGGTCATTCTCAGTCTGACTGAGGATGATGGTCACCTGCTTATCCAGGGCGATGCCATGACGGAGGTGAGGCCCGCGATTGTCGTAGGCCTTGATCGCTTTCTCCATGAGGGAATAAAGCGAGGACTCGCACTCTTCAGGCGTTTTGCCCAGGCACACGACGTATCGATCGAACGCCTTGACGGCCTCGTCGATCTCGGGCTTGAACATTTCTGCGGTCACAGGAGACAGTTTTGGAGCTTCCATTGAAACTTCAAATGCACGTTGTTGATGCGCACCGTTGTCACATGCGCCCAGTTCAAACTAGCCATCGACGCAATTCATAAAAGGCTTGAGCGTCGATCCATTCAGACGGTCATTCTTCTTCGGACTCGGCCGCCTCGGCGGTGGCCTTGGCATAACGTCGCTCACCAAAGAGCAGAGTGCCAACACGAATCAAGGTTGCCCCTTCCTCGATCCCAACTTCAAAGTCGCCGCTCATTCCCATACTCAAGACTGGGAGGGGCGCACCGAGGCGATCCTCGCAGCGGCGCTTCAACTCGGCAAGTTTGCGAAACACGGTCCGCGCTCGCTCGGGAGTCGGCGACCAGGGAGCAATGGTCATCAGCCCGTGAATTTCCAACCGGGGCAATGCATTCAACGTCATCAACTCCTCCAGGGCTCGCTCGGGCGGGTAGCCAAACTTGCTCGATTCACCTGCCACATTCACTTCCAAAAGTATGCGCACTGTCTTGGAGGCCTTGTCCGCCGCAGATTGAATCTCCTCTGCAAGCCGAAGGCTGTCCACACTCTGAATCATGCTAAAGAGACGGACGGCGTCACGGACCTTGTTGGTCTGGAGATGTCCGATCATCTGCCATTGGGCAGACCCAGGACATTGACCCATTTTCAGCTTGGCCTCCTGCACCTTGCTTTCACCAAAAAGCACGTGGCCAAGATCCACCAACTCTCGGATCGCGGAGGGCGGGTGCCCCTTGCTGACCGCCATCAAGGAAACCTCAGATGCACTGCGACCCGCACGTTCACACGCCGCCACCACTCGCGCCTGGATCTTCTGCAAGCGATCTGGCATCCCCACGACTGACTCTCCAGGGTTCATGCTCAGGGAAGATTCTTCTCCAGAAAGCGGAGGAAGTTACCGGAGACGATCCCCTGGATATCAGCCTCCTTGTATCCACGCTTGCGGAAGAGGTCAGGAAGCCGAGTCAGGTCGTGGATTGATTTCACTTCCATCGGGGTTTGCTCGAACCCGTAAGCCCCATCCAGATCGGACCCAATCCCCACATGCTGGGCATTGCCCGCCAGTTGACAGATATGATCCGCATGGTCCACCAGCCGTTCGATACTGAGGCCAACCTGCTCTGGAGTGTGCTGCCCCCGCACCCATCCGGGAACAAGCATCCAAGCGTCGAAGACCATTCCAATCACCGCACCCCTCTCCACCAGAGCCCGGATCATGTCGTCGCTGAGTTGACGGTTGTGAGGAACAAGCGAGCGGCAGTTGTGATGGCTCGCCCAAACCGCACCCTCAAAGTGATTCAAGGCCTCCCAGAAACTGTCATCGCACAGGTGCGTCGCATCCAGGATCATCCCCAGACGTTGCATCTCGGAGAGAAGCTCCTTCCCCTGGGGGCCGAGCCCGCCAGTGGCATCGGTCCCCTGGGCATAGCGTCCCACTCCATAGTGAGCCGGTCCGATGGCCCGCAACCCCTGGGCAAAGGAACGTTCCACATACGCCGGGGTGATGATGGAATCCGCCCCCTCAAGACTCAGCACATAGCCGATAGGAGCATTGGGCGGAGGTGTGCGCCAGAGGTCAAGATGACGTCTCAGCCCGGCGCGATCGCGGATGGACACCATCTCACCCGCCTCCTCCATCGCCCGGTACCAGGCGAGCTGCGCCTGCGTCTGAGCCCAGGCTTGAGCGATCGAGTTCCAGCCTGGAAGCGGGTTGGTCGGCTTGACGTAACGGGCGATCTGGGTGGCGACGCACAGCCCCACGCCAGCGCGGCGCATTTCACCAAAGCTCACCGTGGCGTTGCCCCGGTCGGGCTTGTCCCTCAGATGGGCTTCCCGTGCCCGAATCTCCTCCAGGGGCCGAGTGAGGTCCCGGTTCCATTCCATGGCGTTCATCGCCAGATCCAAATGAGCGTCAACGATCAGCATGGGACTACTTATTTTCTACGTTCAAGGGCTTCAAGGTCAAAGGATCACGCAACGGCAGATCAACAACACGCCCGCCGAGCAAGGCCGGGAAATCAACCGGATGTTCGGGATTCCCTTTTAGGATCTCCGCCTTCTGGCCAACGACCAGCACGGCAACCCGCTTCGGATCGAGATACTTCTTTGCCACACGCAGAACGTCTTCCTTGGTGATGGCTTGGATCTTGGTTCGATAGTTTTTCCAGAAATCAGGCTCCTTGGCAAAACGACCGGTGAACTCCTCGTCGATGAAGGCGTCGGCCACATTCGCCTTGGTGGTGAATCGCCTCGGGAGATTGTCGATAAAGGCCCGTTTGGCCGTCTCCAACTCCTCGTCCCCGACAGGCTCCTGGGCGATCCGCTTCATCTCTTCCAGAACAATCGAGGTGGCGTAGGCCACGGTGCGAGACTTCGATTGGAATCCCGCGTGGAAAGGCGTTGGGTAGTAGACTCCGCCACGGAACATCGAGAACGCGGAGTAGGCGAGCCCTTCGTCCGAACGAACCCGGTTCATAATCCGGGAGGTGAAACCGCCCCCGCCCAGGATCATGTTCATGAGCGCGATAGCATAGTTGTCTGGACTGGTGCGTAAGATACCCGGGAGCAGGACGGCCACCCTGCCCTGGTTGACATCCTTGTCTACGATGTAAAGGCCCGGCGCAGCGAATTCCAAATCAGCGGGAACCGCTGGACCTGCCTCCCCTTGGAAGGGCCAAGCTGTAAAAAGGGTCTCGAGCTTCGCCACCATCGCATCGCGATCGAAATCACCGCTCGCCGCGACAAGAAAGTTCGCAGGATGAAACCAGCGCTTGTGATAGGCGGCCAGATCGTCGCGTGTCACCGCTTCAATTGAAGCCTGCGTATCCAGGCGATTGAGCCAGAACTTTTCCCCATAGGACAAAGCCTCACGCTCTCGATCCTCGATGTCGGAGCTGTCGTCATTGCGCTGCTTCATGGCCTGCAACTGCTGCTGACGGAGCAGGTCCAGCTTGTCCTGCTGGAACCGCGGAGCGGTCAGGGCCTCGCGCAGGAGCGCAAGCCCCTCGTCCAAATCCTTTGAAAGCAGATTCAAGCTGATCGTTCCCTTCGATTCATGAACGCTGGAGTTCAGACTCGCCGCGAGAAAGGCCAGACGTTCCTCCAACTCCTCGGCGCTCTTCGAAGCGCTCCCGCCGCGCACCAAAAGATGCCCCGCGAGGCCGGACAAGCCTTCCTTGCCCTGAGGATCGACATACTCACCCACCCGCACATGCACAACGATGTTCACGAGCGGGAGCTCGCGATCCGGCACCACATAGGCCACGGGACCTGCCTTCAGCACCACACGCGAGACACGCGGATCCGGGGGCTCATAGTTCAACGGGGCGAAGGTCAGCTTCTCTGGCCGATCCGGGATCGGAAGCTCCGCAGCGACGGCGGCGATTGCCACCAACCCGGGAGCGATCCATTGAAGACTCCGACGCAGCCATACGGCGGGGCGACAAGGGGAGGAGATACGAGCGTTCATCAGAAAAAGGTAAGAGTGGAGACGGTGATTCATTTCTGGAGCTCAGCGATCCGATTTTGCAGCCTTTTCCGATACAGCCCCATGAAGACCTTTCGCTTGGCATCGCCCTCCGACATCCTTTGCTCGACGGCCTGCAGGGTCTGTTTGAGCTTCTCAACGCTGGTCTCCGACTGGATCTGCGAGGCGATCTTCATCATCACTGGCCGCTGGTCGGGAGCGAGGCCGGCCAGATCATCGTTCGCACCCGTCGCGGGACCTTCCTTGCGCGTATAGGTGCCGACCGCCCGGGTCTCTTTCTTGAAGTACGTCTCAGCCACGCGACGCACATCCGCCGCCGTGACCGCCTGGATCCGAGCTCCCGCCTCGTTGATCTCACGCCAATCCCCCAAGCCTTCCACCTGGATCACCTGGCGGAGAATTGGGAAGTTCGAGGACAAGCGGCGATACTCGCCCGCCGCAAAGTTGTTCTTCACCTTCTGCAGCTCGGCGGCGGGCACTTCCTCCTTTTTCAAATCTTCCAGCACGCCGTAGATCCCTTCCTCGACCTCCCGAGGCGTATGCCCTTCCCGCGCCTCGCCGGTGATATTGAACACGCCACCCCACCTGCGTGAGTATTGTCCTCCCTCCGTCTCTGTCGCCACCGCGCTTCCGAGGACCAGCTTCTTATAGAGGCGGCCGGTGCGCGTAGAAAGGAGCTGACCGAGCACCGTAAGCGGATAGCTGTCCTTATGGCGAAACGGCACCGTGTGCCAATAGATGTCCACTTGGGGATTGGCATCGGCCTCCGCGATCATTCGTTTCTCCGCAGGCTGCGGGTTCACCAGCGGGATAAAGGGAGGAACTTCATTCACACCCCGGGGGATCCGCTCAAAGTAGCGCTTCGACATCGCCACCGCCTCAGGCGTGGAAAAGTCACCGACCAAAATCACCGTGATGTTCTGGGGTGCATAATAGGTAGCGAAGAACGCATCCGCATCCGCCTTCGAGATGGAGGAGATGTCAGACGGCGTGCCCAAAGTCGGCCATCCGTAAGGGTGGGATTCCCAGAAAAGGGCCTCGAAACTTTCGGCGAACTTGCCCAAAGGGCTCGATTCGGTTCGCATGCGCCGCTCCTCATAGACCACGTCGCGCTCCGCGTAGAATTCGCGAAAAACCGGGCGCAGCAGACGCTCTGACTCCATCCACAACCAAAGCTCCAGTTTATTGGCAGGGACCGTGATGAAGTACCCCGTCATGTCCACCGAGGTGAACGCGTTCATCATCGAGCCCCCACCGCTCGTGTAAACACGGTCGAACTCATTCTTCACCAAGATCTTTCTCTGCTCCTCGATCAAGCCCTTGAATTGAGTTTCCAACTCCCGATAGCGGGCGGTCTTGCTCTCGGGTTTCATCGGATCGGCCACCTCCCCTCGACGGAACGCCGCCCGAACCTTGTCGTCCTCCCGTCGCATCTCGTCCCGTAGCTTCTCCTGGGCCGCGATGATCTCAAGATCCTTCGGATAATCCTTGGTACCCAGAGTCGGGGTTCCCTTGAACATCATATGTTCAAACAAATGAGCGATCCCGGTGATTCCTGGACGCTCATTGGCACTGCCCACATGCGCGACCCACCCACCGGAAATAGTAGGTTCGTCGTGGCGCTCCACCAAGAGGAGCTTCATCCCGTTGGAGAGAATATGCTCCGTCACCGGAACCTGCTGGGCCAAGCCGGACAGGCCACCCACAGAGAGGGAGGCGAGAAACGCCGCAGAGCGGAGACAGAGTATAAGGCGCGTAAGAGCCGACATGCGCTAAGAACACCAGCAAGGCCGAGGACAGTCAATAACGCCGCGAGACCCTTGTTGAGCGCCCAGGATCAACTCACCCCCTAAAGAAAGTCTGAATACGCCCGCGTCACACAGGGTCCACCTCTGCTGCTTTTTATGACGAAACACTCTCACGCCGCGCTCCTCTGCTCTGCTCTGCCGTCGAGGCCTCCCAACAGGGCACTCCTCCTGATCCACTTCATAGCCGCGTCGTGTGTCGTCCAAGGGGCTCTCGCAGCGCAAAAAAGTGACGTCCGCCAGGAGCTGTTGCAGCAGGATTTCCCCTTCCAAGGCGCCTGTATCGGTGCCCCGTTCCCAGCAAACAATGTCGCCATGAAGGGCCTTGCGATTCGACTGGCCACCAATGACGCGGCCTGCATGCTCTTCGACACCGACCTCCTGCGCATGGCCGCTGGATGGAGCGGAGGCTTCATCAGCACCCATGGAGTGGCCTTCGATGGGGGTCATGGTTCCTACCCACAGATCGTGGGCACGCAGAAGTTCGGCACCCGACAGGGCCCGGGCTGGGCCGATGCTCAGGGCAAGTTCGCGGACCCACGCCTTGAACCCTTTGGCCCGCTTCCTGAGTCGTGGTGCCGATGGGATGGGCTGCATGTGCAAGATCAGGATGTGGTCCTCCACTACCACGTACATGGAACTGCCATCGCTGAACAGCCCTCTGCCTCGACCCTGGACGGCCAGACCGCTTTCGTCCGAACCCTCCAAACACAAAGCGCCCGGGCGGAACTGATCGCCGCTCTCGCGGAAGTAAACGGCGCCGTCATCCGCGAGGACAAGGGATCGCTGCTCCTCACTCAGGGAGACCGCACCACCTGGATCTCGGTCGTCGGCGCACGACGCGGAGTAAAGTTGGAAGGGGCGGACGGAGGCAGAGCGTTGCTCCGCATCGCCAAAGGCACCCCCCCCTCCCTCTTCAGCGTGCTCATCTGGGAGGGACCGACCGCAGAGGCGGCCGGTTGCGCGCGCTTTCTGACTCACAAGCCCGCGCTCGCCCCCTTCAAAAAGGGGGGGACCGCGCGCTGGCCAGAACCGGTGATCACCCAGGGCGTGCTCGAAACGAGTTCCACGCCCGACAAGGCGTATGTGACCGACTGCCTCACCGCACCGACCGACAATCCCTGGAAACGCCGCGTGCGCTTTGCAGGTATGGATTTCTTCGCCGACGGGAAACGGGCAGCGCTTTGCACACATGACGGCGACATCTGGATCGTAAGCGGGATCAACGCCAAGCTCGACCGACTCGAATGGAGACGCTACGCCTCCGGGCAGTATGAAACCCTGGGATTGGTGATCGTGAACGATGTCATCTACACCAGCGGACGCGACCAGATCACGCGCTACCACGACATCAACGGCGACGGAGAGGCCGATTTTTACGAGAACTTCAACAATCAGTATATGTCCACCGAGGGGTTCCACGAGTTCCTTTTCGATCTTCAAACGGACGCACAGGGGTATTTCTATTTCGCCAAAGCCAACCCTGTGAATAGCGGCGGAGGCGGCTTCGGTAATCAGAAGGCATCCAAAGGAAATGGAACGGTCTGCTCCCATTCCGGCTGCCTCTTCAGGCTCAGCCCCGATGGGAAGCGCCTGGAGATTTACGCTCGCGGCCTCCGCGCGCCCAACGGAATAGGTGTCAGCGCCGACGGACAGGTCACGTCGAGTGACAACGAGGGCACCTGGGTGCCTACCACACCCGTCCATTGGATCAAGCCTGGCCAGTTCTGTGGCGTCATCAATGCACTCACGCCCAAGGCAACGGCCGACGCCTTCGTGCCCCCGATGTGCTGGCTGGCGAAATCCTACGACAATTCGGGCGGAGGGCAAATCTGGGTCACCAGCACCAACTGGGGCCCTTATTCAGGCCGGCTTCTCCATGAGTCGTATGGGCAATCGAGCCTCTTCCTGACCATGACACAGCATCTCCCGAGCGATCGCATGCAGGGAGGGGTCGTAAAATTTCCTCTCAAGTTCACTTCCTCGGTAATGCGGGCGAAGTTTCACAAAACGGACGGCCAGCTCTATATCTGCGGCCTCAGCGAGTGGCAGAGCAACGCCGGCAAGATCACGGGATTCGACCGCGTGCGGTTCACTGGCAAGACGGTGTATTCCGTCAAGAATCTGCGGGTGGACCGCTACGGGGTGCATCTGACCTTCAGCCAACCCCTCGACCGAGCCGCCGCCACGGACATGGAGAACTACAGCGGCAAGCGCTGGAACTACGATCGTGCGGAGCACTATGGCTCGCCAGAGTTTTCTGTCGTCGACCCCAAGAAACGCGCCCGAGACATCATCGACATCACTTCCGCCAACCTCTCGAATGATGGCCTGCAGGTCACCTTGAAGATCGCGGACCTCCGCCCCGTCATGCAGCAGACGCTGAAGTTCAATCTCAAGGCAGCAGACGGCACCGCCATCTCACAAGAGATCATGCACACCATCCACGAGATCCCCTAGCTGCCTGTCGGCTTATCCCCACCGGACGGGAGTCCGGCTGTGGAGCCCGTGTGTGCCTATCTATATTCCAGGAATCGTCGTGACAGGTTGCTAGATATTTTCCTGCGTGATTGGGTTCCTTGCGACCACCTGAGCCCTGAGGCAGATACGGAAGGTGGAAGCGGCATCCTGCCGCTTTTTGCCTGAACCAAGCGGCGGAACGCTGCTTCTACGATGATCCCGGATGTATTGCTCGGATTTCGGCAGCCGAGCGGCAGATCGAACGATGTGATCGAAAGACTCCTTCTGCCACACAGGACGCTGGAAGGTCACGGCGCGCTATTGGGATGGATCCTCCTTTGCAACGGAGACCGCACGCTCGTGGTGGCCGCGCGTCTGAACGCCGCGTCTCGTGCGCCCCTCTTTTGTCACGCCTCAGGTCGTAGAGTCGCTCCAGCCAGTCTACCCAGTTTTGATCGACCTGTTTCATCACTTGAGAACATTTACGAAGAGCACTGTAGCAGACGAGGTGACCATCCCGCCACAAGGGCCAAGCAGCTCGCGTGACCGCCCATTTCATTCGCACCCAGTAAGGATCCCCTCCGTAAACCGACTGTTCCAGACTGTTCCATTATGATACAACAAGCCTCTCTGCGAGCCTCCGCCACCCTCCGGCGGTCTTTAAGTGAGGCTTGCGGCCAGCGAAACTACCTACTTCTTCCTTTGGATTAAGTTTAGGCAGCGAAAACCCGAAGGTACCTGGAAGAGATGTCGTCAGACTGAAGGTTAGAGCGTGGGCCCCCACGAACTCGACACTATAAACCACTTGTGTCCCATAACAATACAGACTACTGAGTATGAGGTTCGTTGTCCCAGTCGTACTCCCGAGCAAGAGTCGTCACCTTGCCCGATGACGATGAGTGCTGAGTCCTTAAATTTTAAGCATGGTAGCCAGCCCCCACATTCCGTGGAGGGCGTCCATCGTTTTTTAGAGTCTCAGGCGAAGCACTCCGCGCACTCACCTGCGCTGGAGCGCGATGGCATCACAATGACCTATGCCGAGTTAAACGCCGCAGCGAACAAGGCTGCAAGGGTCTTCCAGCGTCGAGGTGTCCAACCCGGAGACCGTGTCGGACTTGCGGTCCCAAGAAGTATCGATGGCATTGTCGCTTTATACGGCGTGCTCAAGGCCGGTGCGGCACTCGTTCCCCTGGATCCAGCTTACCCCGCAGAACGCCTCAAATACATGGCGGAGTCGGCAAACGTGGCGCTGATGGTCACCTCGGCCGAAATCCGCCCCTCGGTATCCGGTTTTCTCCACTGCCCGCAGGTCGAACTGGAAACACTGGCGTCATCCTCGCGCTCCGAGGACGAAAGCAATCTGGATCTTCCGGCGTCGGAGCAGGACCTGCTTTATATCATCTTCACGTCTGGTTCGACCGGTAATCCTAAGGGGGTCGCCATGCCGCACGGCCCCCTGATCAATCTTTGCCAGTGGCAAGCCACTTACCTAGGTGAAGGACTGCCCAGGGCGGCACGCACCCTTCAATTCACGACGCTCAGCTTCGATGTCGCCTATCAGGAGATCTTCTGCACCGCCTGCGAAGGTGGCACCCTGGTCCTGATGGCAGAAGAACTCCGTTACGACCCAGCCCGATTGTGGCGCTATCTCCAGGAAACCGGCATCCATCGCCTGTTCCTCCCCTTCGTGGCACTCCACCAGATGGCCGAGTCGGTGAGCGTCACGGATCTAGCGGGGTGCTCCCTCCGCCAGATCATCACCGCAGGGGAACAGCTCCAATCCACACCCGCGATTCGCTCCCTCCTCCGGGCACTCCCCCAGGCGCGTCTGCACAATCACTATGGGCCTTCGGAGACCCACGTGGCCACCGCGTTTGAGCTTCCCTCAAATCCGGATGACTGGACAGCCCTGCCCTCCATCGGAAAGCCGGTGGCGAATACGAACGTCTATTTGCTAGACGATGCCGGAGCCGAGGTGCAGCCGGGTGATTCGGGTGAACTCTTTATCAGCGGGGCCTGCCTCGCTCATGGCTACTTCGGTCGGGACGACTTGACTCGCGAGAGGTTTGTAACGCTTACCCTTGCTGGGAACCCTCCCACGCGAGCGTATCGAACGGGAGATCTGGCCCGCCTCTCGCCAGGGGGCACGCTGGAGTGCCTCGGACGCAAGGATCACCAAGTTAAAATCCGTGGCCATCGAGTGGAGCCCGGCGAGATCGAAGCAGTGCTTGCGGGCCATCCGGCGATAAAGGCCTGCGTGGTGGCCGCCTTCGGCGAGGGCCCAGAACGACAACTCGCTGCTTACGCGTCGCTCAAGCCCGGCTTCACCGTGGACGCAAGCGAACTGCGCACACATCTTCGAGCCCGCTTGGCCGAATACCTTGTGCCGGTGGCTTACGTCTTTCTCGACTCCCTGCCGCTAACACCCAGCGGCAAAGTGGACCGCCGATCCCTTCCACTGCCGGGGCCACGCCCGCTCGAACAAACGGCGACCTTGGCCTCCCGAGAGAACCCGCTCGAGCAAGCCATCGGCGAGATCTGGCAAAACATTCTTAAGATCGGGCCCTTCGACAGAGAAGCGAGTTTCTTCGATCTGGGCGGGCACTCCTTACTGCTGGCGCGCGTCCACAAGGCATTGGAGCAAGCCCTGGAACGATCCTTCTCAATCCTGGACCTTTTCCGCCATCCCACGCTGCGTTCGCTGGCGGCCTTCCTCGCAGAGAAAAGCGGCACACCGATGTCCGGCGCTAAAAGCGATGCACCACGCGTCCCCCGCCACCGACCTGTCGGACATGAACCAATCGCGATTGTGGGAATGGCGGGCCGATGGCCAGGTGCCCCTACCGTGCGAGACCTGTGGCAGGCGCTCTGCGATGGCCTTGAACTCACTACGGAATTCACACACGAGGAACTCGTGGCAGCCGGGGCCAATCCCGCTCTTCTGAAAGAGGAGGGATACGTTCGACGCCGCGGTTTCCTACCAGGTGTCGATTATTTTGATGCTTCCTTCTTCTCCTTTACCGCCAAGGACGCCGAGATCACAGACCCACAGCAGCGACTCTTTCTGGAGTGTTCCTGGGAGGCACTGGAGGATGCCGGGCTGGATGCCCATCGTGAGCCAAGGCGGGTGGGGGTCTATGCAGGATCCAGTCTTAATACGTATTTCCTGCACCATGTGCTACCCACGCGTGCGCGTGTGGAACAATTCACCCACGCGTTCCAGGTCGACCACTATCCCTTGCTGGTAGGGAATGATAAGGACTACCTCGCCACGCGCGTGGCGTAT
>CAMAVD010000099.1 GCA_945861575.1 Akkermansia muciniphila
CAATGCGCTGCTGTCCCCACCCGTCCAACTGATGTTAACCACCCGCACATCGTGATCCGCCGCCCAGACGATGGCATTGTACATTTCGCTGATGGCCCCATTGATATTGATGGGAAGAATCCGGAAATTACCAACCCCACAGACCCCTGCGCCATTGTTGATGGTAGCGGCTATCAGCCCTGCGCACATCGTGGAATGGGCAATTCCAGCACTTGCGAACACCGGGGCGTTCACGACGGCATCCCAGCCGTCCACAGTGTTCCACGCCAGATCCGGATGATTCATCTGAAAGGGTGTGTCAACGACTGCGATCCGAACGTTGGGAAGCTCGAAACCCCTGTCCCACGCTTGATGACTCCCCATTACCGAATGATGCCACTGGACGCCCTGTGATGGATCGTTAGGGACAAACTGTCGCGTCTGATACACATCCAGTTCAGCAAACTGCACGTCGCTTCGTGCCAACATTTTCTGGATCGCCAAACTCTCGGAGTCAGGCTCCACCCTCAGAACCGCGACATGGGACTGCGCTTTAAACCGAACCAAAATCATCTCAGGATTGAACAGGATCATCTCCCCAGAATCGCGTTGCACATGTCCGAAGGAGCCGCGTCGGAAGTTCACATGCGCCAAGGTGTTGGCTTCGGGCAAAGGAATGGCAAGCCCCGGCAGTCCGGGTGAGTTCAGATCCTTTGAAAGCACTCTCGGTGGAATTCGTCTGCCCGGAAGCGCCTGCGGCAGAGTTGGACTGCCCGGATCTTTGACGACTCTCATCCCTGGTCCGAGGATTGGAACTGGGGCTGGCGTCTGGAGGGAGCGTTTTAGGACCAATCCGGTCGTCGCGGATTCCTGGGAGTGACCTGGGGGCACAGAACCAACCTTTTGCCCCCCCATCTCCTCTGTCGGGCTCGCCTTCCTCATCCCCTGAAGCGCGACGTTGACCGAGTCCCCAGTTCGGCGGACGCCTGCGATCCATCCTGCCAGACAGGCTGCGACGACTGCCCCCGAAACACTCAATCGCCTTACACTACTCATGGTCACTTCCCAAATGCCCAAGGCCTAGTTCCGCTCGAGTCGATAAAAGACGGAAGGTTCCGCGCTTCCCAAGTTCGTGATGCGCTGGAAGGAATTGGTAAGACTCAACGCCAACCGGGGATACCAATTAACGACTCCGGAGAGATTGGTGGAGAATTGCAGGCTATAGTTTGTCCCCGTTTGTCCATAGATCAGCAATTCCCGATTGCGCCCGTTGAGCGCTGCCTCCAGGAAGGGGGGGGCGGCGGAGAACTCACGCGCTCGATAGAAAACAACCGCCCGATTGGCATCCAGTCCCGAAAACTCTTGCATCAGATTGGTCATGGGTGTGCGTAACAGGAACGCCCAGGTCGGCCGGGACAGATTGGTCGTGGATTCAATGGCGTAGCTGGCCCAAGGTTTCCCATACAGCACCAGACTACGGTCTCCTCGGGGAGATCGTAGCGCCTCAAGCAAGGGCTCATTCCCGATAACCGCCAAGCGTCCCGGCTGCGCCGCGAGGCTCCCTGCGGGCATCCCATTGAAATTCCTGCCCTGCAAGGCGCGGGGAACGACGCCCACAAAGGCAGACGATTGGTTCGATGTCGTGACACAATGCAACAGCGCCACCTGTCGATTCCCTTGCAGGGTCTGTCCCGGGAAGGCAGCGAACTCAACCCTGACGGTATTTGAAGCCACGGTTAGCACGGAGGCGGAGAAGGAAGAAGGCGTGGCAGATTGAATGCTGAAACTGCTGAACCGACTTGGAGGAAACTCCAACAGGAAGGATAAATTGGAGATACTACTGGCGTTCAAGGAAATGGGCAGAGTGCCTACCTCGCCTGCACGCAGATTGGTGGAGCCAATCTTGACGACGAGGTAATCGCCGAGATCAGCCACATCGGCCTGCCCGACCAGAAAGTCGGTGGTGAAGCCCAGGCTGTATGTCTGGGCCAATCGATTCGAGGAAGCTGAGAGCACCGTGGCCGTGAACTCCTGGGCTCCGATCGGCAGATAATTCGTTTCACCTGTGGCGGCAATCAAATCGCCGAGGCTGAAGAACACCTGATTGCTTGAAACCCCATCCCCCGCCACCGCCGCCAGGAGACTGGGTGTGTTGGTGTTGGACAAGAGCACGATCGAGCCGGCCGGATCCAGCCCAGGGAGGTTGAAAATCAATTGTTGAGATCGTGCCACAAAGGAATTCTCCCACGCAGTGGTCACTTTCGGCAGCGGGCCGTTCTCGGGCCAGACGGAATCGTCCTGACCGCCCGAATTGACTGAACGCAGCTGGAAATAATACGGGCTCCCCGGCTGGCATCCAGTGACCCGGGCCTGAAACGCCCCCCGGCTCCTGGCCTTCTTCCGCAGGTCGGCCTGACTCAGACGACGCTCGTAGGCATTGGCCGCGGACGGGTCGGCGGTATCGAGCGGGAACAATTCGATCCCCACCACCCCGGCCAGGCTCGAACTGCCGGAGGCATCGGTAAACACCGAGACGGAAGGCGTGCCCGACGCGGTGCCAGCCCAGACAATCGAGAACCCACTCGGCGTGATATTCACAACCGAGACATTCGTGATGCTGCCCTGACTCCGCCACGCCCCAACGCAAAAAAGCCAGGCAAGCATTATGAAAGCAAGACGCTGGGTTCGATGAGGCGACTGTACAGTGATTAGGCGCATGGCACTTACGGTTTTGATGGGGCCGTGGCCGCCGCCGGGAGCGATGGCACAGACAGGGTTGAGCCGGCCCGCTGAAGACCAGGGGCTCCTTTGCGTTCCAAAATGCTTTCTCCCCCTGTCAGAATGACAAAGCGGGTGTTGCCCGACGCCTTGAGGGCCCGGGCCGTTTGCTGTGCCTTTCCATCCCCATTGTCAATCAGCACGAGAAGCGGAGGGGTGGATCCGCCCGCCTGCCCTTGCCGCGATTCGGGTAATTTCCAAGGCGAGCTGGCGACACGTGCGCCTGGAAACTCGCTGCTCAAGGACGTGAAGCCACTCGACGCGGATTGCCTGACCGCCAGCCCCGGCGCAGGCGGACGGTCCTCGCGCAGATCCACCAGCACGACATCGTCCAAGTTTCGTCGCTTCAGATCCTGATAGGTGACCTGAGGCAACTTCTCGGCGTCCATGCCACTTGCCTGGGTGGTGCTGGAGCGGGCCATCTCCCAGGCCGCCAGGCCGCCGTCCAACACCTCCGCCGTGATCCCGGGCTTTCGATTCAGCTCAGCCGCCGCGGCAGCGGCGAGCTCGCGTGCCAACCCTCCATCGTAAACGATCACCCGCCCCAATGGCGGAAGCTCCTTGCTGGGCACCAGCGCCGCGGGAATGTTGATGGCGTTTGGAATATGTCCTGCCTTGAAAAGCGCGGTGGGGCGCACATCAACAAATGTAATCTTTACCCCAGCGTTCAATTGCTGCTGCAACTCAGTCGGAGTTGCCGCCCGCGCTTCAACCGCAAGGAAGCATAGCCCGCAACACAGCCCCCAGATCAGGCCGTGTCGCGCAGACTTCACGCCCACCCTGGCAACAGGACCGGCGACCGGGCGCATCAGGGCCGAGCCCATGTCTCCACGTTCTATCGACGATGCATTGCTGTTCATTGCGGGGTGAAGTTGATAACCGGGTTAACCATGTTCAGCATGAGCACTGCCACGCGCGGAATGGGGAAATCGACGCCCACAGGACTGCCGTCACGCAGCTGCGCCACGAGCCATTTCCCTGACTCGGCATCCAACATCCGCACGGCATTGGCGTTGTTCACCCCTAGCTGGTTCAGAAGGCGGAAGGAGCTGTATCCGCTGGGATACCCGGTATAGCTAAATACGTTGACCCCAGTGGAGATGCTCAACGAGCCGGCCGCGTTCACTCCTGACTCAACGACGCGCGGGCCGTTGAAGCGAATCCAGATAAAGTCGCCGGGCTGGAGGCTGAAGTTGGCCCCCGCGGGCACGCCGTTGCTCCAGTAGGCGGTTTCGCTGACAATCTTTGGCACCAAGGAGGTGTAATGGGTGATCTCCTGCACCCCGGCCTCTGACTGCCAGAGCGCGAGCAGCGCATGGGCGTTCCGCTGAAACGACGCCATACCCTCCGTCACCGCAACCGCGTTGCGATTCTGAAACACGGCCTGCAGCGAAGGCAACTCGGCCGAAACGACGCTCGCGAGATTGGAACGCGTCTCCAGCCAGACCACTTTTCCAGCCGCCAGGCCCGGACGCTCCTTCATGCTGACCGTCCGGGTCATCGGAATACTCCGCAGGCTGGGCAAATGCAGCAAACGCATATTCGCACTGAGCGGACCGAGGGAGTCCTCCTGGCAGAGAAGCCAGTTGCCATCGAGATAAGGGCGGGACTCGTTTTCCGCGGTGCTGGTGAGGCGAACCTCGGTATTCCGCAGAAGATCAAATCCATAAAGATCCACCTGACCGTTGCGGCCGTCCTGCCAGACAATCCAGTGTCCACCGATCACCGGATTGAATTGTCCAAACGTGTTGGTCGTTATCCGGCGTGGCTCTCCGGACTCGAGATCGCGCAAGTAAATCTCGCCCGCCCCCACATCCCGTAAATCCTGCCAGACCACGCGGCCTCCCCGCACATCGGGAGCCAGCTGATCCGCTGTGGACGCCCCCACGCCAAACGATTTCCTGGTGACCAAGTTCAAGGCAAACACCTGCCAGGGAGAGGCCTGGTTGGCCGAGAGTTTCCGTTGATACACAACCCACGGCCAATCAATCGAAGGATTCACTTCATCCAGCTGAACCGAACTCGTGAGCGCTCGCGGCGGTGCCGAATCCTCAAGGTCTTTGAGGTAGATATCCCAACTCCCGTTCGACCGCCGACCCTGCCAGACGACGTAGCGGCCGTCGGTGCGTGGATTCTCCTGGTTTAGGAGGGTGCTGGTGAGTTTGGCGATAGGTAGATTGCTGCCGAGGTGCCGGGCATAAATCTCCCAGTTGCCGCTGTTCTGATCCTGCCAAACCGCCCAAGGTCCACGCGCATACGGATTCCTCGGCCCTCGCGACGGATCCGCCAAGGTGATCGGCGGGGCTATTAGTTCGGCCACTTGGACCAAGCGGGTGACGAAGTTGGTTCGCCCCAACTGGTCCTCCAGAGTCAATCGGAGCGTATACCACCCCGGCGTCACCGCGTGTCCTCCGTCATCCCGGCCATCCCAGGTGAAATGCTGCAAGGCCGTCCCCACATTCGTCATCAGAACGCCCCTCACCTGCGGAAGCCCTGGTTGGGCAAATCCGTGGAGCGGATCAAAGACCCACGAGATTGAGGTGGGGGTATTGGTCGACTGATAGACCCCTCCGGCCTTGCCCAAAATGGAAATAGTCACCCGCTCCGCAGTCGCCGCAGCCACGGAGACAGGCAACGCCGCACCGACATTGGTTTCCACTCGATAAAAGCCGTTGTTGAGGGTCCAACGATAATCCGTCACCCCTGCGCCTGTGATGTTCAAAACACCCAGTCGCGAACGGGTTGGGTGGGCAGGAGCGCCCGTAATGCGCGTGGGTGGGGCGGAGGCTCCAACGACCCAGGAGGCGGAGACGCTGAGATCCGTGCTCGGATACTCTCCATACTGCGATCGACCCTGAATAGAAACCGTGTTGGACCCAGCGGGCAGGTTGGACAGAACCAAAGGGGTCGCCACCGAGCCTTCTGAGCTCCACGCGCCGCTGTTCAAGCGGTAGCGATAGAAATCCACATACTCGCCGCCCACAGTCAACATCGCCGGGCTTTCGCTGGTGGGCGACGAAGGGACGTTGGCGATCGTGGGCCAGCCGACCACGCCCTGAAACACGTCGATGCGCGCATCGACCTGACTCGGATTACTGGCCGCCTGAAAACTCAGCGGCGCACCATGAGGACGCACCGACAGCGCGTCGCCCTTGGGATAAATCGTCTGGCCCAGGGAACTGACGCCGATGAAATCCAGCCCGGTGTTCCCGGAAACGACCACCGTATTCGTCCGAGTGTTCTCGACGTTCCCAAAGGTATCCGTGGCATGGAAGGCGATTCGATACTCGCCCGCGTCCTTCAGGGAGAAGGGCAGCGCCGGAATGAAGGCACCTCCATTCCTACTGTAAACCAGGCTCACCGGGCTGGCATCCTCTGCGGTGAAGTAGATCTGGGTCTGAGGGGTGATATAATACGTGCCGCCGCTCGGAAGCACCGCGCCCGCGAAGCGCATGGTCGTGACGGGCGGCTCGGTGTCCTCCGCGATGAGGCCATAGTTGATCGTGTAGGTGTAGTTCTGCACGTCGACTAGGTCGCAGAGATTCAGATAGGTCAGCTTCTCGTTGTTGATCCGGCTGTAGCGGATATGGGTCCAGACATTGTTTGTGTTGAGAATTTTCCCATCCGAGCGCACCACCCTACCGATGGGAAGCTTGGCCTGCCCGGGATCGTTCAGGCGCAGATATCCCCAGCCATTCTTATCCGCGGCGAGTGACACCTGGAAGCTCCCCCCCTGCCCCGCCGTCCCGAGCACGGCCGCGTTGGTCAGATAATTGACCGGCAGGATGTTTCCCTCGCTTTCGTAAAGAGCGTTGGGAATCAGGTCCGGATTGTTGTCGGTCGTCGCCAGAAAATCCTTGATGGCGTCGCGCCCGGGCTGGTCGTTGAGAACCTCATGAGCGATGAAATAGGCATTCAACGATTTGATGATCGACGTCTCCAGTCCCCCCAGGTCCGACGCGTGACTGTAGCTGGCCTTGAATTCCACAAACTCGCCGGAGAGCGAGGTGAGCATATCCCAGGCTCCCTTGCGGGCCTGGTTTGGTAGGATATCGCCCAAGTTCACGTTCAGGCTGTTTTGCTGCAAGGGCGAGTCATTCACCCGCGTGCCGATCAACTGGGCGATGAGCAGCAGCGAATTCACGTTCTCAACAATGCGCGGCTGTTGGGAGTTGATGTTCACCTTGCGCGCAGACCCATAGCCGGCGTTTTTGACTAGAACCCCGAGGGTGAAGGGAATCGGGCTTTCGACCTGCGGCGTGAAGGGATCGTCCCCCTGGACGTCGCGGGGTTGGAAGTAGGCGATGTCCAGCTGGGGCTCCGGTTTGACCGAGATGCTGGTCGGAAACGCGAACAGGACGTCGGGCGGAATGGGAATCCCCTTCATTTTGCCCGCCAGACGGCATCCGACCTGATAACGAATCCCCTGCGGAGAGACACCTCCGGCCGAGATCTTGGGAATGATGAACCACGTGATCACCGCCGTGGTGCCCGGGGCGAGGACACCATCGCCCCCGACCGAGTTCACGCTCTGGAAGGTGGGCGCGCGCACGAAGAACAACGACGAGGCATCACTGGGGCCATTGGTGGACAGCAACGGGTTTTCAAAGGTGAGCACCGCCGACAAATCGGTGATGGGCTCCTGGGCGTCGTTGTTCCCAATCTCCAAGCGGGCCTCAAACCCGATACGTTCGAGCGTCAATTCCTGCTCGATGACAATCTTTACAGGCGCGCAAAGGCCTTGGAATTGCTGCTGGGCTGAACCCCGTTCAACCCAAAGCAAGTTCGCGAGCAGCAAGAATAGAATGAATGCCCGCTTGTTCATAAGGACCCTCTCATTTTGCATCCTGGATTCGCGTAAAGATTTCGATGCCCTGGGGGGAGTCATGGGCAGCCGCTTGGGGAAGCGAGATGCCTCCACAAAGGTCGTGTACCAATACCCCCTCCGCGTAAAATGCCACATCGCCTCGGAGTTTGATGGTGTGCACTTGGCGCGAGCCGGGAAGCCGTTGATTCGACACCACGCGTACCCGTCTAGCCTCGGAGTCGAGAAGCCAATCCCCGGATTGAAGCTTGTAGGCAATTGTCCACCCTTTTCCATCCACCCAGAATAAATGCTCGTCGGTCGTGACCACATTGCCCGTAATCGAATGGTCGGTCGGCCTTATGATACGGACCTCGCGACATTGGTCAGACTCATGCTCAAAAACTTGATCGACCGTAGCCCTTTCATGCAAGCGAGGCCCTGATCTGACCAAGTCGCCCGGCTTGAGCTCGTTTATGGTCCTAAGGCGACCGTCCGCAAGCATCACGCGTGTTTCGGCCGCGAAGCACGGACCGTTCCCATCTTGAAATCCTCCCACACTGTTCTGCCCACCACCACCCCCGCCTCCTCCTCCGCCACCAGTCCCCAGACCGGAGAGGAATATTCCGATTGCGTTGCCTATCGCCGTACCGATCAGGCACCCAACATAAGCGGCAGCCAAGGCTGTTCCAAAGGCAAGAGCTCCACCCGCTGCACCGGCCGCCGCTATGGAGGATAAAACTGCGCCGACAGTGAACCCTATGGCGAGCGTCGCTGCGATCGAAACCAATGTTCCGTCCGTGGGACACTTTCCGTTTGCGGTGGCCAACGTGGCCAACGAAAACGCCAGGCCAGGACCGAGCAGCCCGCCTAGTGGGTTGAGGCAATCTACAAACGGATTGACACTCTGTTGGATAGGTACTGAAACATCCCCGTAGGTTACAACAAAGGGAATCTCTACACTTTGCTGTGGCAACAGCACGGGGACGTAGGTGATGAGAGGGGTCAAGGTGGCCTGACCGGATTGTGCACTCTCAATCTTGAGGTCGGTCATCTGAGCCAGCCCCTCATTCCGTGCCGTGGCTACAAAGGTTGCTTGAAAACCCGGCTGAACATTGTCGAATTGCACATATCCAGGCGATAGCACCAACACCGGAATGGGCACATGGGTTTGGAACGTTTGCTCCAAGGTAATTTCATAACGATCCGTGTAGGGAACTGGCGTCACCGTAAAATTCACCGTCACAAAGCTCTTATTTAGTCGGGTGTGGACCTGCACAGTCTGGTCCGGCACGACAATGACACCCCCCACATTCCCCGAATAGCCCGACGCGGTGACCTGCCATGACCAGTCGCCTTCCTGAAGGTTCGTGACGGTGACCAATCCGTTGATGTCGGTTTTCAACTCGGGCAGTTCCAGCTGGAGCGCCGTGTTTCTCAAACGCACAGAGGCATTTGGCACATCCAGCCCAAGAATATCATCTACGTAAAACTGAACCGACCCTTTCAGGCCCGAGGTCACGCGCGCATAAAGATTTACCACAAGATCCCCAGGGGAGTTCGTGCCCTGCACCCTCAGCGTGTCCTGAAAAAATCCAAGCTCCGTGCCTGGGGGCGGCGTGAAGACAACCTGGAAGGAATTCGACCCGCCGACAGCCAGGTCCGGCAGGTGAATCAATCCTTCGGCGGAAATGGGCAGATTCACATGCATCCAATTCACATTGGTGGGCGGTTGCAGCGTGACGCCCTTCAAATCGGTCAACCCCCGGTTCACAATCGTCACCTGCCGGCTCACCAAACCGCCGCGATCCAAACTCACTTCCACATACCCCACCTCGGGCTCCGAGATGGACACGATGGGGACGGCGGGCAGCAGGGTGGTGTAGCCCGTAAAGACCGCCGACGCGCCTTCCGTCGACGAGAACGTAAACTGCACCGCGGCGCTATCCGGCGCGTCCGCATCCGCCGCGAGCTCCAGCATCACTGTCTGCTGCTGCCCGCCCGCAATCGAGAAGCCATTCCCCGTCACGCTCGTCCCATGCAGCTTTGCGGTCGGCACCTGATTGGTGCCGTCCATTTCGAAGGCCTGAAAGCGGACCGCCACGCCATTGAGCGGAAGGTCGCTCGGATTGCGCATGGTCAGGGAGAAGCGGAGTGTGCCGCTCTTGGACATGCGGATGTCGCCAAACTGAGGCGACAAATACATCCGATGAACCGCCACCTGAGCCTGATCCAGCTTGTCGATCACCTGCGGATGGGCGGCCCACAGGGTCAGGCTACCGGCAAATCCCGCGGGCGGCTGATAGAGATACGCGTAGTTTCCGTTCGTATCCGTCATCACATCCTGGCTCCACCGATACCCGCGTGTGCCAAACCCGATGCGCAGCGCCACATTCGTTCTGGGCTGATCGGTCAACCGATCTCGCGCCTGGCCCGTGATCCGGATCGGTTGATCGTCCAGGTAGATGGATTGATCGGTCTGAGCGGTGCCGTAGTAGGGAGTCTGTAAAAGACCCGAAAGCATCGTACCCGACAACGGTCCCGACGCTTGGCGGCCCACGGACGAAACGCGGTCATAGATCACACTCACCACGCCTTCGAACGTCACCAGATTGCTCACCAGCGACTCAGGCACAAAGACATTGGACACTGTAAGCGACGTGGAAGCCCCCGGCAGCACCCGCACATAGCCGACGCCCTCCGCAAAAAAGATTCCCGGCGGACTGGCGATCAGAGGTGCCCGCCCCACTTCCTGTCCCTGCGGGCTTTTCACCGAAAGGTAAACAT
This sequence comes from Akkermansia muciniphila, assembly GCA_945861575.1. GTDB lineage: Bacteria > Verrucomicrobiota > Verrucomicrobiia > Limisphaerales > UBA11320 > UBA11320. The sequence goes on from CAMAVD010000099.1 coordinate 10,349, forward strand.
CACCCGGCTGCGAGCCGTTGCCGCGCGCCGTGGCGAAAAACATCGGCTGGTAGCCTTTGTTGTAAATGCGCAGATTGAAGGACCCCACGCCGCCAGCAAGGGGTTGTTGATTGGCGCTGACCTCCATCGTCAGACCCGGGGTTTGCGCCGTCCCGACATCGGCGACGTGCTGATAGATCACCGTGCTGCCATTGGCATCCGGCTCCTGCACGGCGCGCATCCGCACCGTCTGCACCCCTGTGCCCACCCCGCCCGGCACTGCCACGGAGAAATTGGTTCCAGCGCCTGCGGCCAGAACTCCCTGCACCGTGCGCACCAATTCGAAAGGATCATTTCCAGCCACCGTGCGGCGCACTTCAATCTGCCGCAGCGGCAGTGAAGCCCCCAGGGTCCGATTGCTGATGCTGATCGCGTAGTCGTCGAAATAGCGGGAGCTGGGAGCGCCGTTGGTATTGCCTCCCCCCGCGTTGAGCCTTAGGCGGAGGTCTGTGCTGTAAACCTGAGCCGATCGGGCCGCGCTTTCGCTGTTGGCGGCATTGACCGCGGTCACCGCATACGTCACCGGGTCCTCGCCTGGCAACAAGCCATCCACATAATTCAAGCCGGTCAGCGGAGTCTGGTTCTGCTTGATCCCATTCCGATAGATGTTGAAGCCCACCGCGCTGGAATCTGAGGACGTCCAGGACAACGCCGGGGGCTGACCGAGATTGACCAAGACCTGGAGATTGTTCACTGCCCCCACAAGCAACTCATAGGTGGCAGGCAGACTGTGGGCTTCGTTCCCGAGCGCGTCCGACGCCGCCACGGTGTAGGACATGACGCCGCGCGGCGGATTGTCCAGGACCCGGACCGCCGTGTTCACGGTGCGGATCAATGTGCCGTTGCGATATATGTTGTAGCGCGCAGGCGTCTCGCCCGCCGGGCCTTGCCAGCGTATCTGAAGGCCATTGGCAACCAGCTCCAACTCCAACTGAGTGGGAGCGGCCGGGGGCGTGCGATCCGACGTCGCCACGCGCGTAATCGAAACCGCTCCCTCCGCCCCGCGTCGCAAGGCTGTGACCCCGTAGCGATGAAAACCATCGGTCGCCGGGCGATGCACAAAACTGTTGCTGGCGATAGTGTCCGCCACCCTCAACGTCGGCGGGGTAAAACTGCTGCCCGGCTCGGAGTAAACACGATACACCTCGGCATTGGCCACCGGGTTCCAGGTCAACGAGACGCGTCCATCCGCCAGACTCGTTGCCTGAAAGCCGACCGGCTGACCGGGGGGCGTTGGGAATTCGGTGTTGTAAATCTCAAGAGCACTGCCTGCGGTGAGGCTGTGACCCACATTGCCCAGCGCATCGGAAACGGTCAGGATAAAATGGCCATTGCCCGCCCCCATGCTCGGATTGAGTGGCAGTGTGCCATCCCAATTCGTTCCAGAACCTGCCAACACCACCGGCACCGAAGCACCTGTCGGCGGCGCAAAGCTCAATTGCGGCGTCGCCCCCGACTGTGCTGACTCTGTCAGACGCAGATTGACCGCGACAAAGACGGCGTTGGTGGTTTGGATCGGTTGCACCGGGGTGGTCGTCACTGCCCCGGCCGGAGGGGTCACATCGATGACCAACTCAGGACCCGTCGGGGGCCCGGTGAAATAGTTGCCCGACAGGTCGCTCGCCGAGACATTCAGGAGCACCCTGCCGGAAGGAAGCGCAGCGCTCACGCTGATCTGCCCCTCGTAGGTGTTCACCGCAACATTGGTGACGGATAGCAGCGTCGGCGGAAAGCCCACGGGCTGCACGGTCAGTGTTGGAGCGCCGTTCAGCGGCTTCGAGGCGATGAGGGTGACCCGCAGCGGGCCCGACGCGACGGGCGACGGCCTGTCGAACGCCACCTGAAAGCTGGGAGGCAGCGGATCATAGGCAATAAACTGAGCCGCTGACAACGGTCCCGCATTCCCGAGCGCATCATATCCCACCACGTAGAAATAATAATTCCCCGGGGCCAGTGCCTGCACCCGCGCGTCCATGCTGGTGAGCATCAAGGTACGCCCCGTGGCCTGATTGGTGGTATTGATCGGAGCCGGGCTCCAAAAGACCTGAAACCGCGAGGCCCGCTTGCCTGACGCCGCGTAATTCCACGTCAGGGAGATCCCCACGCCCGGGGTGTAGACCGGCGGATTGATCACCAGCTGCGCCGGCGGAACGGTGTCGCGATTGACGATGCGCGGCGCGCTGCTGGCAAGTCCCCAGCTGTCCTGCGCCACAACGGTGAGCGTATTGGCTCCTTCCAACAGCGGCAATCGGAAGGCAAACTGTCCCCCTGCAGAGGCGTTGGTGGCCAGGAGGAACTCCCCGGAACGGAAGGCGCGAAGCTCGACGAAAGGCTCGGCGTCACCAGCAAGAAGCAGGTCATTCGCACTGAGTGCCAGGTCCGCGCCCGGTGTCGTGATGGTCGGCGCAGCAGGTGGCGTCGGCGAAACAATCACGTTGCGCTCCAGCGTGGAAACATTGCCGCTCCGGTCCCGCGCGACAATCTTGGCCCGATGACTGCCGCTGGACAGGGTGCGGATGTCGAACCAACGCGAGAAGCTGCCGCCGGCATGGGTGCCAATACTGAGATTGTCCACCAGAAACTCCATCGAGTCCATGCCCAGCGCGGCGCTGGCACTGGCCGACACCGTCAGCGGACGCGTCAGGACTTCGTTCTCGACGAGGCTAAATTCGCCGAGAATCGGCCCTGAAGTGACATAGGTCATGGTCAGAGCCACCGGGGCGCTGGTCTGACCGGTGAGACTGCGGAACTGGGCGTAGATCGTCTTTTGTCCACCGCCCGCACTCAGGGGGAATGTGAGGCTGTTACTGAAAGGCGCGAAGAAGACCGCCTTGAACGTGGAATCTTCGCTGAGGCGCATGGTCTCCGCCGTTCGACAGGCCAGACGAAGGTTCACCAGCGGACTGCCCACCTCCGTCACGTTTCCAACTGTGCCGAGTGCCGGCGTCAACAGGGGCTCTCCACTCAGCGCGTCGGAGCGGACCACAGGCCCTTGCACCAAGGCATCGATGTCTGCGACGTTGGCGCTCCCCCACCAATTGCTCACCGCGATCAAACCGCCCGTCCCCGACGCCAGCGCGTTGGTGTCATTGTTCTTGATGACAGACTGCCGGAGATTCACCTGCGCCCCGCCCAACTGCTGGACCCCCAGATCGTTGAACGCCAGAAGCGCGTGGGTCGTGTTGACGCTCGACGCCCCTTGAATCCTCAAGCCTGCGGGGGTGTTGTGAAGCGCTGTGAAGGCATCCACGATGGGCGAACAATTGCTGAACGTGAGTCCCGCCGCGTAATTCACGAACACATGCCGCAGCACAGAGGCGCCCGCACCGCTCCCCAAAAAGACCCCATTCCAGTCCCCAGCTTCTGGCGTCAGCCCAGAGTCCGCACGCAGGGATGTCATCACAATGGGATCCAGAGGGGTGCCGCTGGCGATGACACTTCCCTGCTGCACGGTGAGACCGGTGCCGGCCGCAAAGCGCAAGGTGGTGCCCGCAGGAATCGTCAGAACCGCGTTGCTGACTACCGTGATGGGCTCCAAGATCTCGATGGTCTGCCCCACCCCGCCCAATGTCACACTCGCCCCGATGATTCCCGCGTAGGGATCCTTCCAAACCTCGGGGGTCACGTTCGGGTTGAATCCGTCCTTTCCATTGAAACCCACAACGGCGAAGTAATAGGTCTTCCGACGATCCAACGCATCGACTTGGACAGAACGTGCGTCGGCAGGGAGCGTCTGCCGGGGCGTCAGGCCCTCGACCGAGCTAAAGCGGGTGGTTTCATAATAAAGCCGAAACCCTGCAAATCCAAACAGAGGCACCGCATTGTAATTGCTCCACGAAAGCATCGCACTGGAAGCTCCTGCGGACGCAATCTGCAAAGGCACCGAGGGCGGCACCGTGCTGGGCAGGATGAACACCAGCGGGCTGACTTCCATCGCGCTGTTCCCGGCGGTATCCACGGCTATGCCGGCCACATAATACGTCCGGTCCAGCAGAAGGCCGGAATACGTGAATTGCCGGGCCGATCCGCCTAGCGAGGAAACCGGCGTCATCTCGGCCACCGATCCAAAGGGGTTTGTGCTGATGTAAACGCGAAAACTGCTGAGGTCCGAGGGAGGGGAATACCCAGCCCAGCTCACGGTGGCGGAGACGCTGTTTGACGAGGATAACGTCAGCGAGGGATTCTGCGGCGGGGTGACATCGGACACGAAGGTCAGCACGTTAGTTCTCTCCAGCTCAGCCCCACTGAGATCCCGGGCCTGCGAGACAAAGACTCGGTTCGTCCCATCCATGCCCGGGAGGAAGGAGATGGGGAGTAGACTAAACGTGTCGTTGGCCGTCGCGGTTGCACTCCAGGTCCCGCCCGCCAGCACAACGGGTTGTGTGGCGGACGTCTCATTCGTGATCACAACGCGCGGTGCGACCAAGGAATTCATGCTGCGATTGAACTGGAAACGGAGCACAAAATTGGTGGTCGCCGGAACAGGGAAAGGAACATTGGCCGTCGCATTCGCGATCAAGGGCAGAATGCTGCTGGACTCATACGTCGCCACAAAATGCATGTTCGTCGGATCCAGCGTCGAGAAGGTCTTGGTGTAGCTGGGCCCGTTGCCGACCAGCGTGCCGTTGAGACGGAACTCGCGGAAGTTGTATACGTTCGGCGGATTCACGATCGTAGGCGGCGCGGTGATAGTTCCCGACTGGCCGTTCGTGTAGAGACCCGCCCCTGAAACCACCGCGAGATTGCCCGGAGAAGTGGCGGTGGTCACCAGGTGGACTGGGTTCAAATCCGCATAGTGAGCCACGATGAATCGATTGCTGGACACAACGGTCTTCAATGTCGCGTTGGTCCCCAAGTCGGCGTCGCCTTCCGACCAGTGACTGAATCGGTAGCCGAAGCCGGGGTAGGCGGTCATCACATTCGTATCCCCCAGGAAGGTGTCCCCTGCACCTTGGACGTTCCCCGCCTCCGGCGGGCTGTTGCTGACCCCCACCGTGAACAGCGGCCGGGTAACCGTCAGCGTCGCCACCTCACTCGTCACGCTTCCAAACGCGTTGGTGATCACCACCGAATAGCCCCCCGCATCGAGCGCCTGTACCTCGGTTATGGTCATGCTGGCACCGGTTGTTCCGGAGAGGCGTCCGCCCTCAAGAAGAGGCCAGCCCTCCTTGAGCCACTGGTAACTCAAGGGGGCACCGCCGGCGACGGAAACAAGGAACTTGGCAGTGGTGCCTGGGACATTCGTCCGGCTGGAGGGCTGAGCCACCACGCTCGGCACCAGGCCGACCCGATTCGAATACAAGGCGAAAACCTCCTCTGCGGTCAGCGCCCGCCGGTAGATACGCACATCGTCCAGAGCGCAGTTGGCTGTGGATGGATAATTGTATCCACGCCCCAACTCAAGCGTGGAGGCGTTGTTCATCAGCGTTCCCGCGGGATGATTGGTCACCAAGACGCCATTCAAATACAGGGCGTCAGAAACGGTGCTATGAGTGGCTACCACAGAAAACCATTCGCCCACGGGCGGCAAAAGTCCGTCGGTCTGATAATTGTTGGCAGGATTCCCGGATCCGAATCGCCAGCTGAAGGCCTCCAGAGCCTGCAGGAACGTGCTTCCCCATCCCCCGTTCTCCCGCCACAAAAACCAGCCACCTCCCCCATCCCGACGAACCCAGGCTCCATACGAAAAACCCTCGTTGTAATCGTCGGGGTCAATACCCTCCACCTTCACATAGCTGTCCCCCTTCAAGTCCAACGCGGAGTTGTTTTGTCCCAGCCGATTCGTGGTCAGCGTGCCGCCAAACACCTGACCGTCGTAGGCGTTCCCGGACCGGTCAAATCCATCGCCATCCATGGAATAGTAGGCGAGCAATCCCGGCGACAGCACGGTGGGCAGCACCGACAGGATCGCCACATGGCTGGTGATGGCCCCGTAATTGTTCGTGACCACCAAGGTGTATTGCCCGGAATCACTCGCTTGAAGATTTGTGATGACCAGATTGGGGCTGGTCGCTCCCGATATCCTCTCCCCGGCGGAGACAACTGAGTCGGACTTCCACCACTGATACCCCAGCGGGAGCGATCCGATGCTGAAAGCGCTGAACGCCATGCCACCACCGATCAGCCGGGTTCCGCCGACGGGTTGCCGGGTAAGAGTGGGAGGCTCAGGAACGGACGTGGTGGCGGCCACCACCGAGAGTGAAGTCGCACTCAAGGTTGGAACAAAGTCACGACCGCTGCCGACATAAAATGGCTCGCCGACATTGGTGAACGTGCCGATGCGTGAAGGGAAGGTCATGACCTGAAAGCTGGCGTCAATGGGCGGAATGAATCCATTGAGAAACACGGAGCCAATACCGCCCCCCAAAGTAACCGCTCCGTTGGCTTGGAATTTGCCGAAATCATTGGTGTTTCCGAAGCCGAAGCGAAGCAGGCCGGATGACATTTCAAAGCCTCCGCCATTTAGATTTAGCGTGCCGGAAAAGATTTCGACCAGCCCGCTGTTAACCAACCTTGGATTGATGACACTCGTCCCCGTACCCCCGCTCTTGCGCAGCGTCCCCGCGTTGTAAAAGACCTCCAGCCCGCCACCCCAAGACACGTGGCTGTCATCCTGAACTTCCCACAACCCGCCGACTTGATTCACCGCCGGCTTGTTTCCCCCGGTCAGCAATCCCCAACCCTGATGCCTGACCATCCCCGCATTGGTAATTCCACCAAACAAATATTTCCCATAGCTCGTGCCCAATGATTGCAACACTCCCCCGCTTTCCACCCGCACCCACTGGTCAATCTGTCCCCCCCAAAACTCCAGTCGCGCCCCACTGGCCACCACCAGCGGCCCACTCACCCGCCCACCGTTGGTGAGG
>CAMAVD010000100.1 GCA_945861575.1 Akkermansia muciniphila
CATTCTGCTTAATCGCCGAGACCATTGGAGGGCACTGCAGATGGTCTCCCAAGAAAGTAGAACCCGCCTCATTGAGCTCTTCCAGGGTCAATGGGGGCACGGGGAGCGAGGCAACAACATCGCCGTCGGCGTCGTAACTATTGGTAGTGACACCAAAGCAGATATGGCCTGAGTAGACCTTGTCATCCGCCATCAACTTCTCGGACAGCTTGGTGGCCTGCCCAAGAACGAGCACCAGAAGGCCGGTGGCTTGGGGATCCAACGTTCCGCAATGCCCGACTTTGGCGATGCCAAACATACGCCGGACATGGTCTACAATATCGTGGGAGGTTGGGCCTGCTGGCTTATCGATCAGCAGAGCCCCATCCAGGGAGGCAAAGGTTTTCATTTTCGACTGACACCCTTGAGGGCTTTGCGAATAGCGCTCAGCACACGCCTCTGAACACCCAGCGCGCTACCCGAGATGCGTGCTCCGGCCGCTGCCCGGTGTCCCCCACCTCCAAACTGGCCAGCGATCGCGTTCACATCCACATCTTCGCTCTTGCTCCGCAGGCTCAGGCGGGTCAATTCCGGCTCAATCTCCTCAAACACGCAGGCAACCACAACCTCGTCGATAGCTCGGATGTGATCAATCAGTCCCTCAGAGTCCGCTGGCTTAGCCCCCGTGCGAGAGTAATCCGCCTGCTTGAGCCAGAAATAGGCGGTGCGGTCCTCGTGGGTCAGCCGGAATTTATTGTAAACGCGACGCAGCAGCCGCATCCGGGACAGAGGATAGGACTGATACACCTCATGGCACACCTTGACCAAGTCGGCACCCTGCTCCACGAGGCGGCTGGCGGTAAGAAAAGTGGAGGGCCGCGTCGACGCGTACTGAAAGGAACCGGTATCGGTCGATACCGCCGCAAAAAGACAGTCTGCTATATGCGGAGTCAGAGGCCATTCGCCGGCCGCAAGTAACTGATAAATCAGCTCACCCGTGGAAGCCTCGCTCGCGGAAATCCAGTTGATATCTGCGTAGCGGGTATTGCTTTCGTGGTGGTCGATGTTGATGAAGACCCTGCGCTGACCAATGTGGTCAGCCACCCGCCCCATACGTTCCAAGGAGGCGCAGTCGGTTGCAATCACGCAGTCGAAGATACGCCCAGGCTGTGGTGGAGTGACGAAGCGGTCAGGATCGAGGAACTTCAGCTTATCCGGGATCGGATCCTGGTTCCAGCAAGCCACCTCCTTACCGGCGGCTTTGAGAGCGAGGGTCAAGCCCATCTGCGACCCGATGCAGTCCCCGTCCGGACGGACATGTCCCACGACACAGATGGAGCGGCTTTCGCGGATCTCATCAAGGACCCGATCGATCGTCGAGGTCTTCATGCTTTGGCCGGGCCAGCATCTTCAATGTCTTCGATAATCCGCAAGACCCGATTCCCGCGCTCAATGGAGTCATCCAGCTCGAAGCGAAGTTTGGGCGTAAACTTGAGCACCACAGTCTGGGCGACGTGGTCCTGGATGCGAACCCTAAGAGTGGTAAGCAGTTTCAGGGCGCCTTTCTCTTGCTCAACCGTGCCAAAAAAGCCGACCAGCACGCGGGCTTGGCGCAGATCGGCCGAGAGCTGCACATCGTTGACTGTAAAGAGACCCGACTGCTGCACAGGTATCGCTCGGCGAATAGCTTCGCCGATCTCCCTGAGGAGCAGCTCGCGAACACGCAGTTTACGGTGGGAAGACACAGAAAGGAGTGGCGCGGTGTCAGAGCTCAGGGGCGAGCTTCTCCACCGTGTAACACTCGACGATATCGCCTACCACGAATTCGTTAAATCCATCGAGCCGGATACCGCATTCCATCCCAGAGCGGACCTCGTTGACCTCGTCCTGGAACCGACGCAGCGAGAGGGAAACACCCTCGTAGATGCGATTCTTTTTTCGCATGACCCGGAGCTTGCCTCGAACGACTCGTCCCGATGTCACCATGCACCCTGCCACGTTCCCGCCCTTCGAGAGTTCGAAAACCTTTCGGATTTCGGCGGCACCGATGACGTTTTCCTTGATGATGGGCGGCAGCAAACCCGCCATCGCCTTCTTCACCTCATCAATCAGCTCGTAAATGATCGAGTAGAGCTTGATCTGAACACCCTCGTGCTTGGCGAGATCCGAGACACCGCCATCGATGCGCGTGTGGAATCCAAGGATGATCGCGTGCGATGCAGAAGCCAGAGTGACATCATTGCTGGTAATCGTGCCTACTGCATAGTGGACGATTTCCATGTGCACACGCTGGGACTCGATCTTGCGGAGAGCCTCGACAATCGCTTCAAGCGAACCCTGGGTATCCGCCTTGATCAGAACCTTCAAGGATTTGGCGGCCGCCTCCTCGATTCGACCGAAGAGGTCCTCAAGAGTCGCCTTGGCTGTAGGCTGTTGCTGAGACTCAGCACGCGCCTGAGCCGCACGCTCGGTTGCAAGCGCACGCGCCGCCTTCTCATCCTCGACCGCGCTAAACTCCAAGCCCGCTTCGGGAACCCCACAAAGACCGAGCACCTTGACCGCCACGGACGGGCCGGCCTCCTTGAGCCGCTTCCCCTCTTCGTTGATCAGCGCGCGCACCTTGCCCCAGAAGGGGCCACAAATCACTGCATCCCCCAGACGCAAAGTCCCTTTGCGAACCAGAACAGTCGCGGTCGGGCCTCCGGGTTCAAGGCCAGACTCGATCACGTTCCCCTTGGCCAAACGATTCGGATTCGCCTTGAGCTCCTGGAGATCGGTTTGGAAAAGAACCATTTCCAAAAGCTTAGGAACGCCCATGCCCGTCATACCCGAGACATCGACAAACAGGGTGTTGCCGCCCCATTCATCGGGTGCAAGCCCCTTCTCCTGCAACTGCTGACGAACCTTCATCGGGTTCGCATTCGGATGATCGCTCTTGTTCACCGCGACCAGGATCGGCACCTTGGCCGCCTGAGCATGGCTCAAGGCCTCCAAGGTCTGCGGCATGACGCCATCCGTCGCCGCCACCACCAGGATGACCAAGTCGGTCACGTTCGCACCGCGAGCGCGCATGGCGCTGAACGCCGCATGCCCCGGAGTGTCGAGGAAGGTGATCTGAGCCATCTCATTGGGACGCTCGGGATGGGGCAACGCGATCGTGTAGGCACCGATGTGCTGCGTGATGCCCCCGGCCTCACCCGAGGCCACGTTTGCCTTGCGGATGGTGTCGAGAAGGGTGGTCTTTCCGTGGTCGACATGCCCCATGATCGTCACCACAGGCGCACGAGGCTTCAAGTCCTCGATCTTGTCTTCTTGGTCGAGCTTGAGCTCCTGCTTCAGCCCCGTTACACCGGTGCCAGATTTGCGCTTTTCTACCTCAAAGCGGAAACCATGCTTGGCGCACACGCGCTGGGCGATCGTTTCGTCGATCGCCTGGTTGACCGTGGCCATCACCTTCAGATCGATCAGATCTGCAATGAGACGGAAGGGCTTGATTCCCAACTTCTCTGCCAACTCCCGAACCAAGATCGGGGGCTTGATGATCAAGAGGGGCGCATCGGCCGGAGCGCCATGTAACTGCTGGTGACCGCCAGACGGCGGCCGTGGCGGCGGAGCGCCGGGACCGGGACGTTGGTTGTAGCCCATTCCAGGGCCACCCCGCTGCTGAAAACCCGGTCTACCTTGCTGCATTCCACCCGTAGGCCGTCCTCGATCCATGCCCGGACGACCCGCGTTGTAGGGCGTCGTGCCACGGTTGGGAGGAGTCTGAGAAGGAGGAGGAGAAGGAGGCGCGGCGGCACGATCGCGGCCAGACGAACCCCGCCCTGAGGTCGGCAGCTGAATGAAGCCAACCTTGTCGCCAATCTTGGGCCCTGCAGGCGGGACGATGGGAAGAGGAGCGGCAGGAGGCGGAGGAACCGCAACCGGGGAAAGGGGAGCAGGGACGTTCGATTCAGCCGTTAGCGGCGGAGCGACTGAGACCGGCTCGGGGCTTGCGGGAGCGGAATGGGACTGCGCTTCCTGAGGTTGCGAGGCGGGCGGCAAATCCGCTGAGGCATTGATCGGGGCGGAGCCTGCGGCGACCAAAGCCTCGACACGCGCAGGTTCGGGCTGGATCACCGGCTCGTGTTGGACCTCTACAATTACCGCGGGAGGAGGCACTGGAGCCTCTTTGATGACCTGGATCATTGGCTCCGCAGCCGCTGCCAGCTTCTCGCTCGATTCTTCGGCGGACACCGAGCCTGACCCAGAGGGACCTCCGGGCGCAGCCTGGCCGCCGCCCAACTTCTCCTCGAGGTACTCGGCGGTGATCTTGTCGAGCGAACTGGAGGCGACCTTGGCCGCGGAGATACCTAGCTCCTTGGCCCTGGCCAGCACATCCTTGCTCTCCATGCCGAGTTTCTTTGCTAGGTCGTAAATGCGAACGGGCATAATAATCAGGGTCGCCGCAACTGTTCTCCAAGCGCCATGTGCCTGAGAGACCGCAGCGAGAATTCAATCCAGGTCAGTTTACTCTAGGGGCGTGGGGGGGTCCCCCAGAGCCAAGGTCCGCCGCACCACTTCCTGTCGGGCCGCTTCAAGAACAGCGGCCGCCGCTTCACCTATCTGCGGGATCTCCGCCAGATCGGTGGGATCCACCTGCAAGAGAGCCTCGAGACTTGTGAGACCCGCGTGCACCAACGCGTCCGCCTGCTCCTGGGTGATTCCAGGGACAGCTGCCAGCACCCGCACCGCCTCGGTGAACTGGGCCTGGAACTTATCATCCTGATGCCCCACAGGTGCCTCTTCAGGCTCGATGTCCACCTGCCAACCGGTAAGCCGGGAAGTCAAGCGGGCATTCTGACCACGCTTGCCAATCGCTTGAGACAACTGGTCGGACGCGACCACAATCTTCATCCGCCTACGAACCTCATCCACTTCGAAGCTCTTGAGCTTGGCAGGCGAAAGAGCATTCGTCACGAAGTCCCGCACGTTAGGGGACCAACGGATGATGTCCACCTTTTCGTTGTTCAACTCCCGAACAATATTCTTAACCCGCTGACCTCGCAATCCCACGCAGGCCCCCACGGGGTCCACCTTCTCGTCCCGGGTGTAAACGGCGATCTTGGTGCGGAAGCCGGGCTCCCGGGCAATTGCCTTAACCTCAATCGTGCCGTCGTGGATCTCGGAGACCTCGACCTGAAACAGCTTCAGGACAAATTGAGGATCGGCACGGGAGAGGATGATATCAGGGCCGTGCGGCCCATTTTCCACAGCCTTAACGTAGCAACGGATCCGCTCACCGATCTGGTACTCCTCTGTAGGCACCCGCTCACGATTGGGCAGGAGCGCCTCGTATTTCCCAAGATCTACTGTTACATCGGAACGTTCAAACCGGCGCACCGTGCCACTGACAATATCCCCCACCCGGTCCTTGAACTCGTTGAAAATCAACTGTTTCTCAGCACGGCGAATGTGCTGCATCAAGGATTGTTTAGCGTACTGGGAAGCGATGCGACCAAAGCCAGCGGGAGTCACCTCTAGCTCCAATTCCTGGCCCACCTGCGCATCCGGATTATTCCTGCGTGCGTCAAAGGCGGAGATCTGATCGTGTTTTGAGATGACTTTCTCAGTCACGATGAGCTTTGCAAAAGCCTTGATGTCACCATTCTTAGGATCGATCTCGACCCGTAGCTCTCGGGCGGGACCGACCGCTTTTTTGGCGGCGGCCAGCAGGGCTTCCTGTACAGCAGACAGAAGGGTTTCGCGATTGATTCCTTTCTCGCGCTCCCAGAACTCGAACACTGCAAGTAAATCGGCATTCATAGACACAGTCCTTGTCCCCACGTAGAGAACAAAAAAGTCGGTAGATTTCTCTCCGACTTCGACGCGCTGGCCTAACCAGCAAGCTTACCAATAACGAGCCGAACATATTCGGGGCAGCCTTGGAAGGTCAAGCCGCATTTGCCGGACTATCCGACGACATAAGCCTTCTGCATGACCTGACCAAGTGGAACTCCTATCCACTCACGGATGGGTTTTCAAAAAAGATAAAAACGCGTGAAACATGTCCGCATTCTCTCTGTCTACCTAGTTATTGGAAGAGAACGCGAACGAGTAAAAAATGGCCGACGCTGGTCATATCAACATTCAGCCGGGCTTGCTTGGGATTTCTTTAAGTGGCGCTTGCCTGGCTTTTCATTAAGCCACTTTTATCCTACCTCTACGGCACCCCACCTACCTCCAGCGTCGGCCCCTTTCGCACCTCAGTATTGCCCTTCGGCAACCGCCGACTTAGACTCTGAGGCATGAATTTCTTGGTCACCGGCGGCGCGGGCTTCATCGGATCGCATGTCTGCGAACGGCTGCTCCGTTCCGGCCACGCGGTATGGGCGTTGGACGACCTCAACCCGTTCTATGCCCCAGCCATCAAGGAACGCAATCTCGCAGAGATCCAACGGCAAGGGGGCGCCTTCGAATGCGTGCGCGGCGACCTCACCTCGGCTGAGACCGTCGGTGGGCTGTTCGAACGCGTTCGGTTTGACCAAGTCATCCATCTGGCAGCCCGCGCAGGCGTGCGGCCCAGCCTGATGGAGCCAGCGCTTTATCAACGAGTGAACGTGGAAGGCACGGTGAATATTTTGGAAGCGGCGCGCCGACACGGCGTACGTAAGGTGACCATCGCCTCGTCCTCCAGCGTCTACGGCATCAACGCAAAAGTCCCATTCTCCGAGGAGGACCCAATTTTCTCGGCGATCTCCCCGTACGCGGCCAGCAAGCTGGCGTGTGAAGCACTCGGACATGTCTACCACCACGTCTATGGACTCGATATCGCCATGCTCCGCTTTTTCACTGTTTACGGCCCACGGCAGCGTCCTGATCTCGCCATTCATAAGTTCGCCCAACTGATCGCTGCGGGAAAACCCATCCCGGTCTTTGGAGACGGCTCAGCCGCACGGGACTACACCTACGTCGATGACACCGTGGACGGTGTCATCGCCGTGACAGAGCGCGAGATTGGTTTTCAGATCTTCAATCTCGGGGAGTCTCAGACGGTTACGCTCGCAGAGTTGATCAAGCTTATCGAAACCGCTCTCGACAAAAAGGCCATCATCGAGCGGCATCCCAACCAGCCAGGCGATGTACCGATCACCTACGCCAACATCGACAAGGCCCGAAGGATGCTCGGATACAATCCCCAAACAAAGATTCACGCGGGGATCCCTCGTTTCATCGAGTGGTTCAAGGGAGTCTCCGCCAGCAAAGCCTAGTCTACCCCCTCTCATGCCCACGACCCTCTTTCGCCTGCTGACCGTCAGCCTTGCTGAAACACAATCTAAACGCCCAAGCGATTGCTTCGCTGAAGGGTGAGGCGGCCAACATTCAGGACGACATGGCTAAGCTCATCGCGGAGATGAACCGCTCCATCGAGCAAGCCGACGAGTTCGTGAAGGCCCTCAACTAGTTGTTGTTTGCCACCATGATAACAGGCCCCTGCGGGACCTCGCTCACCCCGCCTTTCCGCTCTCTGGAAATCGCAAACGTTTGCACACTTTCAAGACGCTCCGCGAGGGTGAAACCATTGCTGACATGACCCGCTGAGTCAAATCGGAGCAAACCTCCGCTCACAGGGTTTCCGCCCTGTATCAGCCAGAGCTGGTAGTCGTGATCGGCGTCAGGAGCAGGCAACTGCTCAACCACCACGGTTCCCTTTTGTAGAAGTGCATCCCAGGTTACGGCACCCAACGAAGTCGATCCCGTGTCCACTGAGCGTAGGATTCCCAGGAAAGAGGTTTTGGCGTCCGCAGGCCGATTGCCCCCGGCGCTCAGCACTCCACCGGGAACAGGAGAAACCCCTCCCGCCTCGATGCTCCGAGGAGCCCCGACAATCTCATTCTCTTCCTCCTCATTAGTGCCTTTGGCGGCCGCAGGGAGCAGGCTGGAAACAGGACGCTTGCCAGCGACCACGTCCGCAGCACGCTTCTCCATGACGCGGATCCGCTCCACGAGTTGATTGGTGGTCGCCATGAACGACCGATTCTGATCAGAAGACTGACGGATCACCATCGCGCTGAGTGCCTGCTTTTGGCGCGCATGCTCAACCTTCTGGGCCTCCAACGAAGCCTCTAGCTTCCCATTCTGAGACGCCAACTCAGTGAGACGCTGCTCCAACTGAACCAACCGCTCTCGTTCCGACTGACTGCGAGAGAGCTGCAGGGCGCAAAGACAGGTGAGGCAAGCGGCAACGGCCCACGGAAAAATGGCCATCCAGAAGGGCGTTCCACCAACGCCCGAAGGCACGAGAACCGCGACACCTGGTTTGCGCCCCCCGATGCGACGCATGATCTTGGCCTTGAGGGCTGGCGAGGGAGCACGGCGAGGCAGCGAGACCACCATCAAATCAAGCGACTGCCGCATCTGAGTCACGAGCAATTGAAGTTCCAGATTACTCTGCATCACATGCTCAAAATCGCGCGCCTTGCTCTCGGGGAGTCCCCCGATCGCATACAAGCTCGCCTGCTCTTTGAGCGGTTCTTCGATCATATCCAGTCGGCCAACAAATCTTTAAGTTTCAGCAATCCCCGACGTATACGCGCCTTGATAGTCCCCAAAGGTTGCCCCAATTGAACAGAAATCTCCACCTGAGTCAGCCCCCCGAGAAAAGCCAACTCCAATGCCTGACGTTGATCCAAAGGCAGCCCATCGAGGGCTTTCCGAACCTCGGAGGCCTGATCGCGCTGATAAACATCCGGCCCCGATTCCGGCCCATAGAGGGGCGTGGTCTGCACGCTCTCAGTGGCCTCGGCGATGAACTCGTAGCGCCGCTTGAGCATCCTGAGGCGATCAATCGAACGGTTACGCGTCAGGGTCACGGCCCAGTTGAAAGGCCGTCCAAGACTCGGGTCATAGCTCGCTGCCTTGTCCCAAATCTGCACAAAAACATCCTGAAGCACGTCCTCAGCTTCCTTCGGGTCGTTGAGAATTCGGATGGAAATGGAAAAAAGAACTACCGACAGCCGGTCGTAGAGCAGAGAGAAGGCATCTCGATCCCCTCCGGCGACGCGGCGCAGAAGCGCAGCGTCGTCGACGGCAACTGGAGACTCGGTATCCGGTTTCAAATGCGCAGACATGGCGTTTGGGGATGGGGATCCGCCACCACCCAGCACCGTGCAGAAGCGTCTCTCTCAGATCCGCCGCCCCGCCTCAAGTGCCCGTCACCATAAGGATTACGATCCAAAGTCTTCATCGGATGCCTGGAACTAAACTAAAACGGCCCACGAGCCCCAGCCAAGCAAAAGGGGCTGCGGAGTGGCCCCTACCGGGAAACAACGCCGCAGCCCGTGACAAATCGCTCTAAGTGCAATGGGGGTAGATCAGCTCGACAGTGCTCCGCTCGCCGGCGCGCTCTGTTCAAACTTCAACTTGCCATTGTCCGCCGTCACCTTGATCGGGTCACCCCCGTGCACATTGCCCTTCAGAATCTCTTCGGCCAGGGGATCCTCAAGATATCGCTCGACAGCACGCCGCATCGGCCGGGCGCCATATGCCGGATCGAAGCCCTTCTCCACCAGGAGATCCTTAGAGGTTGCGTCCAACTCAAGCCGAAGGTTCTTCGCCTTGAGCCGATCCACCACTTTAACGACTTCTAAGTCCAGAATCTGAATGAGGTCAGGCTTGCTCAGCTGCCGGAAGACGATCACGTCGTCCAGACGGTTGAGGAACTCAGGCCGGAAGGCACGCTTCGCCTCATCAAGAATCTTTTCGCGCATCTTCTCGTAGTTCGAATCGTCCGAGGTCGGAGCGAATCCCATCGAACTGCTCTTCTTTATCGTCTCCGCCCCCACATTCGAGGTGAGTAGGATGACCGTATTCCTGAAGTTCACCACACGGCCAACATTGTCAGTTAGCTTTCCCTCCTCCAAAATCTGGAGGAGCATGTTCATAACATCCGGGTGTGCCTTCTCGATTTCGTCGAAGAGCACCACCGAATAGGGCCTCCGGCGCACCTGCTCCGTGAGCTGCCCCCCCTCCTCGAAGCCAACATAGCCCGGGGGCGAGCCGACCATTCGAGAGGCATTGTGCCTCTCCATGTACTCCGACATGTCGAGCTGGATGAGCGCCTTGCTGTCACCAAACATGGACTCCGCGAGCGACTTCGCCAGAAGCGTCTTCCCAACACCGGTCGGTCCCAGCAGGGCAAAGGTGCCAATGGGGCGCCGTGGATCCTTCAGATCGGCACGCGAACGGCGGAGCGCCCGGCAGATGGCATTCACGCCTTCACGCTGGCCAATCACGATCCGCTCCATCTCCTTCTCCATGTCGAGAAGTCGCTGGGCCTCGCCTTTCTCCATCCGCTTCAGGGGGATGCCGGTCCACTTGGAAACCACGTGTAGGATGTCCTCCTCATCCACCTTCACCCGCTTCTCTTCACGGCTGGTGCGCCAATCGGTCAGGACTTTCTCCTGCTTGTCCTTCGCCTGCTTCTCCTTGTCGCGCATGGACGCGGCCGCTTCAAAATCCTGCTCCTTGATGGCCTGCTCTTTCTTGACCTTGATCTCTTCGATCTCCGCCTCGATATCCTTCAGCTCAGGAGGCCGGGTCATGGCCCCGATTCGAGCCCGAGAGCCCGCCTCATCCATCAGGTCAATCGCCTTGTCCGGAAGATAGCGATCCGTAATATACCGATCCGAATAGGTCACTGCAGCCTCAACGGCTGAGTCGGTGATCTCGGCCTTGTGATGCTCCTCATACTTGGGTCGCAGGCCCTTTAGGATCTGAATTGCTTCCTCGATAGAGGGCGCCTCCACTTTCACGCTCTGGAACCGGCGCTCTAGGGCGGCATCCTTCTCGATGTATTTGCGATACTCGTTCAACGTGGTCGCACCAATGCACTGCATTTCGCCCCGGCTCAGAGCAGGCTTGATGATGTTCGAGGCATCCATGGTCCCTTCGGCCGACCCCGCGCCCACGATGGTGTGCAACTCGTCGATGAAGAGGAGAACGTTCTTGGCGCGACGGATCTCGTCCATCACGGCCTTGATCCGCTCCTCGAACTGACCTCGATACTTGGTGCCGGCCACCATGAGGGCCAGATCCAAGGTGATCAGGCGCTTCTCCCGCAGGATCTCTGGAACATTCCCCTTGGAGATTTCCTGGGCAAGCCCCTCCACAATGGCCGTCTTGCCGACGCCCGCCTCGCCCAGAAGCACAGGATTGTTCTTGGTTCGCCGGCAAAGGATCTGAATCACCCGCTCAATCTCGTTCTTGCGGCCGATGACAGGATCCATCTCGCCCTTGCGAGCAATCTCGGTCAGATCGCGGCCAAAAGCCTTCAGGGCAGGTGTCTTGACGTCCCCCTTCTTCTCGTTCCCCGGCTTCTCAGAGGGCGGTTCGCCCCCGACGCTTTCTTCCTGGGCTGCAAAGTTGGGATCCAATTCCTTGAGGATCTCCTTCCGGGTCTGCTCGATATCGACGTCAAGGTTCTTGAGAACTCTGGCGGCCACGCCATCGCCTTCGCGAAGCAGGCCGAGCAGGATATGCTCGGTGCCCACATAGGTATGGGTGAGGGCTTTGGCCTCCTTGGTCGCCAGGGCAAGGACCTTCTTGACCCTCGGCGTGTAAGGGATATTGCCCATCATCTTCTGATCAGTGCCGGTCCCGACCTGCTTCTCGACCTCCATCCGGACGGTCTCGAGGTCCAGGCCCAGCTTTTGCAACACGTTGACAGCCACACCCTGTCCCAGCTTGATCAAGCCTAGGAGAAGATGCTCGGTGCCCACGAAATTGTGATTGAAGCGATCGGCTTCCTTGCGAGCGAGCGCCAGCACTTGTTGGGCTCGCGGTGTGAAGTTGTTCATGGCTTCGTCGCTCATACGTAAGGAAATAAATGCATTCGGCGAATTATTTGTCCAGTGCCGTCCAGCGGAAGTTCCGCAGTTTCTGGCGTTGGACAGGGGCGGCTGGCTTCTTTGGTGAGTGGCTCACTGGTTTATTAATCGTTGAAAGCACGCCCGGGTTTAGAGTTGTTTTGATCAGATCACCCAAAAAAGCAGACAGCCTGCCGCCCTTTCGGACGACAGGCTGTCGAAACAATGAACAGAACAGCGGCAGATTAGCTCTGGCGGCGGGTGCGGCGACCCACAAACGCCAGACCGGACATCGCAGCGGTCATCAAGGCCAGGGCACTGCCAGCGTCGGGCACACGACCCACCATGGAGTCGTTGCCGCATTCCATGGTGAGGTGGAACAGCGTCTGGGAACCGAGTGCGCTCCCAAGGAAGCTCAGATCCAGGTCCCCGATAAAGTGCGGGCGCACGCTTGAACCGCCGGTCACCTGCGTGCCGTCTTCCAGCGTGATGACGTCGCTGGCGTCCACCGCAACGGACATCGATCCCGAAGCCACCTTGCTCACGTGGTCCGAATTGGACTGGCCGGCCAATAGAGTCCAAGGATTGGATCCCGACTTATAGACGGTCTCCTGGAAGCGAACATCGCTGTCACCCGTGATTTTGTAGACATCGTAGGTGCCGGCACCGATGCTGGTGCCGCTCCGGTCGTTCCAGTGAATGACGTAGTCATAGAGGAACTTCGAGTTGTCGGTGGTCCCGCTGATGTTGTTGTCGGCTCCCGGCTGCCAGTTCGCATCGCCGTTGACGTCGATGAACACGTCGCCCAACCCATAGGGTTTTTCACCCTGAAGGAGATTGTAGCCGGAATAGACCTTGAGGTTGGAGCCATTCAGAGTGAAGGCCTCTAGATCCCAGTGTTGCCCACTGGCGGTCCCGGGCTCTGTCTCTTGGTCCTCCCCGGCCTGACCGATCCCGGGCGCACCAAAGCCGTAGGAATTCGGTGACTGGAGATCGTTGATAGTGATGTTTTTAGCGTTCGCCGAACCCGCCAGAGCTAAAGCGCAAACAGCGGTGCAGCAGAATTTAGGGTATTGCATACTCCACCCTCTAGCTGACGACGTGCCAAGCGTCTCCAACTCGGAAACCCCTGGGTATCAAGCCACACATCGCGACTGTCCTGTCTCCCTTGTCCCGATGACGGAATTTATATGCCTCAGAAGACCTCAGCCGGCTTTGAGAGTGTCCCGGGGGGAGTCAGCGATTGAGGGATTGAATTCCCAACGCGAGCTTCGCCACAGTGCCCCCATGCAATCGTGCCCTCTGCGCTCCTCCGTCGTCGGAAGCTATCCGTTTCCTGGCTGGCTTGAGTTCGCCAGCCAAAACCTCGCCCAGTTCGGCCCTAAGGATATCGAGGAACTGCAGGAGGACGCTGTGACCGCGGCCATTCACGATCAGGTCCAGGCAGGACTGGATGTGATCACGGACGGCGAGCAGACGCGGATTGATTTCAATCTGTCTTTTTACGGACACCTGGAGGGTATTTCCCTGGAGAGCGCCCCGCCACGGCGCTGGGGACCGCCGGCGCACGACCAGCGGGGGAAACACGCGGTGACCGGCTCCCTCCGCGCCTCCAAAGGCCTGGGATGTGTCGATGAGTTCCACAGATTGCGGAGGCTGGCACCTGCAGGACAGGCCTTGAAGGTGAGCGTGCCCGGGCCCTACACCATGAGTGGCCGCCTGCTCCCAAACGCCGAATACCCGGACCGCTACGCCCTCACCGAAGCCCTCCTCCCGCTGATCCGCACGGAACTCGCCGCCCTCGTGGAGGCTGGCTGCGAGGAAATCTGCGTGGATGAACCCTCGATGAGCTGCTACGGACACCGCGAAGACCGGCGTCGTCTGGTGGATATCTTCAATCGGACCGTGGAGTCGGTGAAGGGCCGTTGCCGCCTAGCCACCCATCTTTGCTTCGGCAATTTCAAGGGGCGAGCCATCGGCGGACGGAAAGCAGCCGTGCTCTTCCCTGACTTCCTGGACATGCATGTGGACGAGCTGCATATCGAGATGGCCAACACCTGCTTCACCGAGGTGGCCTTGATCGAGCAGGTCGCCAAGCGCATGGATGCTGCGATCGGCATCATCGATGTGAAGAGCTATTTTATCGAGTCGCCTGAAGAGATCGCCGCCCGGGTACGCTTGTGCCTTCAATACGCGCCTCCCGAGCGCCTCGTGTTCGCGCCGGACTGTGGCTTAAGCCAAACCGCTCGCTGGGCCTCCCGCGAGAAGCTTCGGAACATGGTAGCCGGAATTCGAGAAGTGAAAAGGGCCCTTGGCCTGAAGGCCTGACGCCGTCACTCGATTCGCCAGTGAAGTAGGCCCGCCGGATGCGGCTAGGAACGCCTCAACCCAGCAGCCGCTGAGGTCGATATCAGTGGAGGATAGTTGTCATGCGAATTCTGTTGAACATTTGTCGACCTTGCGTCACCTATCAGGTGTGACGCAGCTACGGACATTGATCGTCCTGGCCTTGGCCCTGGCTTGGTTGCCGCTAACGCGCGCTTCCGAGCTTCATTCAGTGTCGGCACCCGCACTCCTTTGCTGCTCGTCCCATCAGGAGGATGCTCCGATGGCGCATGCAGAGCCGGAGGAGACGCACCGACACTTCTGCTACTTGGAGGAAAGTCCAGTCCACTTAATGGAGCGCCGCTCCCAGGGTCATCCTCCTCGTGTCTCACAGAATGTTTCGACAGAAATCTCCGGTCGACCAAGCTTGGGTCCGACTCCGCCGATTGACGTGACTGTTCTGACCTCACCCCCTCCAGAAATCTCAGCCTCCTGGGTTTTCACTCACCGCGCGGCTCTTCCTGCCCGCGCTCCTTCGCTCGGCGCTTAACAGCCTGCCGTTATCCGCAGGCACTCCGACCCTGCGGTCGGCTCTCCGATTCCTTGGTAGCCGACAGTCCTAGACAGCGCCGTCTCCCCAAAACGAGTTTCCGTCGACCATTATGAATCCTTTTAGATCCGTTCCCGCGGCTGATCGCCTCGGGGCAGCCATCCTCGCAGCTCTCTGCGGGCCGCTCCTGGGTGCTGAAGCCCCCATTCACAGTCCCCGGGCCCAACCCGAAACTTTCTCGATCGAGAGGATCGTCTCTCAGGCCATGGAAGCGAACGCCGAGGTAAAATTCTATGAAGCCGAGATCCAGGCAGCGCGGGCGGGGCGGACATCAGCGGGAGCGTGGCGCAATCCAGAGCTCGCCGGGGGGGTCGGGCAAAAGTCCGCCACCGGCGGAGGGCTTGCCAGCGAAGGGGTGGCTTGGTCCGTCTCGCTGATGCAACCCTTCGAATGGCCCGGGCGTATCGGCTTACGAAAGGCGATTGCAAATCGGGATCAAGAGTTGGCCAACCTCGGCCTTGAACGTTTCAAGTCAGACCTGGCCGGGCGTATCCGGACCCTGGCGTTCTCCCTCCTGGTAGCTCAGGAAAAGTCCGCTGTCGCCAGAGACGTCGCGGACCGCTTCAAATCTTTGCGTGAAGTTCTTGTGCATCGGGATCCCGCAGGACTAACGCCTCTTTTAGAAGTCAGAGTCATCGAGGCAATCGAGCTGAATGCCCAGCGGAGGGCAAGCGCATCTCTGCTCACAATTCACTCTGCCCTGCTGACCTTAAATCAATTGCGTGGTGCCAAGCCCGACGATGCCCTCGTGGTCGAGCCCTCTGTGCTTCGCTTCCCCCCGCCGGAAAGCGTAGCGAATTTGCTCGAGGCGGCTCGGACAAACAATTTCGAACTGCGCACGCGCACAGCGGAACTGCTGCAGCAGGGACTCCGAGTTTCGTTGGCGAGGAATGAGCGGTATCCCTCCTTCAGTCTGGGGCCCACGGTGTCGGAGGAGCGGGTAGGCGGGGGACGTGAGCGCATCCTCGGAGTGGGCATCGCCTTGCCATTGCCCCTCTGGACTCGCAATAAGGGGAACGTGGATATGGCTGCTGCGAGACAGTTGCAGGCGGAAGCGTCCTTGACGACCGCGGAACGAGAGATGGAACGAAAGGTGATCGAGTTCGCCAGAACATACGAGGCGAAGCTCAGCGAAATGGCCCAATGGCAGCCCGATTCGATCGGCCATTTTCAGGAAGCCGCAGAGCTAGCGGACCGACACTATCGGCTCGGTGCCGTCCCCATTTCCACGTATGTTGAGCTACAAAAACAATACTACGAGGCGGTGGAGGGCCTGCTCGATACCAAAAAGGAGGCGGTCGAAGCGGCGGCACAGCTGGAAATGCTCACAGGCCTACGCCTGCCCTTATCCCAAACAGCCCCGTCCGGGGAAAAGAAATGAAAGCGCACCGCTTCATCACATGCCTTTCGGCCTCGTTGCTAACGATGGGGCTGCTGGTCAGTTGTGCGGACAAGGAGAGCAGGAGCCACGGCGAAGAAAAGGAACATAAGGTGGGCGCTTCCCACGGTCACGGCCCTGTCGAAGAATCACCGTCGGGCGCTTCGTTTAAGGCAGGCAAAGGGGTCACCGTCACCGAGGAGAGCAAGAAATTGCTCCAGGTGCAGGTGGCAGACGTGATCGAGCAAAAGCTCCCGCGCTCCATCCAGTTCTCGGTGCATGTGTTCGACGAAAAGCATCATCACTCACTGAATCAAGAGGACCATTCGGGCTGCGACGTCCACGGCTCAGGGTTCTTGTCTGCGGACACCGAAACGTTCGCAATGCCCGGGCAGTCCGTGCGAGTGCACGACCACACCAACAGTCCCCTGGGTGGCCGGGTGCTCAAGGTGCAGAAGGCGCTGGCCCTGGGAGAGACGGAGATCGTGATCGGCATCTCGAACGCGACCGGAGTGCTGAAACCCGGTCAGTTTCTTTCGGCGCGTATTGATCTCCCGCGGAATGAAGCTGTGACAACCGTGCCTCAATCCGCACTGTTGCGCTGTTCGGAGGGCACCTTCGTTTACGTCGTCAATGGCAGTGCCTACCTCCGCACGCCAGTGAAGGTCGGCACCGAGGATACGGAGTGGGTTGAAATCACAGACGGCTTGCTCACGGGCGACTCCGTCGTAACCCAGCCGGTAGAAACCCTTTGGCTCATTGAACTCCGCGCGGTCAAGGGCGGCGGGCATTGTCACTAAGACCTCGATGCGTTCAACAGCGAAACCGCCTTCAAGCCGAGCCCCAGCCTCTTTCGGATGGCCTGTCGCCGTCACATCGCTTCACCTCATGAGCCTCCCCTCACATCCATGCTGAGCCTCATCCTAGCATTCTCTGTCCGCCAGCGCGTCCTGGTCCTCTTAGCGACCCTGATTCTCGTCGGCGTGGGTGTATGGTCCGCCCTGAGGCTGCCGATCGACGCGGTACCCGACATCACCAAC
>CAMAVD010000101.1 GCA_945861575.1 Akkermansia muciniphila
TGCTGTTCCGCAGAGCTAAGAGGATCGGACATGGCCTGGAAGGATCTAGCCCACCACGCCGACGCCGCCAGCGCCCTGCAGCGCGGACTGCAACGGGGGCGTCTGGCACATGCCTACCTTATCAGCGGGCCTCGCATCGAGGCGTTGGAGTCCTTCGCGCGCACCCTTGCCAAGGCGGTTAACTGTCTAAATCCCCCTCAGGTCTCGGATGCGGGCTGGGGCATCGACAGCTGCGACGCCTGCCTCAGCTGTCGCAAGATCGATGGCTCCAGCCATCCGGACATGTACTGGCTCCGCGCGGAGTCGAAGATCCGTCAAATCCGCACGGAACAGATGACCGAGCTCCTGCGCTCGGTACATCTCAAGCCGAACGAAGCGCGCTACAAAGTCTGCTTCCTTGTGGCCGCCGACCGGCTCCACAACACGGCGGCAAACAAGTTTCTCAAGACCCTCGAAGAACCGCCAGCAGACTCGATCATGGTGCTGCTTAGCACAGCGCCCGAACAAGTGCTCGAGACGATTCGCTCTCGCTGCCAGAGGATCCAACTCTCAGCAGACGACACCCTTCCGCTGGACCCTGCGGAACTAAGCTGGCTTGAGAGTTTCGCGGCAGCAGCGGCCAGCGATCAAGGAGGGCTCCTCGAACGGTACCGCCTGCTTGGAGTTCTCTTGAAGCGTCTCTCCGAGACGAAGGTGGCCATTGGGGAGAAGCTCGAGAAGGAGTCCCTGCTCGAAAAGTACCAGGACATCGAGCCGGATCTTCGCAAAAAGCTGGAGGACGAACTCTCCGCCTCCGTCGAGGCCGAGTATCGGCGACAGCGAGGAGAGACTGTAGGGCTGCTTCAATGGTGGCTGCGCGACATCTGGCTGCGCACACTCTCTCAGGGCAACGAAGCCCTTAGGTTTCCACAACTGGCGGACGCCACCGCTCGAGTCGCGGGTCGTTTGGATCCGGAACGCGCCGTTCTGAATCTGGAGGAATTGGAGAAGACCCAACGCCAGCTCAACACCAATGTCCAGGAAGCCCTCGCTCTGGAGGTTGGATTGCTGAAGCTTCAACTCTAGCCCGAAACGTACGTGCGTCCCTTCCTTTCCATCAACATGGCCATGAGTGCTGACGGAAAGATCGCAACCGCCAATCGTCAGCTCTGCTCCTTCGGAAGCTCAGCCGATTCCGCCTTCCTCTACGAACTCCGTTCCCGCGCCGACGCGATCATGACCGGAGCCGCCACCCTACGAGCCCAGGATGCCGACCTGACGAGCGGAGGCGCTGTCTATCAACGTCGCCGCCAACGCCGTGGGCTGGCCGCCGAGCCGGTCCGCGTGGTCGTTTCGAGCCGTGGTAAGCTCAACCCCCATTTGCGAATTTTCCGGGAGAAAGGCGGCCCGCTGGTCCTTTTGACCACAAAGCAGGTCCGTCCACAGGATCAAGCCGCGTTGGAACGAGCGGGAGCCAGCCTAGGGAAGTTTGGCACGCGTAGCCTGGATCTCGCCGCAGCTCTCCAATGGCTGGCGCGCAGGTGGGGAGTTCGCCATCTGCACTGCGAAGGGGGCGGGGAGCTGAATCAGTCACTCTTCGAGAGCGGCTGGGTCGACGAGCTCTACCTGACGGTATGCCCCAGGATCTTTGGAGGCCGCCAGGCTCCTGGTATTGCCGAAGGGGAGGGATTTCCCTCCTTATCCGCAGCGTTCCGCATGGAGCTTCGGACGGTGAGAAAAATCGGAGACGAGATCTTCCTGAGATTCACCCGAACAAGCAGTCAATCGTACACCCGTTCGAGCACTGCCAAATCTGAGACGGGAACCGTGCAGAAACCCAAAGTGGTCTCATCGAGGCGCAAACGATATCCCTCGAGGCCCAAATCACGTGCCCGAAATACCGACCCATCCGTGAGCGTGACCTCATAGCGCGCCTCGGCCGATCGCGACGGGCCGAACACGACTGCGACTGCCTCATTCAACGCGTCAAAGCGACGACGTCCAAACAGAACGGAATCGAGGGTAATCCATCCCTCGACCAAGCTTCGCGGCTCCCCTTCAAGGAACTCCCCGGAAGTCAGGAGAATCCCTCGCTGTCCATCCTGCAACCGACGTTGCGAACGAGATGGGATGCTCTGAAAAACGAGGCGCGCGACCTGGTCCAACCGGACCTTTGGCCGAGACTCCACCCCTAAGAATCTCAAAAGGCCGGAGTCCCACTCGAGCCCTGGGCATTCCAAAACACCACCCGCCTGCAACTCCACGCGGACTCCCATCGGGCTTTCCATCCGCTGCGCATGGCTTATCTGATCAAACCAAGCCCGATGAACCCGATAGCCACTCGGACCGGCCGCAGCCACGCCCATGAGCGTGTCCCGGGGTAAAGCCACATTGGTCCGACACAGCAGCATCCAACGCAAGCCGTCCCGCGAGCGATACGCGGAGAAGCTGTCCCCCTCCCGCTTGAGCTTATACCATCGATGCCCGCCAAGTGCCGGAAACTGGCAACGCCAACGTTCAGCGCTCGCTTCCGGCTTCCACTCAAAAACATCCTCTCTCGATCCTGCCGCTGACCCCAAGAAGACGGAGGGGTCAGACTCCCCCAATCCGCCCCGGAACATAAGCCCAGCTCGGGTATCGTCCTGATAAACGGACTGCCGGCTCAGGCGAACCTGGATCTCCCGATTGCCCCGAATCCGCTCAAAGATCATACGACCCGACTCCACGGTCTGTCCGAGGCTTGCCCCCTGGGTTTCCACTCGAAAGATTCCCTCCCTCCAAGTCGATTCCGCAGGGCCTGAGGGCCGCCCGATCGTACCGGCCTCCCAGGGAAAGGGGAGCCCATCCACCAACTCAATCTCAAGGGGAGGGACGGGCGGGGCCCAAGAGGGAGGGGAAGCTGAATGGATAAGGATGCGACGGAGATCGTGCAGGGCAACAAAGCGGATGAATCCGGAGTCCGAATGGACGACCACCACGCCGTTGGATTCCCACCGAATGACACCTGAGAGTTGCTCGCCCCGCAGCGTTCTTAGCCGTCCCTCGGCCGCGAGGCATGGCGGCGGGCCGGATAAACTCAGGGCGCAGACAAGGAAGAGAATCAAGCGCACGAGGAGAACTTCACCCGGAGAAGTCCATCTGGCAAGAGCGAGAACAGGCGAACACAGAAGGGTGCAATGCTGCGACGCGAAGCGGAGCCAGAATGACACCCCTGGTTGAACAAACCCGGCCAAGCCGTCCGATAAACACCGCCGCGTAGCGGCTTAGTTCAACTCCCCGCTTTGCTCAACTCTCCCTGGGACTCACGCATGACCATCCGGTGATGGGCATCGCTCCAATCCCCCATGAGGAACCGAAACACCCATCCGCCCTCTTTGCGCAATCGCTCGTAGGCCTCCTTGATATCAAGGAGCATGGTGATGCGACGGCAGGGGCAGTTGAGCTCACCCGTGTCGTGGGTAGCCACCGTTTGGAAGCCCATCACACGACGATGAAAGTCGTAGGGACTATTGACCTCACCCTCGAATACATCGGTGATGTAGTGGGTGTAATCCCGCTCGACCGTCTCGCGAACGGCAGCCCGCATCAGAGCGCCGGCAACCACGATGAACTTTCGATAATCGGGAAGGACGGCGAATCGGCCAATCTCCGCGATGCGATTGGTCCGCAGGAAGGCCTCGAGGTCAAAATTCGGCAGGGTCATTTTGAAGCCGTAAGCCTTGTAAAGGTCGACGGGCAGATTGTAGAGCAGTCGGAGCACACCGACGGGGGTGTTGTCGACCCGCACAACGAACCACGAGATCTCTTCGCTCGACACGTCACCCACCCCGACGAGCTTCTCATCCACGCTCACCCAGTTCTTCTCATCGCGATAAATCGCCCGCATGACGGATAGCGCTTGCTGGCGCCCCGCTTCGTCTTCGACTCGAATGACACTAACACGATCTTTAAGCGACATATCTCTTCCTCTGGTTCTCAGGGGTCCATTGCTTGCCGGACAAAACTGAGATTGCCTGCATGATACTCGCATGCCAATCACGAATCTCGCCAATTTCTGGGGTTCGGCCCTGGAGTTTCGGAGGGGCCATAGGAGGCCCAAACTCGATCACCCATGGCTCCCAGTCCCCCACCGGCTTGCGGGGATCCCCCTTGGGAAAACGGACCCCAGCCGGGACCACGGGGACCTGCTGCTCCATGGAAAGCTGGGCGGCCCCTGAATACCCACGAAGAAGACGTGCCCGATCGCGGTTCATAGTTCCTTCAGGGAAGATCCCCACGGACGTCCCCGACTTAAGCAGCTCTGCCGCCCTTTCGAAGGGGGGCGGGAGATTCTCATAACGCCGCTTAAACCAGTTCAACCAACGCAAACGGGCCTGTTTCCGGGTAACGATGATCGGGCCGTGCAACAAGACCACCTGCGCCACGATGGGATACAGAAGCACCAGCCAGTCGGTAAAGAAATGCACCAACCTGCCCTGCCTGAGCCAGGTGAGGAGCGTTGGGATAAGAATAGCCTCGAAGCGCTGGCTATGATTGATCGCCAGAATGAACGGATCACGTGCGGTTGCGATATGTTCCACGCCACGCAATTCGATCACCCGCCGCCGCGCTAGAGCCGTTAGGACTCGGAGCCAGAACCGCGTGGCACGGGTGTGCGCCAGATGGGGCATCTCCTTCCCCAGAAGCTCAGACCAGGAGAGTCCTCCAGGACTCCACGATACCGACTCCGATTCTCCACCCGGGGCCGCAGCTGCTGCAAACTCATCCGATGGCGCGCTCATTTAGCCGCGGAAGGAGTGCCGGGCGGCAGAACGCAGAAGGTCCTATGAGGGACCGCCTGAACCCGGGCCATGGAAAAATGGCAAATTGGAACCACCTCGAGGAGGATAGACCCTGAAGGCTGCCGTTGAAAAGTAAAAGCGTCCCTAGCCAACCGGGAGACTCGGGAAACATAGAATCCCCTTGACCGGCTCGGGGGTCCCCCTTCTTCTTGGACCTAAACATGAACCCGAAATCGTTGCTGGCGATCGCCCTCGCGATGGCCTCCTTTCACGCCGCGACCCAGGCCGCGGAGACGACCCCCACGACTCAGAAAGCCGCCAAGCCAGCGAAGGCTGCCAAGCCTGCTGCCACCCACAAGGGCGGATTGCAGGATTACCCAAGCATGGGAAGCATCCAACGCCTGGATCCCCGGCTGGACGCTCTCATCGCCCCAGACGCCAAGATCGAAAAACTCGCCGAGGGATTCGACTGGTCCGAAGGACCGATCTGGATCAAGGAAGGTAAATACCTGCTCTTCTCGGATGTGCCAAGAAACGAGATTCTCAGCTGGTCGGAAGGGAAACCCGCGACACGCTTCATGTCTCCCAGTGGTTACACAGGAAAACAGGAACGCGGGGGCGAACCCGGCTCAAACGGCCTGACCACCGATGCCCAGGGCCGTCTCGTGCTGTGTGAGCATGGGGACCGACGGGTCTCACGCCTGGAGCTGAATGGCAAGAAAACCACCCTCGCCCGCTATCACAGGTTTTTCCAATTCAACAGCCCCAACGACTTGGTGTATCGATCCAACGGTGATCTCTTCTTCACCGACCCGCCCTACGGCTTAGAGGATCGCAAGCGGGACGCCGAGCTTCCCTTCTGCGGGGTCTACCGGCTGCAACCCAATGGCAAGGTCCACTTGCTCACCCAGGACTTGAGCTTCCCCAATGGGGTCGCGCTTTCACCGGACGAAAAAACGCTCTATGTCGCCATCTCGGATCCAAACCGCCCGGTGATCGTCTCTTTTGATCTTAGCAAGGAAGGCACGATCTCCAACGAGCGTACTTTCTTCGACGCAAGCGCCTTTTTGAAGCAGGGGTTGAAAGGTCTACCGGACGGGCTTAAGGTGGACAAGAAGGGCAATGTGTTCGCGACCGCGCCGGGCGGTGTGCTCATCATCGCTCCCGATGGCACCCATCTGGGAA
Organism: Akkermansia muciniphila; assembly: GCA_945861575.1. Lineage (GTDB taxonomy): Bacteria > Verrucomicrobiota > Verrucomicrobiia > Limisphaerales > UBA11320 > UBA11320. The sequence goes on from CAMAVD010000101.1 coordinate 5,946, forward strand.
CGATCCAAACGGGCGAGGCGACCGCCAACTGCAACTGGGGAAATGATGGCAGCGTGCTTTACATTACCGCCGACATGTATCTCTGCAGGGTGCGAACCCTGACCAAGGGCAAAGGCTGGTAGCCCAGCGAGTGCCCCTCGCGAGTGTGCGTCGCAGGTTGAGAGTTGATAAACCGTCAAGGATGACGATGGATCCTTATAGTAGCGCATGAAGCACCCAAGGATCACATTAAACGGGCTGCTCGTAGAAGCGGCAGGGGAACGCCCGCGTCGGGCGGCGATGGTGTACGCGGACACGCCGCTGTCGTATGCGACGTTTCTCGAGCACGTGGAGCGGGTAGCCGCGGGCTTCCAGGCCCTCGGGCTGAAGCGTGGGGATCGCGTGGCGATCCTGATGCAGAACTGCCCCCAGTTCCCCATCGCCTTCTTCGGTATTCTGCGTGCCGGAGGGATCGTGACCTCCACCAGCCCAATCTATACACCCCGAGAGGCCTCCCATCAGTGGCAGGACTCCGGCATCCGCTGGCTGGTGGCCGACCGCGCGCTCCAACCCCTAGCCGAAGCGTCCCGATCACAATGTCCCAGTCTTAAGGGAATCATCTGGACCGATCCTGCGGACTATTCAAAGCCAGGGGCAGCACGCCTCAAAAAAACGCTCGCCCAATCCCGTCCGCTGCGTCCTGACAGCTCGGGCTGCCTGGACTGGCGGGACTTCCTCCGAGCTCGCCGCCGTCCAGGGAAGGACGTTAGCCGACCCTCAGATGTCGCCTGTCTCCAGTACACCGGGGGAACCACCGGCGTGTCGAAGGGAGCGATGCTCACCCACCACAATCTCGCTCTCAATGCGGTGCAAACCTGCACTTGGCTGCTCGGCGAGAAACCTCGACGCGAGACCTTCGTGGCGGCACTTCCCTTCTTCCACATCTACGCGACCACCTGCGTGATGATCTCCTCCATCCACTGCCGGGGCACCACCGTCATCGTTCCTCGATTCGAGCTGGAGGCCGTGTTGGCAGCGGTAGAGAAACATCGTCCCACCATTTATCATGGCGTGCCCACCATGTATGTCGCCTTTAACCATGTGCCCAACATCGGCAGCCGGGGCTTCAGCTCGGTAAGGATCTGCATGAGCGGTGGGGCTCCCCTGCCCGTCTCGGTCCAGCAACGGTTTGAGTCCCTCACCGGGACGAAGCTGGTGGAAGGATACGGTCTCACCGAGTGTTCGCCAGTCACCCACGTCAACCCGGCCGGGGCTACCCAGGCAGGAAGCATTGGCCAGCTCATCCCAGGAACTTCGGCCCGCATCATGGATCTGAAGACCGGCACCCACGAGGTGCCGCTGGGAGAGCCGGGGGAACTGCTGATCAAGGGTCCACAGGTCATGAAAGGCTACTGGAAAAAGCCGGATGAGACGGCGCGGGTACTCGAAAAGGGATGGCTTTCCACGGGCGACATCGCGACACGCGATGCGGAAGGTTTCTTCCGCATCGTGGACCGCAAGAAAGACTTAATCCTGGTCGGGGGCTTCAATGTCTATCCCCGGGAGGTGGAGGAGGTGCTCTTCGAGCATCCCGGCATTCTCGAGGCGGGTGTGGTCGGAGTGATGGACGACTATCGGGGGGAATCGGTAAAGGCCTTCGTGGTCTGCAAGCCAGGAATCACGCTGACTGAAGACCAAGTCGTCCACCACTGCCGCCAGAATCTAGCCGCCTACAAGGTCCCCCGACAGGTCGAGTTCCGAGACAGCCTTCCCAAGTCCGGCGTGGGAAAATACCTGCGCCGAGAACTCCGAAAACCTGGCACTTGAGTCTCTGTTCCCACACGCGATATCCCCTCACTGACATGCTGAAGATCCAACAAGCCGCCGTCATCGGTGCCGGCACCATGGGCGCCCAGATCGCGGCCCATCTCGCCAATGTCGGCATCCCGGTGCTCCTCATGGACATCGCGCCGTCGCAACTCAACGCCGACGAGGAGAAGCGCGGCCTGACACTGGAGGCACCCGTCGTCCGCAGCCGGATCACCCGCGAGCTTTTCGAGCGCATGAAAAAGCTCTCCCCCTCGCCACTCTTCACTCCGGAGGTAGCGGAGCGGATTCGCGTTGGCAATGTCACCGATCATCTCCCGGAGATCAGCAAAGCGGACTGGGTCGTTGAGGCAGTTCTGGAACGGATGGATCTCAAGCTCGATCTCCACCGCAAGATCGCTGCCCTCGCGAGGCCAGATGCCGTGGTCACGACCAATACCTCGGGTCTTTCCATCAATGGAATGAGCGAGGGCCTGCCGCTCGAATATCGCCGACGCTTCTTCGCGACCCATTTTTTTAACCCTCCTCGCTACATGCGGCTGCTGGAGCTGATTCCCAATCGGGACACCGACCCCGCCCGGCTTAAGGAGTTCGCCCAGTTCGGGGAAAGCGTGCTGGGCAAAGGAATCGTCGTGGGGAAGGACACCCCGGGCTTCGTCGCCAATCGCATCGGCTGCTACGATATGCAAAAGGCCCTCTGGCTCACCCTGGAGGAGGGACTGTCCATCGATGCCGTCGACGCCATCATGGGCCCCGCCGTGGGCCGTCCTAAGAGCGCGATGTTCCGCCTTGGCGATATCGTCGGCATCGATCTGATGGTTCAGATGGGGCGCAACCTGCTCGGGTTGCTCAAGGAACCCGAGGAACAGGCCTTGTTCAAGATCCCTGACTTTGTTGAGGAGATGGTGAAACGAGGCTGGTGGGGGGAGAAAAAAGGCCAGGGTTTCTACCAACGAGTCAAGACCGCCGCAGGACGCGAAATCCTCACACTGGATCACAAGACGCTGGAGTACGGCCCGCGTCAGAAAGCCCCCTACGCTTCTCTCGAGGCCACCAAGCGTTTAGGAAGCGCCGCCGAGCGTTTAAGGTCTCTCTGTGCCGCCGAGGATGCGGCGGGCCGCTTTGCCTGGAAGCACTTCAGCTCCATGCTGTCCTATTCGGCCAACCGGATCTCCGAGATTGCCGACGAAGTGCAGTCGATCGACAACGCCATGCGCTGGGGATACAATTGGGAACTCGGTCCTTTTGAAACCTGGGATGCGCTCGGCGTGGAAGCCACCGCCAAGCGTTTGGAAAGTGAGGGCCGCCCGGTTCCCGCGCTCGTTACACATCTTCTGTCATCCGGCCGCAAATCCTTCTATGAGCTGCAAGGCACGCGCCTCTTTAGCTTCTCACCCGCCCGCCGTGAAAACGTCGCAGTACAGGAATCGCCGAAGGCCGTGTTTCTCCCGCGCTTGCATCAGAACAAGCAAATCGTGAAATCCACCGCCGGGGCCAGCCTGGTGGATCTCGGAGACGGAGTCGCTTGCCTGGAATTTCATGTAAAGATGAACGTGATCGGCGGCGATCAGCTGTCGATGATCCGCCAGTCATTGGAGGAAGTTCGCAAGAATTTCGCCGGACTTGTGATTGGCAATCAGGGACCCCATTTCTCTGCGGGGGCAAACCTCATGCTGGTCACCACCCAAATTCAGAATCAGGAGTGGGATGAGATCGATCTCAGCATCCGCACCTTTCAGAAAGCCACCAGCACGCTGCGCCAGTTTGAAAAGCCCGTCGTCGCCGCCTGCCATGGCTACACCCTGGGCGGCGGATGCGAAGTGGTCATGGGATGCGACCATGTGATGGCGGCAGCCGAGACCTACATCGGGCTCCCCGAAGTCGGCGTCGGCCTGATTCCTGCAGCCCAAGGGAGCAAGGAGATGCTGATCCGCTGCACTGAGCAAATTCCCCGCAGCAACGATGCGGATTATTTCCCCGGCGTACGTCAGGCCTGGGAGACCGCGGGATTGGCCAAGGTAGCGACCAGCGCCACCGAGGGAATCAAGCTGCGCTACCTGCGTGCTTCCGAGACGACTCTGGTGTTGAACAAGGACTGGCTGGTGGGGGAAGCCAAAGCACGGGTGCTCCAAATGGCCGCCGATGGTTATCAACCACGAGCTCAGCGGAGCGACATTCCCGCGATCGGTCAGACGGGCATCGCCCAGTTCAAGATGCTCCTGCATCAAATGCGCCAGGCTGGGCAGATCAGCGCCCACGACCAGAAGATCGGGACAAAGCTGGCCCATGTGCTCTGTGGCGGAGACCTGAGCTTCACGCACTACGTCACTGAGCAATACATCCTCGACCTGGAACGGGAGGCCTTTCTCAGCCTCTGCGGCGAACCAAAGACCCTGGAGCGCATCCAGCACACGCTGAAAACCGGCAAGCCTCTCAGGAACTAATCGCATGAAGGAAGTGTACATCGTTTCCGCCGCCCGGACCCCGGTCGGCAAAGCCCCGCTCGGCAAGCTGCGCTCGGTTCGTCCCGACGATCTCGCAGCCTTGGTGATCAAAGCGGTCCTGCAGCGAGCCCCTGAGCTGCCCGCCGCGAGAATCGACGACGTCATCCTGGGCTGCGCCATGCCGGAAGGCCCGCAGGGCATGAATATCGGGCGCATCGCAGGTCAACGTGCCGGACTTCCCGAAACCGTTCCCGGGATGACCGTCAACCGCTTCTGTGCCTCAGGCCTGGAGGCGATCGCTCTTGGCGCGCAACGGATCCTGAGTGGCATGGCCGACGTGATTCTCGCAGGCGGCACCGAAAGCATGAGCCAGGTGCCGATGGGCGGATTTCGCATGTCTCCGAATCCGTGCTTGGTGGACGACCTGCCCGACGCCTATCTGGCAATGGGCCTGACTGCTGAGAATGTCTCCACCCAATTCGGAGTGTCGCGCATCGACCAGGACGCCTTCGCCTTCCAAAGCCACCAACGAGCCCTGGCGGCCCTGGACGCCGGACGTTTCAAGGACGAATGCATCCCAGTGCCTGTCCGCGAAGTGACACTGGATGTAAACGGGAAGCGAAAGGTGACCGAGTTCAGCTTCGAGTCCGATGAAGGCCCACGCCGAGACACCTCACTCGAGCGCCTTGCAGCATTGAAGCCGGCCTTCAACCCCAAGGGCACCGTCACCGCAGGCAACGCCTCCCAATTGAGCGACGGCGCCGCCGCGGTCCTCCTGGTGTCAGGTGAAGTCGTCCGAGAACTGGGACTCCGGCCCCTCGGCCGCTTCATCACCTATGCGGTGGGCGGCGTCGCCCCTGGCATCATGGGCATCGGCCCCATCGCTGCGATTCCGAAGGCCCTTCGACAGGCGGGGCTCAGTCTAGACCAAATCGATCTTATCGAACTTAACGAGGCCTTCGCCGCGCAAGCGCTTGCGGTCATCCGACATTTCCAACTCAACCCAGACCGGGTGAATGTCAATGGAGGCGCCATCGCTCTCGGCCATCCCCTGGGAACCTCCGGAGCCAAGCTCACTGTCTCCATACTTTCCGAACTCCGACGCCGCAAGGCCCGCTACGGACTGGTAACGATGTGCGTCGGTGGTGGAATGGGCGGCGCGGGCATCGTCGAATGCCTTCATCCATGAAAATCCTGGTTCCCATCAAACGGGTCCCCGACTCGGATACCCGCATCCGGGTGAAATCCGACGGCTCGGGCATCGTGACCGATGGGGTGAAGTTCTCGGTAAACCCCTTCGACGCCATCGCCGTGGAGCAGGCCCTCCGGCTAAAAGAGTCCGGGGCGGCGACCGAAGTGGTGCTCGTTTCCCTGGGAAACGAGGAATGTGTTGAGTCCCTCCGAGTCGGGCTGGCCATGGGCGCTGATCGCGCGGTCCTTGTCCGAGTCGACACAGCGCTGGATTCCCTAGGGGTGGCCAAACTGCTCGCGGGCTTGTACCGGCGTGAACAACCCGGTTTTGTGCTCATGGGAAAGCAGGCGATCGACGATGATTCGAATCAAGCAGGGCAGATGCTCGCTGGTCTTCTAGGCATCGGACAAGCCACCTTCGTCTCGAAGCTGGATCTGATCGAGGGTGGAACCCGAGCGCGCTGCGGTCGGGAAACGGATGCTGGCATCGAAATCGTCGAGGTCCAGCTGCCCGCAGTGATCACAACAGATCTGCGCCTCAACGAACCGCGCTATGTCTCGCTGCCAGGTATCATGAAAGCCAAGAAGAAACCGGTGGAGGAGCTCCCGGCCGCTGAGCTGGCCAGCGACATCACGCCGCGCACGCAGATCCTCTCCTTCGAGGCACCTGCAGGGCGCAAGGCAGGAGTGAAGGTCCGCTCAGTGGATGAGCTGATTGACAGGCTGAAAAACGAAGCGAAGGTACTCTAGGATTTTCAGACGCATGGCAACGCTACTGGTCATCGCGGAACACGAGCGAGGACAGCTCAAACTCGCCACCGAGGCGGCGATCGCCTTTGCACGCCAGGTCATTGCGGTGGAGGGCGGCACATTTCACATTCTTGTCGCAGGAGAGGAGATCGGCCGCGTGGTGGAGCGATTGCAGGGACATGGAGCCACCTCCATTCTCACCGCCGAGAATCCCGCCCTCAAGGATCCCCTGGCCGAACGTCTGGCCCCCGTCATTGCCCAGGCCGCCCGGAGCTTACAGGCAGGCCTGATCGTCGCGGCCTCCACCACTTTCTCCAAGGACATCCTCCCGCGCGCCGCCGCTCTTCTCGATGCGGGCATGGCGAGCGACGTCATTGCAGTCGTTCCCGACCCATCGGGCACTCGATTCAAACGCGTTCTGCATGCCGGAAACGTCATCGCCCTGTTGCGCTTGGAAGGCAGCATCCGCTGTGTCACCGTTCGCTCAGGAGCCTTCGCTACGCCTGAGCGGAACGCTGCTCCATCCGCCGTGGCACCCTTGGCCATGGACTACCAATCCCTTCCCGGCTCCAGCACCTTCGTCTCCCGCGAAGAGCGGCCTTCAGGCAGGCCGGACGCCACTGAGGCACGCATCGTCGTCTCGGGTGGACGGGCTTTGAAGGACTCAGGAGATTTCGAACGGCTGGTGGGCGGACTGGCTGACACTCTCGGCGCAGCGGTGGGCTCCAGCCGCGCGCTGGTCGATAGCGGTATCACCCCCAACTCCCTCCAGATCGGTCAGACGGGCAAGGTCGTCGCCCCCGAGCTCTACATCGCGGTAGGAATTTCGGGGGCTATCCAACACATGGCGGGCATGAAAGACACCAAGATCATCGTCGCGATCAACAAGGATCCCGACGCTCCGATTTTTGAGGTCGCCGACTACGGTCTGGTTGCGGATGTGTATCAGGCAGTCCCGGAGATGATCGGCAAGCTCAGTAAGCGATGACCCCCACCCGCGAAACCTTCGGCAACATCCCCCCGGTCTCTCAGTGGATCTTTTATGCCCTGACGGTAGCATCGATGGCAGTATTCGTCTGGGGCTGCTGGCGGCGCTATCGCCTGTGGCGACAAGGCAGCTCCATTGGACTCCGCGCACTCTTTTCCGGCCGTCTCAAGGAGATCATGCCGCGCATCAAGCCGGGGCTTCGACGCCTGCTCGTGGACGGACTCGGCCAAAAGCGCGTGAGAGATCGTGGCATGACAGGACGCGCTCACGCCGCGCTGTTCATTGGCTTCATGGCTCTCTTTGCTGGAACCACGCTTCTCGAAATAGATCATCTGGCGGGAGGCATTTCGGATCGGTTCCACTTTCATCACGGGCTCTACTATGTGGTCTATGAGCTGACCCTGGATACCCTCGGGCTGGCTTTCCTGGGGGGGTGCACCTTCTTTCTTGTCCGTCGCTTTCGCCTGCCTGCGAGCGTGGGCCATCGCAAGAGCGATTGGTGGGTTCTCGGATCTCTACTCCTAATCGGTATCACCGGCTATGCCGTCGAAGGCTTGCGAATCGCATGGCAGAAACCGACGGGGATCGGGGCGAACTGCTCTCCGGTAGGACTGCTGGTCTCCTCGCTCGCCACCTCCTGGCCCGAGGCGACCTCTCGCTCGGTGCATTTATTCGTTTGGTGGGTCCATTCGCTCCTCGTCTTTGCCTTCATCGGATCCATCCCTTTCACTCGCCTATTCCATACCATCGCTGGACCTCTCAATCTGTTTCTCGCCAACGCGAGATTGGGCGAACTCCAACCTGTCTCCATGGAGCAGGTCGAGAAGGACGAACGGATCGGCGTCAGCAATCTCAAGCACATGAGCCAGCAGCAACTGCTGAGCTTGGACGCCTGCATGGAATGCGGCCGATGCGAGGAAGCCTGTCCGGCGTTCGCCACCCGCAAGCCACTCTCGCCGAAACGGGTGGTGCAGGATCTCCGTTCTCTCATGAGCGGCAACCGCTGGGAGGCCGTCCACGAGACCATCCTGCCGGAGACCCTGCTGGCCTGCACCGCTTGCAGTGCTTGCTCCTCGGTCTGCCCGGTCAGAGTGGATCCGGTCGGATCCATCCTCGAGATGCGTCGTCACCTCGTGGCAGAAGGCGGGCTGAGCGGGACAGCAGCGGTCGCTCTCCGTCGGATGCAGTCCAGTTCCAATCCCTGGGGCCTCCCCCAGGCAGAACGGGGAGCGTGGGCCATGCCCGCATCAATGGCCCCATCCCCCAGCGCGTCCGAGAGCCAGGCTCAACACGTGGCAGCACCCACGGTACACGAAAACCCCAGCTTCGAGCTGCTCTATTGGGTCGGCTGTGCTGGCTCATATGATCGCCGGGCACAAAGGGTGACACGTGCGATGGTCAAGCTGCTGAAGGCCGCGGGAGTCAATTTCGCGATCCTAGGCAAGGAGGAGCGATGCACGGGAGAGTCCGCCCGTCGCTTGGGCGATGAGTTCCTGTTTCAGGAGCTCGCACAGGCCAATATCGCCACACTGTCCAAATACAAGGTGAGCCGCATCGTGGCTCACTGTCCGCACTGCCTCAATTCGTTGCTGAAGGACTACCCACAATTCGGAGGCCACTATCAGGTCACGCATCATACAGAGCTTTTGTCGGAACTCCTCGAACAGGGCCGGCTGAAGCCGCCCACAGAGCTTGGGAGCCTTTCCTCCGATACAATCACCTATCACGACCCCTGCTATCTCGCGCGTGTGAACGGCATCCATGAGGCGCCGCGCAGGACTTTGCAGGCCGCAATGCCCGCAGGAAGCGGCCTTGCCGAGATGGATCGACGCCGTGAGAAAACCTCGTGCTGTGGTGCGGGCGGCGGCCGCATGTGGATGGAGGAGACTCCCGAACAACGCGTGTCCACTCAGCGTGCCGGTGAGGCGTTGGCGACAGGCGCGAAGACGATTGCCGTGAGCTGCCCATTCTGCCTCACGATGATGCGCGACGGCGTCGCAGCGCGCGGCTCCGAAGCCATGGTGAAAGACGTCGCAGAAATCCTGGCAGATCGCCTCGGACTATGACCCCAAGACGTTCCAACCTCACGAAGACGGTGACTTCATCGTCCCACCTCCCAGGGAGAGCGCGAGGTTCTGCGGCTGCCACTTTGAGTCCTCCAGGATCAGTGAAGAGGACCGAATTTCCGGAGTTTCCTGACCGCTCGGTCGGGCGTCTTTGCGCCCTGCCCCGCGCCTCCGCGTTGAACTCCGACTCTTCGACCTATCGGGGGCTGGAGAGCGTTAAACTCACCCCCGTGTATTTTCAAACGGAGAACTTCGGGAACTTGAATGACCTATGGCTGAACTAAAACCCCTGCCACCGCATCTTATCGGAGGAAACTTCCTACTCCATGCCGCCGACCCAGCCCAGGTCTACACCCCCGAGGATCTCCCTTCTGAGTTACGCCAGATGGCCGAGACGGCGGAGAAGTTCATGGACAAGGAAGTGATGTCGCGAGTCGAAGCCTTGGAGCACCAGGAGACCGGCCTCGCTGTACAGGCGTTTAAGAAGGCGGGAGAGATCGGACTGCTCTGCGCCGAGATTTCGGAAGAGTATGGCGGTCTGGGGCTAGGCAAAGTGGCCTCAGTTGGTGTTTCCGAACAGCTCACGCGCCTCGGAGGATTCGGCGTGACCTGCGGCGCCCATAGCGGGATTGGAACTCAACCCCTCGCCTATTTCGGGACAGACGCCCAGAAGAAACGCTACTTGGCCAAGCTCGCCAGCGGCGAGTGGATGGCGGCCTACTGCCTGAGCGAGCCCGCATCAGGCTCCGACGCCCTCGCCATGCGTACCAAAGCAGTGCTCTCAACCGATGGGAAACACTACGTCTTGAACGGCGGCAAAATGTGGATCTCCAATGCAGCCTGGGCCGATCTGTTCACGGTGTTCGCGAAGGTCGACGGGCAGCATGTCACCGCCTTTCTGGTAGAGCGCCACACACCGGGTCTGTCGTTTGGAAAAGAGGAGCACAAGCTGGGCATCAAGACCTCCTCGACTCGTCGGGTCATCCTGGAAGACGTGCAGGTGCCGGTGGAAAACGTCTTGGGTGAAGTCGGTAAGGGAGCCTATATCGCCTTTAACATCCTCAACTTCGGCCGCTTCGGCCTGGGTGCCGGCGCGGTGGGAGCCTCCAAGGATCTGCTGAAGGTGGCGGTGCGCTACGCGGGAGAGAGAGTTCAATTTGGTCGGCCGATCGCAACCTTCGGACTTATCCAGCATAAGTTGGGCGAGATGGCAGCTCGTATCTTCGCCGTCGAGAGCGCTGTGTATCGCACAGCGGCCATGATCGATGAGGTGATGGCCACCGGCGAGACGATCAGCTCGATGAACCCGCCTTTTCCGCGCGGGCTCGACGAGTTCGCTCTGGAGTGCTCCATCATCAAGGTCGCCTGCAGCGAAACGCTCGACTTCGTGGCCGATGAGGCGCTGCAGATCCACGGCGGCTATGGCTACACCGAGGAGTTCCCCGCAGCCCGCGCTTACCGCGACGCCCGCATCAATCGAATCTTCGAAGGCACCAACGAGATTAACCGCCTCTTCATCCCCGGCCTGCTCATGCGACGCTCACAGAGGGGCCGATTCCCTCTCATGGCAGCCGTCGGGCAGGTGGTGAAAGAACTCTTCGATCTCACCGCGCCGGAGGAGGGGTCCACGCCTCTCGAGTCCGCTCGGAATCTTTTGGTCACCGCAAAGAAGGGTGTGCTCTTCCTCTCAGGAGTTGCGTATCAGAAATTTGGCGACGCGCTGATGGATCAGCAGGAGGTGTTGGCTTCGCTCAGCGACCTGATCCTGGAACTCTACCTGATGGAGAGTGCCACCTTACGAGCTGAGAAAGCCGCCGGTAAGGGGCCGTCCGTCCTCACGGAACTGGCGCTCGTGGCATTCAACGAGGGCGTCACCCGACTGGATCAGCACGCCCGTGCGCTCCTCTCGGCGGTATCGGAAGGGGACGAGCTCAAGACCCAATTAGGAATCCTCAAGCGCCTCCTACGCTGGACCCCACTCAAC
>CAMAVD010000102.1 GCA_945861575.1 Akkermansia muciniphila
CCTCCTCCTCCGGGACAAACGTGCCACTCTTGGCCGTCTTGTAGAGATTGTAGGTCATGATGATCGCCCCGACGATATAGAGCGTGCCCCCGAGTGCTCGCAGTCGGTACATCGGGATGAGCTGCAGCACCGTTTCCAGGAAGTTGGGATACTGCATGAAACCTTCGGGGGTGAACTGCTTCCACATCAGCCCTTGGGTGATTCCGCTCCAATACATCGGAACCACGTAGAACATCATTCCCAGCAGGGCGATCCAGAAGTGCCAGTTGGCCAGCTTCAGGGAGTAGAGATTGGTGCGATACAGGCGAGGGAAGAGCCAATAGAGGACGCTGAAGGTGAGAAACCCATTCCAGCCCAGGGCACCGGTGTGCACATGAGCAATCGTCCAGTCGGTGTAGTGCGACAGGGAGTTTACTGACTTGATGGACAACATTGGCCCTTCAAGGGTGGCCATGCCGTAGGCGGTAAGCGCCACGACCATGAACTTGAGCATCGGGTCCTGTCGGACCTTGTCCCAAGCCCCACGCAGGGTGAGAAGCCCGTTGAGCATGCCGCCCCAACTCGGGGCCACCAGCATCACGCTGAAGACCATGCCCAAGGACTGGGCCCAATCTGGCAGTGCAGTGTAGAGCAGGTGATGCGGCCCCGCCCAGATGTAGATGAAGATGAGCCCCCAGAAGTGGATGATCGATAAACGATAGCTGAACACTGGTCGATTTGCTGCCTTGGGGAGGAAGTAGTACATCATGCCGAGGTAGGGTGTGGTGAGAAAGAACGCTACCGCGTTGTGCGCGTACCACCACTGCATGAGGGCGTCCTGGACCCCCGCATAGATCGGATAGCTTTTGAAGAGGCTGGCAGGCACGGCGAGCGAGTTGCCGATATGCAGCACCGCGATCGTGACGGCTGTTGCGATATAGAACCAGATGGCCACGTAGATATGCTTCTCACGCCGCTTCAGGATCGTGCCTAGCAAGTTGATGGTAAAGGCAACCCAGACCACCGCGATAGCGAGGTCGATGGGCCATTCCAGCTCTGCATACTCCTTGCTGGATGTCAGCCCGAGCGGCAGGGTCACTGCCGCGCTGACGATGATCGCCTGCCAGCCCCAAAAGTTTAGCCAGCTCAGGAAGTCGGAGAACATCCGGGCCTTGCACAATCTTTGGAGTGAGTAGTAGATCCCCATGAACATGCCGTTGCCTACAAAAGCAAAGATCACGGCATTCGTGTGCAGCGGTCGGAGCCTCCCGAACGTGGTGTATTGCAGGTTCAGGTTCAGCTCTGGCCAGAACAGCTGGCAGGCGATGAGCAAACCCGCGCTGAATCCCACCAGGCCCCATATGACCGTGGCGATGGCGAAGGCGCGGACAATGCGATTATCGTAGCGGAATGTTTCGACGTTCATGGAGGAGGCTGAGTTGGTTTAGAACCGGACAATGAAGTCCATGGTGAATCGGTCATCGAAAAGGCCCTTGGGTGTGGTGACGCCCTTTTCGTAGGCGAAGCCGATGTCAGCTCGCTTGCAGACGCGTGATCGGAATCCTGTGGCCAAGGCGATCTGGGTGAATCCGCCAGCATCCGAGGCACCAAAGTTGATCAGGTCAAAGCCTTCGATGCCTCCGAAGGCCGGTCCCTTGGCCTCGCTGAGCACCGTCTGCCCGTTGGCACCGATGAACGGAATGAAATACTGGCAGGTATAGTAATCGAACTGGAGGCTGTAGTGGATCGAGGAGGTTTCCGCGTCGAAATCCACCGGCACTCGACCTCCAAGGCTGGCCGTGGTGTGGAACTTGTCCCAACCCTTCATTGCGGACACAAACACATCGATCTCCCCTTTGCCATTCCCTTGGAACACTCGCTCATGGCCGGAGGGGAGCTCAATCTTCAGGCCGGGAGTGAGGATGAATTGGTGCTCAGGGTTGTCGATGAGGGCGTACTTTAGTCCGACGCCGATATCTGCCCAGCCGTCAGCCCGAAGCGCGCCCACATTGGGACGCAGTTGGATGAATCCATCCTTGGTGGCGATAATGGCAAGACGCTCTGTGACCGCGTAGCGAAGTTCGGCGGCAAAAACCCGCGCGAAGCCTCCGATGAACTTATTGTCGATGCCATGGTAGATAAATATGGGACGAACCTCGCTTTGGATCAGGGGTGACTCAAAGAACAAGGGGTTGGCCACGGGTGAAATGGCATGCTCCTTCCAGTCCGCTGCTGCCTCGGCAGCCGGAGCGGTCGAGGCATTGAACGTCAGGGCTGCAAACGCGAGGGCGACTGAAGGGAGGAGTGAGCGATTCGATGATGGGCTTTTCATAGGAACACGTTCAGGACTGTTTTGCTCGGTGTGGTTGCTGTTGATGTTTGTGGCCGTCTCCAGCACCTGCGCCGAGCTGCGCAAGGCTGGGGACGAAGTGTTTGGGCTGCCTGGGACCGGCTCCTTAGGCTGCAGGGGAGGCTCTTCGAGAAGCATTCGCATAGAGGGCGTGCAGGTGTCCTCATATTGTCCGGAGCGAACCGCCCAGACGAAGAGCGCCAGAAAGGTGGCTGCCACTCCCAAACTCACCAGAATAAGTGGGATCAGCATGCTCATGGCGTGAACCCCTTTCTGGGAGAGTGTTGAGCTCGGAAGCAATAGCGTGCCATCCCACGCGTGGCTCCGATGGAGAAGACGACCATGGTCACCGAGCTGAGCGGCATCAGTACGGCGCAGACCAGGGGGGAAAGCAACCCTGCCGCGGCAATCGATATTCCAACAACATTGTACAGGCCAGAGACGACGAATCCTATGCGGACGATTCGTGAGGCGTGCCTAGAAAATTCCAGTACGCGTGACAACGACCGGAGCTGCGGGGCATCCAGGATCACGTCGCTGGCAGGGGAAAAGGTTCCGACCCGTTCAACCACGGCCACTCCAACGTCCGCCTGACGTAATGCCCCGGCGTCGTTGAGTCCATCCCCCACCATCATGACTTTGTGCCCTGCCTCCTGGAGCTCCTGGACAACCTTCAGTTTGTCAAAGGGGGTTTGGTTGAAGGCGATTCGTGATGTTGGGCCGAAGAGCGCGGCGAAACGTTCGGTCTCGTGGTCGTTGTCCCCGCTGAGCAGGACCAGTGCATGCCGGTCCCTGAGCTGTTGCACCAGGGTCTCCACTTCCGGGCGAAGTGTGCAGTTGATGCTGAACCCGCCTCGGTGCCGTCCATTGACGGCGACCTGAACCCCGCTGGCGGCGGGGACTGCCTCTCTGTCCAGGATCGTGCCTCGGGAGGCTAGCCAGGCAGCGGATCCAATCCAGATTTCTCGTCCTTCGACGGTGCCTTCAATCCCTTGTCCCGAATTTTCTGCAAACGCCTGCTCTGGCAGGCTTGCGCGTCTACTTCCCAAGGCATGGGTGATTCGTATCGCGAGTGGATGTGCCGATTGTGAAGTTAGGGCGCTCAGCCAGGATCTCTCCACCGCGGTCAACGCCGCGCCATGCCATAGGACACCCGAAGACCCGACGGTGGTGAGTGTTCCCGTTTTATCGAACACGACCGTGTCGATCCCGGCCATCCGTTCGATCAGCTGAGCATTTCTCAGGAAGACGCGGCGTCCTGCCAACCAGCGTTGGGCGGATCCCAGTGTGAGTGGTGCCGCGAGGGCAAGGGCGCAGGGGCAGGCAACGATCAGCACGGATGTGAACGCCCTTAGGGCCGTTCCAGAGTCGAAGGGCATCCAGGCAATTGCGGCGCCCACGCTCACCGCGACGATTGTTAGGGTGAAGCGGCGGGTGTAGAGATTGGTTTGCGAGTCGAGCGTGCAATCACGGTCCTTGCTGAATGCTTTGTTGCCCCAGAGCGAGGTCAGATAGCTCTCGGAAACGGCCTTTACCGTCTCGATCTCAATCGAGCCACCTTGTTGACGGCCGCCCGCGTAGAGCAGCTCGGTCTCGTGGCGGACCACCGGTTCGGACTCTCCTGTCACAAAGCTATAGTCAACGAGCGCTTTCTTCGAGCGCAGTCGTGCATCGGCCGGTATCAATTCACCGTGACGGATTATCAGGCGGTCGCCTGTCGTCAGTTCCGAAATCGCCACCGTCTCCTCTCCCTGCGGGGTTTTGCGAAGCACAGCAAGGGGGAAGAATCCCTTGTAGTCGCGGTCAAAGAACATGCGGTCGAAGGTCTGCCGCTGGAAGACTCGGCCGCAGAGTAGAAAGAAGATCAAGCCCGTCAGCGAGTCGCAGTAGCTGTCGCCGCTTCCGGTCGCCACGTTAAACAGGCTCTGGCCGTAGATGGCTGCAAGGCCGATGGCGATGGGAACGTCTAGCGTGAGGACACGTTGACGCCAGCTCAACCATGCGGCCCGCCAGAAATCCGAGGCGCTATAGATCAGGACGGGGAGCGCCAGGACAAGGCCAAGCCAGCCCGCCAGCTGCCTGAACCATGGGCCGCTCACACTGTCGAGGCCCAAGTATCCGGGAAGAGCCAGAAGCATCACATTGCCAAAACCAAATCCCGCGATCCCTACCTGCAACCATTGCTTCTTATGCCAGGTTGGAGCCTGGGACCGTTCCTTTTTGTTCAGCTCATCCAAGGTCAGCGCTGGCTCGTATCCAAGCGATGCGAGGAGCGAGGCGATTTCGCTCAGCGAAACCGAGGAGCGATTGAAGTGAATGCTGATCTCGCGGCGAGTGAAGTTCACCCTCGACTCACCGATGCCAGGGTTGAGGCGGTAAAGATTCTCCAAGAGCCATACGCAGGCGACGCAGTGGATGGCCGGGATATGCAAGGTGACTCTGGCCTGAACTTCGTCCACGTAGTCCAGGAGTTGGGTTTGCAACCCGGGTGCGTTGAGAAAGGCCCAAGGCTCGTGACCTCCTGTGCCTCGGATCTGACTCCCCGGGGAGGGGGCAAGCTCGTAGAAGCGTCCTAAACCCGCCTCGGTTAACAAGGCGAAGACCGTTCGGCATCCCAGGCAGCAAAAGCGTCGGCCCTCCTCGAGAATGGCAGCATCCAGGCAGGGCTCCCCGCAGTGGAGACAAGAGGACTGTGACTTTGCTTCGGTGGAACTAGGGACGAGACTCGGCGCTGCGGCGCTCGCCGCCATTGCGGTTTCTTCCGCTTCGCAGATACTGTTCGTCTCTCGATTCACCGGGGTCAGCTTCGATGTAATACACATTGTTAGCTGCTCCAGCCTTGCCATGCTCTAACCGTTTCTTGTTCGGGCGAGTGCCTCACTGGGAGGGGGCGGGTTCCCGGATAGGTGGTGGTGGACATCTCTGCATTCCTGGGAGGGCGCTGAGGCTTGGTGGAGCCAAAAAAGGATCGAAGTCTCCCAAGTCACGCGTAGTCGTGGTGGGAAATTCAGTCTCTGTTGGGGGGAAGCGCAAAAGACTATGAAAACAAAACCCGCCAAAGCTCTGAAAGCAACTCGACCTGCTTCGCCCCTCCGGCTGAGCATTCGGTCGATCTTGGTTCCCATCGACTTCTCATCGCCTTCCAGGAAAACGCTGGACCACGCCTTGGCGTTGGCTGCGAAGTTCGGAGCGAAGCTCACCCTGATGCATGTGGTGGAACCCGTGGCCACTGCCGACTTTGCCGGAGCGTTTCCTCTGGCGGTGGAGAACGATGTTCGTATGGCTGCTTCGAAACGAGAGCTGGCTGGGCTGGTCAAGACGGCGGGAATCCCCCGCGGTCGACTGGGGGGTATCGTGGTCAGATGTGGGCGGTCCTTTTATGAAATCGTCGACGTAGCGCGCCTCCGCAAGATGGACCTGATCGTGATTGCCACGCACGGGTACACGGGATGGAAACATGCCCTTTTGGGAAGCACCACCGAGCGGGTTGTCCGCCACGCTTCATGCCCAGTCCTAGTGGTCCGGGATCAAGGGGCTCCTCTAGCCCACTAGTATCGGGGCGTGATCTGTTGACGAATGGACATTCCTTCCCCAACTCCGCCTAAGTCCTCGGAGCCGATTTGTTCCCCCTCGGATGGTGGCACCGCCTTTGGATGCCCCCGAGATTTTTTGGAGAACCGTTTTGTTTACACGGTGATTTCCCCCCGTGCACGCGGGCTGACGGTGGGGGTAAACATGAATCCAGATCGGCGTTGCAATTTTGACTGCGTCTACTGCGAGGTGAAACGTGGGGAGGGCCCCACGGAGCTGCGCTTGGATCCTGCAGTGATGCGAGTGGAGCTGGAGCGGACATTGGAGTGGGTGCAATCAGGAGCGATTGCGACGCGTCCCTGCTATGGGAGGGCTCCCGCGCAGCTCCTTCAGCTCCAGCATGTCGCCCTGAGTGGCGATGGCGAGCCGACGCATTGCCCCGACTTCGTCGCCGGCGTGGAGGCCGTGGTTCATCTGCGAGCTTGCGGTCGGTTTCCGTTCTTTAAGTTCGTCCTCATCACCAACGCCAGCGGCTTGCACCGGCCTGAAGTGCAGGAAGGGTTGAAGCATTTCACAGCGCTTGACGAAATCTGGGCGAAGCTGGAAGCGGGTACCAATGGTTACATGCGTCGTGTGAACCGTCCCGACATACTGCTCGAGGGTGTCCTGTCGAACATCCTACTCGTTGCCCGGCGTCGCCCTGTGGTGATCCAGAGCCTGTTCATGGCGATCGACGGTGAGGCGCCTCCGGCATCCGAGGTTGAGGAATACGTCCAACGCCTCCGCGAGCTGAAGGCGCAAGGTGCCCAGATCCCTTTGGTGCAGGTTTATTCCGCGAGTCGGCCCTCCCCCAGGTCTGAATACAGTCATCTGCCGCTCCGGGCACTCTCCTCGATCGCTCAGCGAATCCGAGAGGTTTCCGGTCTTCGGGCGGAAGTCTACTGAGACGGCTGAGGTTTCCCCGGGAGCTTATCCGCCACTGGAGTGGCTCGAATGGGTGCCGATGCCGGAAACTCAGCGCCCTTTCGTATCCAGTCCAGCAGGACTCCAAGCTCCTCAGGAGTGAGCGGTTCTTTGCCGTCTGGAGGCATGACATCATCGTGAGCAGGAGGAAGGAGAATGAGCCGGACCAGATGGCTGGCCAATGGGTCTCCCGGCTTGATGGCAACCTTCCCGCTTTCTCCGCCCTTCAGGGCAGCCTCGGTCTGGTCGAGACGGTATCCTCCCTTCTGCTTCTCTGGGCCATGGCACTTCAGGCATTTGGCGACGAGCACAGGGCGGACTTTTCCCAGGTAGAACTCGTCCTTGTTGCTGGAAGAGGGTCCTCCCGTTTGGTCTGGTGTTACCAGTTCGGGTTCAAGGAACTCCCGCACAAACTCTGGAGCGTTTTGCACCAGGTATTTTGAGCCGTGGGTCAGGTTGCCCCCATAGTGCCCTGCGATGACCACCAGGGCCAGCATGCCGGTGAGCGTCGCGCGGTAGATCAGACCCCAACCACGACCCGCTGCGCTCCGGTAGGCCCGCCATTGGAGTGCGAGGCAGAGCGCGGTCATCGCAGGTACCCCCAGGCCATAGAGTCTATGGAGTTCGAGGGCTTTGGGATCATAACCTCCCTCCGCCGCGCGCATCAGACCAAAGGATGCCGAGATGACTCCTGTCAGCATTCCCAGCCACAGAATCAGAACTGCGATACGCCGGACGTCCGTGCTTGGTCGGAACGCACGGTAGATCTCCAGAATTCCAGCCATGGTCAAAAAGCCAATTGGGAAATGGAGCACCACGGAATGGAACGGAGCTAGGAAGGGCTGCCAGCGGAAAAACTGATGTGGTTCGCCCGGTAGCCCGGCGGCTTGGCCGACGAGGGCGCCACAGGTGTTCAGCGTCAGAAGGGCAGCCGCGATGGCTAGGCAGTGTCGTTGTTTCATGCGTCGTTTTGTGGGCTCTTATAAGCGGATCAAAGTCGCCAGTATGCCGGAAGGTCCTTCTTAGTTTCTAAGAGGATTTCCCGGATGTCGTTTCGCGTTTCAGGACTCAGGCCTTTGAAGACGGGGGTAATGTCCTCGCCCGACAAGACTTGCCAGAGTCGGTGGTAGAGATGTCGCCGAGCGCGCAAGGGGAGGGCGTCCATCCCGGGTGAATACACCATGTAGCTGCATGGATGCTTGAAGAGCCGCGTCGTGAGATCGAACTGTCGAAGCGAGCGCCCACGAGAGTCTCTTGGCCCCAGAGATTCGAAGGCCGCCGAGAATCCAGAAGTCCCGTGGATCTGGCCGGTGAGGGCCGCCTCCTCGGTGAAGAGCAGATAGCGCAGGACGTTCTCCGTGGCAGGGTGCGCCCGGCTGAAGTCATCCTGCTCGGACAACGCCTCAGCGTCCATACGCAGGCGCGCGAGCAGATTCATCATGTGGACCTGATGTTCCAGGACGAGCAGTGCGACCACATCGCTTGAAGGCATGATGAACCTGTCGACGTCGAGTAATGCTTTCAGATCGGTAAGGGATGTGCCTCCTTCTGCGACCGGTTCCCGGAGCCCCCCCTTGGAACTCGGGAAAAGATTCCCGCGGTGCGGCTGTCCCCCCGTGTCGCCCGTGACATAGTAGCCTCCCCAGCGCTCGTGAATCGGAGTGCCGTGTGTGACCATGATTCCGCTGAGCAAGTCCACCTCCCCCTCGAGGTCCGTCTTGAAGGATCGGACCAACCAGCCTGGCGTATTGAGCGTTTTGGGGGACGCATGGCATTCGAGGCAACGGTCGTCGCGTGTCAGTCGAGGTTGAGAGGCCTCCTTTTGCTCCAGGGTATAGAAGACGACCCCCAACTTTGGGTCAGCGGCCGCCACCTCGATGAGTTCGGCCCCAGGCACGAATGCGATGCCGACCGAGTCGTTGTAGTACAGCGCCCTTGGGTTCTTGGGGGAGATATGTGCTTTGTTGGGGGAGGTTTTCGACGCCACGAGCAGTTGGGATGACGGCGGGATTTTTAGCTCCCGAAGCAAGGCGAGGAGATAGCCTTGCTTTGCCGCGAAGTCCAAGCGTGCCTCCCCTCGCTCCAGTCGGGTGTGAAGGGCAGCGACCGCTCCGCTGGCCGCCGTGGATTTGTACTGCGTATGATCAAGCTCCGAAGCGGGACGCTGAGCTCCGGGCCTGTCCGCTGCCGGGGCAAGCGCCATCGAGACATGGAGGCTGAGAAGAATCCACCTAGCCAAGCCCCGGCTCGTGAACCGTGCTCGGGGCTTGCCATCGGTCGATCCGCCTCGGTTTGCAACACTGGGATCAAGCGCAGTCATGAAGGAGTGGACGTCCTCCCCGGCTTCGAGGCTTTGCCGGAGTTGTCAGAAGGTTTGCAAATTTTGTGCACTGCGCGCGGAGCTAGCTTTCCGGGTCGGGGCGAACTACGCGGGGGAGCACACACGCAGCCCACACGAGCACCCCCGCTATCCAGCACGGCATCCAGGTCTGTGAGCCGACGCGCTGGTCCTGGCGCAAGGGGAGGTGAGTGCTTCCCAAGACTTGGTGAGCGCCCAGTTGAGCGCTGGCGTAGCTTGGTGGAGTAAATGAAGGACGCGATTGATGAAGTTAGCGGGACGGTCCCCCAGGGGTTTGACGAGCCAATGGTGGGACGTGTTGATGCGATGCTCCCCGCAGGGCAATCAAATGTCCGGTCTGACGGGCAGAGTTGCGGTGGCCACTCCCACCCGCAGGAAGAAGAGCGTCTGCCCGCGCAAGGGGGCGTGCGTGAGGGCTGTCGACTTGGCTGCACTCGGTGCAGTCGATCTGGACGCTGAAGGGGGAGGGTAGTAATGTCGAAGCCGCACAATATCTGGGCAGGCTTAATATTATGGAATTGAACGATCTGAACCTGAAAGGGACCGGAGAAGCCTCGGCCGTGAAGACAGTGGAAAGCGTGCTGGCCGGGCACCCATTTCTCCATGGGTTAAAGCCGGAGTATCTCCGCCTGCTCAACGACAGTGCGATGCGAACGCGCTACGATGTCGGGAACTATATTTTTCGCCAGGAAGATCTGGCAAATCGTTTTTATTTGATCGAGAAAGGAAGGGTGTCCCTGGAGTACTGTCGGCGAGACGAGGCTCCGGTGGTTGCTCAAGTGCTGGGGCCCGGTGATGTCTTGGGCTGGTCCTGGCTTTTCCCACCCTATTATTGGCATTGCGATGCGCGCGTCGTGGAGCCTGCGACGGCCATTTTTCTTTACGGCACACGGCTTCGTGAGCAATGCGAACAGGATCATGACTTTGGATACGAGATGCTCAAACGTATGAACCAAGTGATTGTGCAGAGGCTTCAGAGCGCCCGTCGACAGCTGATTGAACTCTCCCCGGGCTAGGGATTTCTCCTATCGGCCCTGAGCAGCACGCCTAGCCAGTTTCAGAGTGCCTCCCAATTTCCGGCCGTCCCCACTAAGTTTAGGTTGCTCAGGTCGAGAGCAACCGAGGGTGAAGTTGAAACGAGAAAGGCCGGACAATGAATGGGAACCAATACTTAATTGAGAACCTGATCCAATCGGATTTGTTTCAGAGCTACGAGCGCGCCTACACTGAGGCTACCGGCATGCCGATCACGTTGCGTCCGGTCGAGACTTGGCAGCTTCCCCTCCATGGAAAGCGCCGGGAGAATCCGTTCTGCGCCCTGATCGCGGCGAAGAGCCGTGCCTGCGCCGCGTGTCTTCAAACACAGGAGACCCTTGCTCGCGCTGCCATGGAAGCGCCTTGTGCCATAACGTGTGCTTACGGTCTCTGCGAGATGGCGGTGCCGGTGAAGTTGGGGACGCAGACCATCGCGTTTCTGCAGACGGGGCAGTCCATGCGCCAAAGGCCCACGGCGGCTGGCTTCAGTCGGGCGGTCGACAAGGCCAAGGAGCTTGGAGTGGACATCGAGAATGCCCCGGTAAGGGAAGCCTTCTTTGCTTCGAAAATTGTACCTCAAAAGCAACTGGAGTCCTTCGGGGTGCTCCTTTCGATCTTCGCAGAGCATCTGTCCATCAAGAGCAACCAGATCGCCTTGCAGACCATGAATGCCGAGCCTCCGGTCATCAAGAAAGCCAAGCAGTTCATTTCTGATCACTATGCCGAGGACTTGTCATTGGGTCAGGTGGCCCAGGCGGTGCACACCAGCGTTTTCTATTTCTGCAAACTGTTCAGAAAAGTCACCGGCACCACGTTCACGGAGTACGTGTCCAGAACGCGAATCGAGAAGGCAAAGGATCTGCTGCTCAATCCCAACCTGCGCGTGAGCGAGATTGCGTTTGAGGTCGGGTTCCAGTCACTGACTCATTTCAATCGGGTGTTCAAGAAGCTGGAGGGTAAATCACCCACCGCTTATCGAGGGAACTTGCCTGCCATGCTCTGAACTCGAGGGGCGTCCTCCGGTTTAGCGACTCGGCTCTGCCGGGCTCCCGCGTTCGTCTCGGCATGGACGATTGCTACCGACGCAGGTCTTCGCTCGCCTCGCTCGGGCATTTCTCCAGGCGAGCGGAGTCCCTTGCGGGTGAGGATTCAAAACGGGCGTGCAACTCTCCTCTGTTTGCTTACGGTGTGACCAATGAAACGCGCTGCCGGGAGATCCCGCCGTACAACTCCTCGAAAAGATTGTCGTCCCGCTGCCGGGGCTGGAGCCCGTGATTCGTCGATCTCCATGATTCAGCTCGAATCGGCTCTCCGGGAAGTGCAGGAGCTGAAGTCTGCACTGGATGCCCATTCCATAGTCGCCATAACGGATCCCCGCGGACGCATCATCTACGCCAATGACAAGTTCTGCGAAATTTCAAAATACTCGCGACACGAGCTGATTGGGCAGACCCATCGACTGATCAACTCCGGTCAGCATCCTAAAAGTTTCTTTCGAGAGATGTGGAAAACCATTGCTGAAGGACGAGTCTGGCAGGGAGAAATCTGCAATCGCGCCAAGGATGGAACGTTCTACTGGGTAGCCACCACCCTCTGCCCTTTCCTCGGCCCCGACGGAAAGCCTCAGCAGTATGTGGCCATTCGCACGGATATCACTCGCCTTAAAGGAGCCGAGCTCACTCTGCGGGAGAGCCAGGCCCGATTCGAAGCATTCATGAGGCATAGTCCTGCGATGGCCTTCATGAAAGATGGGAAGGGGCGCTACGCATGGTTCAATGCTCCCCTGGGTCGTCTGCTGGGGCGCGGTCTGGAGCTGATGCAGGGCAAGACCGATGGAGACTGGCTTCCCGGGGCCGTGGTCAAGCAGCGAGCCACGACGGATCGAAAAGTGATCCGAACCCGCCAGCCCCTTCGTTGCGTCGAGGGCATTCCGCTGCCGGATGGCTCAGACAGCTACTGGCTTACCATGAAGTTTCCCTTCCTAGACTCGAAAGGCTCGCTTTATGTGGGGGGGGTTGCGGTTGATATTACCGAGGTCCGCCGTCTTGAGCAGCAGTTGGTTACCGCGGGTGAGCGCGAGCGGGAGCGTATCGGTCGTGACTTGCACGATGGCCTCGGCCAGCAGCTTACCGCTATCGAGCTCCTGTCCCAATCCCTGAGGGAGGATCTGGCGAATGCTCAGCCTAGCCTGGCTCCGCAAGCCGCCCGGATCTGCCAATTCCTTCGCGAGGCTATCACTCAGACGCGAGGGCTCTCCCACGGACTTTCCCCGGTCGCCATGGATTCAGGGGGCTTGGTTGGCGCGCTGGACAAGCTTGCCCGAAACACCGACGCCGTGGGGCATGTCAAATGTCGCTTCAAATGTCAAACGGGGGTCTCGGTGACCGACAGTGCAGTGGCAGGGCATCTCTACCGCATCGCGCAGGAGGCGGTGAACAATTCATTGAAGCATGGTCAAGCCTCCTCCCTGTCCATCGAGTTGAGCCACCGTAAGGCCGGGCTTCAGCTTCGCATCGCAGACAATGGAGTTGGATTTCCGATTCGCAAGGGTCCAGCGGAGGGTATTGGCTTGGGGTTGATGCAGTATAGGGCTAGCGTCATAGGTGCCTCGCTCACGATTCGATCCGTCCCGGGTGGAGGGATTTCGGTGACCTGCCTTCTGCCCTCTGCCTCACACCTGACGGGAGTCGGGCCGGTTGTTCGAAAGCCCTGATGATTGAGACTTAAAGACACGATGAACCCCCGTAAGAAATCAGCGAGAACCGCCGCTTCGAAACCAGCGAACCCAGCTCCGCCACCGCGCAAACGGATCCTGTTGGTCGACGACCATCCCATGATGCGGGCCGGCATGGTGCAACTGATTAACAAGCAGGGGGACCTTGAAGTTTGTTGCGAGGTCGGCAGCCCGGCCGAGTCACTTGCGCTCCTAGCCGAAGACGTGCCGGATTTAGTGGTCACAGACATGACTATGCCAGGGCGCTCGGGGGTGGACTTCATCAAGGACGTTCTCGCGCTTGCCCCTTCCCTGCGAATTCTGGTCCTTTCCATGCACGATGAGAACCTCTACGCGGAGCGCGTCCTGCACGCTGGCGCCCGCGGTTACATCATGAAGGAAGCGGGGGGCGCACAGCTTATTGTGGCCATTCGTCGCGTTTTGAGTGGTGAGGTCTATGTCAGTGAGCGGATGTCGGCTCAAATCCTGAATGCCTTGGGGGGGCATCGTCCCCGAGGATCCCATTCCCCCATCAAGACACTCAGCGATAGAGAGTTTGAGGTGTTTCAACTTTTCGGTCAGGGGAAGAGCACCAGGGACATCGCTGGGCAACTCCATATCAGCCCCAAGACCGTCGATGTGCATCGGGCCGGTATCAAGGGGAAATTGGGACTAAAGGACGTCAATGCACTGGTCCGCTACGCGGTGCGCTGGGTGGAATCTCAGTCGGCAGGATCTGGTGAGAAGTGAGGGGTGGAGTGGGTTTCCGCATTTTCCTTAAGGTTCTTGATTGCCAGCGACGGGGCGACCGTGGATTATCCGCCCCCTCCCGAGGGCGGGAGACCTGTCTATAAACGGACAGTTGAAGAAAAGCATCGCCTTGCCGCGTCGGAAATGGCAGATCTGCTTGATCACGAGGGTCAAGAAGTCGGCGAAGCTGTTTTCGTAGATACGTTAGCCGGGGTAGCAGACAACGGGAAATGATGAAGAGTAAAACCAAACTAAGGTTTGGCCTGCCGAAAGGCAGTTTGCAAGATGCCACCATCGAGAAAATGGCCAAGGCCGGATTCAACATCCAGGTCAGCAGCCGTTCGTATGTCCCGTACGTCGATGATGAGCAGCTTGAGGTGCGACTCATCAGGGCGCAGGAAATCAGTCGCTACGTGGAGTTGGGATATCTCGACTGCGGGATTACCGGCCTCGATTGGATTAAGGAAAATGATTCCTCCGTCCATGAAGTGGGCGAGTTTCTTTTCAGTAAGGCGACACGCCAGCCGGCGCGCTGGGTTCTAGCTGTGCCTGAAGATTCGCCGGTGAAGAGTGTTAAAGACTTGAAGGGCAAGCGGATTGCCACCGAAGTCGTGAACCTCACCCGCAAGTATTTGCGGAAGCATGGAGTGAAGGCTCAGGTGGAATTCTCCTGGGGTGCGACAGAAGTGAAGGCGCATGAGTTGGTGGACGCGATTGTGGAGATTACTGAGACAGGGTCTTCGCTTCGGGCTAACAATTTGCGCATCGTGGACACCTTGCTGGTGTCTACCCCGAGGTTAATCGCCAACCGAAAAGCCTGGCGGGATTCCTGGAAACGCGAGAAAATCGAGACCCTGGCCTTGCTTCTAAAGGGTGCCTTGGAGGCGGAGATCAAGGTGGGGTTGAAGATGAATATTGCCGAGAAGAACGTCCGGAAGCTGCTGGCCGCATTGCCAGCGCTGAGGAATCCTACAATTTCCAATCTCAGCCTTGCCGGCTGGGTTGCGGTGGAAACCATCATCGACGAGCACGTGGTGAGGGAGCTCATCCCCAAGCTAAAAGCAGCCGGGGCTGAAGGAATTATTGAATATCCACTGAACAAAGTGGTTTACTGAGCACGCATTATCTATGGGTTCATTGAAGAAACGCCGGAAGTCGAAGATTAACAAACATAAGCGCCGCAAGAAGCTTCGCGTGAATCGCCATAAGAAGCGTACGTGGGGGAGATAGGCTGACGCCTCGGGCGTTTTCCATCGCCCTACCTTCTGGCCTCGGTCTGGGGCTGGAGGTTTTATATCCCATGCAGACCATGCCATCCCACCTATGGATGCGCATGTTCCCAGCCTTAGCCGCGTCGGTCGTGGTGTTATGGCTGGTGGGCTGCGCCAAGGGAGGAGGTGCGTTCTCGTCGCGCCCGCGCCCTGCCGACGGTTCCCCCCGGGACCGGGTCGCCCATCGTGCGGAGAAGGAAAGTGCTCTGGCGGACGCGCTGATCGGGGCCGAGGAGCGGCGTGCCGAGGCCTATGCTCGATTTGCTGCGGGCACTCTTCATGATCTGCGCGAGCAGGATAAGGAAGCCCTGGAGAGCTTTGAGAAGGCGATCAAGGCAGATCCCTCGCAGGAGGCCATGGCGTTGGATGTGGCTCGTCGCTTTCTTGGGCAGAAGCGGCCTGAGGAGGCTGTGAGGGTTCTCCAGGATGCGATCAAAGCGAGCCGCTCCGGCCTGTTGCCCGCATTCTTAGGCTCCATCTTCGTGAGTCTCGGACGCACAAATGAGGCCGTCACTGCGAACCAAGAGGCCATCAAGCGATCGCCCACGCTCCTGATTGGCTACCACAACCTTGCGACACTTCATGTTCAGCGGGGCCAGCCCGAGGAGGCGCTCAAAGTCTTGGAGCAGGCGGGGCAAGTCCTGCATCCATCACCGCAATTCCTGGTGGAATTGGCCGAGCTGTGGATCGGTTTTCCCCAAACCAAGCCCGAGAGCATCGCGCTGAGCCGAAAAAAGGCCGCCGAGCTTTTGGAACGGCTTTCCAAGTATAAGGAGATTCAAACCCCGGTTCTTCAGAGGGCTGCCGATGCGTTCATGCTCTTGGGACAGAACGCAAAAGCAATCGAACTCTACTTGAAGCTTCTCGCGCAGTACCCGCAGGCCACTCCGATTCGTGAGCGTTTGGCGGACTTGTTTTTGCAATCCCGTGATAGCAAGCGCGCCGCGGAGCAAATGAAGGCTCTGATTCAGGAAGAACCGAGTCGATACCCACAGGCGTACGTGATTCTGGGGAGCATAGCCATGCAGGACGGCAAATTTGCCGAAGCGGAGGATTACCTTCGGAAAGCGGTGGTGCTCGCTCCTAAGTTTGAGGCGGCCTACTACGACCTGGCCATCGCCCAGGTGAATCTTGGAAATGGTCGAACGGGCCTTGAAACCCTGGATGATGCCCGTCGGCGTTTCGGCGAGACGTTCCAGACCGAGTTCTTCGCAGGGGTCGCCCACGCACGGATGAAGGAGTATTCGAATGCCGTAGCTCGCCTCACCACGGCTGAGATCATCGCTCGTACCAAGGAAACGAATCGCCTCACCCATCTCTTCTATTTCCAGCTGGGATCCTCTCACGAGCGCAACAAAAACCTGGAAGAGGCCGAGCGCTATTTTAGGAAGGTCATTGAACTGAAGCCTGACTTTGCTGAAGCCATGAACTACATGGGCTATATGTGGGTCGAAAACGGACTTCGACTCCAGGAGGCTCGAGTGCTCATCGAGAAGGCGCTAAAGCTAGAGCCTAAGAACGGCGCATTTCTGGACAGCATGGCCTGGGTGCTATTTCGACTCGGCAAGCCTAAGGAGGCCCTTCCTTGGATGCTAAAAGCCCTTGAGAATACCCCGGAGCCAGATCCTACTCTCTACGATCACTTAGCGGATATCCGCTGGGCCATGGGGGACACCGCCCACGCGGTCGAGGCGTGGAAGAAGGCGTTGAAGATCGAGCCGAACGTCGAGATCCAAAAGAAGCTGAATGCTGCGGTTGGGAAGGGCAACCCATGAGACCCGGTGGCGATCCCTCCTCTATCGGTTGATACGCATGTGAGCCATCAATTCCGCCATCACTACACGCGCGAAGAGGCTAGAAGGCTCCTGCCTCAGGTCACTCAATGGCTCGCCTCGCTGCTCAAAGCGAGGCAGGAACTGGCCAAGGCGGGTGTCCCCATGGATGGCTTCCTTAACGACGGATGCGACGTGGGTGGCTCTCTGTCTCAGCGCTATCT
>CAMAVD010000103.1 GCA_945861575.1 Akkermansia muciniphila
AACGGGGATGGGGTCGAGGCCTTCGAGAAGAAAACGCGTAAGACCGAGACCAACGCTGATTTGAGGGCGCTCATCTCGGGTGTGGGAGTCAGCGGAGCGCCCCTGGAGAGATATATTTTTGACGGCCTTGATATTCCCGGGATGGTGAACTACATGGCGACGGCCGCGATCGTGCAGAACATCGATGGTACCGATAAAAACTACTTCCTCTACCGCGATACCGAGGGCACAGGGGAATGGCGTATGCTTCCCTGGGACATGGACCTTTCCTTTGGACCGAATGCACTCAACACCGACACCATTGTTTTCGATGCGCTTTATGCCAGTCATCCCCTGATCGGAACCCGGCCCTATCTGCTGGCTGATGGGAAATACAATCGCTTCATTGAGGCGATGGGGAACACGCCTCGGACGCGCCAGATGGTGATGCGCCGAGTGAGAACCCTGGTTGAGCGCTTCCTTGCCAAACCCTATTTCCAGAATCGCATCGACCAGCTTGCCGTCGTGTTGGCCTCGGATGTTTTAGTCGATAAAGCCAAGTGGGCAGGAAACGCCTTTTTTGGAGGATCCACCTACACCCTCGACCAGGCCTTGAACCGGATCAAGACTGAGTATCTTGCCCCGCGATTGGGCTATCTCACCGGGCCGACTATTCCGGGGATCACCACGGCCAACCCGTCCCGACAGTCCTATGCCCCCCGATTGCAATTCGGTGGGATGGAGATCAACCCGCCTTCAGGAAATCAGGAGGAGGAATATGTTCAGATTCTAAATACGGGGGAGAGCGCGGTGGACATCTCCGGATGGAAGTTGCGCGGTGACGTGGAGATGGAGTTCAAACCGGGCACAGTGGTGCCGACCAATTCCTCGATCTATGCCAGCCCGAAGTCGAGGGTTTTCCGGGCTCGGGCCTCCGGGCCGCGCGGGGGCCAGTCGCTTTTTGTGCAGGACAGCTACACGGGTCGCCTCTCCGCGCGGGGTGGAAGTCTCCGTCTCTTGACCGATCTCGGCCGTGAGATCGCTCAGACAAACTATCCGGGGAACCCCAGCCTAGCTCAGCAACATCTGCGGATCACCGAGCTCATGTACTTTCCGCCCTCCGTTCCGGGCGACCCCGTTGAGGCGGACCAGTTCGAATTTGTGGAGCTGTGGAATCAATCGACGACTGAAACCGTTCCGCTTGCCGGGGTGCGTTTCACAAAGGGTATTCAGTATTCTTTCACCGGGGCCCTGATTCAGTCCCTTTCCCCGGGCCAGCGATTGATTCTTACCAAGAACACGTCGGCGTTTCGCGCGCGCTACGGCGTGGGGGCTTTGGTCGCCGGTGACTACCTCGGTGCCCTGGAGAATGGACAGGAGGGGTTGCGTCTCGAGGATGCCTCGGGGGAGAAGATCCAGGAGTTTTCCTTCGACGCAGACAGTCAGCCGCTGACCGCTGGGATTGGATTTTCCCTCGTGCCGGTGGATGAGACTGGAAGGTGGGACGCAGCTTCGAGCGCTTCCGCCTGGCGCACGAGCAGCAAGTGGCTTGGATCGCCTGGGGAGCGGGACGGCTCGCCGTCCATCTTCCCTCAGGTGAAAGTCAACGAGGTGCGTTCCTCCTCGCCTGACGCCATCGAACTCTACCATCCCGGCCCAGGTGAGGCGCTGGTGGAGCACTGGTTTTTGACCGACGATTTCCGTCAGCCAAAGAAGTTCCGGATTGCCGCCGGAACCCGTATCGCGGCCGGAGGCTATCTGCTCTATGGAGAAGCGGCCTTCGGTGCGGGTGCGTCGGGCTTCCGACTGCAGGCGGATGGTGATGAGGTGTGGCTTTTCTCGGCCAATGTGACCGGGGAACTCACCGGCTATGTGCATGGATTCCGCTTTGGGGCCTTAGAGGCGGGAGTGACGATGGGTCGGGTAGCGGGTAATGCAGGTCAGGATTTCTTCCTTCCTCAAAAGCAGCCGACGCTGGGACAGCCCAATGTGGGGGCGGCTGAGGAATCGCTGAGGATTACCGAGATCTGCTATCATCCGCGTGAAAATCAGGACGATGATCAGCCCCTTGAGTTTATCGAACTCCACAATGCCACCGCGAATCCACTCCCGCTCAGCAACCCGTCGGGAGCGTCTGGAGGCTGGCAATTGAGCGCGGGTGTGGAGTTCCGTTTCGCGACCAATGTCGTTGTTCCAGCGGGAGGAGTCCTTCTCGCGGTGTCCTTTGACCCAGTGCTGGATGTTCAGGCTTCCACCCGCTTTCGTGCCTTCTATGGGCTGGATTCCAGCGTGTCCCTTGTAGGCCCTTGGAAGGGAGCATTGAACAATGCGGGGGACTCCGTTCGCCTTTTGAGGCCAATTGCTGCGGGACCCAATCCGCTCTGGAGCGTCGCCTGCGATCTGAACTACTCCCCCGCAAGTAATCCCTCCGCCGATGGAGATGGTGCGTCTCTCCACCTTCGTTCCCTGGATGCGATCCCTCAGGACTCAACCTCTTGGGTGGCCGCGCTGCCCTCTCCGGGTCGCCTTTACGAGTCTGGTCCAGCGCCGGTCATCACCCGCCAGCCTCTAAGTTTACGTTCCATCGCTTTCCAGCCTCTTGAACTCTCGGTGGCGACCTC
Organism: Akkermansia muciniphila; assembly: GCA_945861575.1. GTDB lineage: Bacteria > Verrucomicrobiota > Verrucomicrobiia > Limisphaerales > UBA11320 > UBA11320. The sequence goes on from CAMAVD010000103.1 coordinate 2,601, forward strand.
GGGCGATGCCCCCTTTGCCTTCCAGTGGCGATGGAACGGGGCGCGTATCAGTGGGGCTACACTACCGAGCCTGTCATGGGTTGAGCCGCATCCAGGTCAGTTTGGGGACTACCAAGTCACCGCGATGAATCGCTTTGGGTCTGTGATTAGCTCCAATGCAACCGTGACTTTGGACCTGCCTCCCTTCCTCACTCAAAGCCCGCTCAGTCGTACGGTCCAGCAGGGAGCGTTTGTGGTGTTCTCGGTGAGCGCACAAGGATCGGGCCCGCTTAGCTATCAGTGGCGAAAGGGTGGGCAGCCGATTCAAGGATCGACCTCTCCTAGCTACACGCTTCAACGAGCCTCGGTTGCCGATGCTGGGGACTATGATGTGCTCGTGACCGATGACGTGGGGACAATGGCTAGTCCCACGGCGGTTCTCGTTGTCCTCATCCCACCTGCGATTCTCACCCAGCCTGACGACACCACGGTTCTCGCGGGCCAGACCCTTCGACTGCTCAGTTCTGCGACGGGGACTCCGCCTCTCACCTATCGATGGAGGCGCGGTAGTATTCAGGTGGCGGCGCAGACGAACGCTCTGCTGCAGATCACCAATGTCACATTTAGCCTAGCGGGGAACTATAATGTAGTGATTGCAAATGCCGCGGGAGCGGTGACGAGCCGACTGGCGGTCGTCAGCATTTTGGCCGATGTCGACAGGGATGGCATGGCGGATTCCTGGGAGACAGTCTTCGGTTTCAATTCGACGAATCCTGCCGATGCCACGCTCGACAAGGACTCGGATACCGTCAGCAATCGTGATGAGTATCTGGCGGGAACAGATCCGGGCGACCCCTCCAGCTATCTGCATTGGGAACCTGTGGAGTTGACGCTCGCGTCCGGCCAGCCTGCCTGGGTCTTTTCATTCCAGGCAGCCTCCAATCGCACCTACGCAGTGCAATCCGGCTTGGTTGGTTTCGCCAGCGCGTGGGAGGATCGGTGGAGCTTCGGCGCGCGTCCGACGAATTCACTCATCTCGATCACCAACTCAGGAATCGATCCGTCCGCCCAGTTCTACCGCATCCGCACCCCACGAACCCCCTAGCCCGCACATTTCATAGCCCGCAATACGATTGAAGTTCATCCGCAGCCATTCCTGTCACCGCAGGTCCTACGAGCGCGCTGCGGGCTAGAAGCAACTCCGGCAGACCGGCGTTCCCTGCCATAATGAGCACTGCTGAGGAGGATTAGCGATGGGTTGCTTTCGCGAGCAGTGTCGGCTTAAATGAGGGTGCGACCAACGAGTGCGATGTCGTCGGTCGCGTGGCGAAGAATGTGCCGAAGGTGACATGGTCGTCACGACCCAGGCGGTGGATCGGGTGATGGGCGAAATTCCGGTCACAACTCATTCACCACGTTCATGGCTAAACTATTATGAATTCAATGAAACTCTCACTCCTGTTCCTGTCCGCTTCGCTCTTCTCGGGCGCGAGCCTGTGCGCTGCCGACTTTAAGCTTACGGCCGATAACACCACGGTGAAGTTCATCGGCAGTAAGAAGGACGGTAAGCACGAAGGCAGTTTCAAGAAGCTCACCGGCAAGTTCTCCGTCAGCGGCGACGTGACGAAGGCCAAGTTGGAAGTCACTATCGCCATTGACTCGATGGTGACGGATGCAACGAAATTGACGGCGCATTTGAAATCGCCCGACTTCTTCGACGCGAAGCGTTTCGCTGAGGCAAAGTTTGTCTCCAAGAGCATCCAGGCGGGTACAAACGGCTACCTGGTCAGCGGCGACCTGACCCTCCACGGGGTAACGCACCCTCTCTCCTTCCCGGCGAGGATAGACCTAGCGGATGGCGGAGTCACCGTTTCCAGCCAGTTTGAACTGAACCGCCACGAGTGGGGCATCAGCTATGGCAAAGGCAATGTCAACGACCTCGTCAAAATGAGCATTGATGTCAAAGCGAAGTGATCGCCCCTCCCCATGAACTCTGTCCCGCCCTGGCCGATCGTCCAGTCGATGATTCTTACGGTGATGCTGCCGGGCTTCGCGGTGGGAGCGGGTGTCCTCGCCGCTGTCTGCAGCGTGACTCGCTCTGAAACGCGCCGCCTGATCGGCGGAGCGCTGGCTCTCGCGGGTGGATTGGCGCTGGGAAATTCTGCCCGCGGGCTGCTGCCATGGTGGTCTTTGGAATGGGGTTGGCCTAGCCTGTTTCCGGCCACGCTCCTGGCGATAGGTGGCGGAGTAATCGCCGCGCTGACGACAGCAGCAACAGGCCGGCGTCGGGGCGGGGCGCTTCGAGTCAGCGTGTTGGCAGGTTGCGCGTTCTGGCTCGCACCTGCTGAATCGCCGCTGGGCCATCTCGGAGTCTTTGCGCTCCTTTTCGTTGCGAGCATGCTCAACTGGGAAGTGTTCCGCCGCAGTGGAGCTCAAAGTTTAGGCCGCGCCGCGTTGCTGGGCGTCGTTATTCCGTGGGGCATCGCCGCTGCCACTGTCCTCATCCACGCCCACTCGGCGAGGTTTTGCGACCTGGCGATCTTGCAGACCTCGACTCTCTGCGGCATCGGAGTCATCGCCGCAATGTGGCGACTGGATAGTGCCACCCTCTTCGTGGGTTCGGCGATTTTCTTCCCAGCATTGCTCCTCGGCGGGGCGGTGAACACTTTCAGCGAAGTGCCCACCGCCAGTTTCATCCTCGTCGCTCTGGCTCCCTGTGCGCTGTGGGTTCTCCGACTGGCGCCGATGCGCCGATGGTCTGGTCGCACCCTAGCTACTTCCGCCCTTGTCGCGGTGCTCATTCCCTGCGCGATAGCCGTCGGATTGGCCCTGCGCGCAGAAACCTTGGACTTCGGCCATTGATCCCACAAACGCGAGAACCCCATTTGCCTGACAGATCCTCTACTTTGAAGCCTGGGAAACAGGCTTCGGGGGCAGGATTACGAGGATGTCCTGCTGACGCAGATACCATTCGCGTAAAGTGCGCGATAGGGTGGAATCCTTGAAGTCTTTGAAGTTGGCGATGTTCAATGCGCCATCGACGTCGTCCTTCAGCGCCTTGTTGATGTCGGACTTCGCGTCGACGGACCATCCACGGAAGGAACCGATCCGGTCATTCAGCGCCTTGGCTGCTGCCATGCGCGTTTCGTGGTCGAACTTGAAATCCACCACCTCAACCATGCTCTTGTCGACCTTGCCTTTAAGGCGCTTGGTTTCGTCCTTGGCCAGGAGGATGTTCCGGGCCATCTCGACGATGCGCTGTTCGAGGCGCGAGACTGGGTCGGACTCGCCCAAGCTGCCGCTCGCTTCCTGGCTCAGATCCCGCGCAGCCGACTCCAGCTTTTGGCAAAGGCTCTTGAGCACCTCGGCCTCAAAGTCCAGGAAATAGGTTTCACCACGCTTACGAATGAGTTCGATTTCGGCTGTGGTGAAGTTTGTGCGCTTATCATCGAGGCCCACGAAATTGGTGTAGGTCGAGCTGTTCAGCAGCTTGTTCAACTGCGACAGAAGATTGGTGGCGCTGATACGTTCGATGACGATCCCATTGCTGCCGAGGTCCTTCATCTCCAGCTTCAGATCCAGGGGCACGTAAGAAAAAAGCACCCGGTCCACGCCGCCCAGACGCTCGATCTGATTTGTGAGGCTGCGCCAATGGGCTTCCATGCGCGCGTCCTTGTTCAGATCCCCGATGAAGTCGAACTGATTTTCTACCTTCAGGGATCGAGTTCGCGAGCTGAACCAGCTTAGAGACTGCGCGAAGCTGGAAGCGATCCGGCTTGCCGCACCCTTGACGTTTAGATTGATCTGCTCCAGTGGTACTCGATCTCGAGGATCGCGCGGAGCTTTGGCAGCGATGAACTGTTCCACCAGGGAGTTGGGCAGGGTCTTCAAGTTGCTCGCCAGATCGCCATAGATACCGATGAGAGGTTCCTCACCGTAGTCGAAGCGCTGGACATCACCGTAGCGCATGGCGTCCTGATCTGTGCCGAAGAGCATCTTTTTTTCCACCGCCTCTTTGGAGTCGAAATAGCCCCACTGGATAGCGGCTTTGTCATGAGGCAGCGGATCCGTTGAGTTCCTCATTTTCCATCCAACGAACACAGCGGCTTTGAATGGGCTGTATTCCATCATAGAGGTGCTGCTGATGCGATTGGTGTAGAAGCTTAGATTCTTTCCGAGTAGGTAATCCTTAAACCAGTCGTCGAGCTCCCGCTGGGTGAGGGTGGCAGCCAGACTTCCAGCGAAGTTGTGACGCAAGCCCAACACATGTCCGACCTCGTGAGCGACCACCTCGCGAACATAGTCCTGAGCAGCCCGTAGGACGGCGGCATCGGTGAGGGAGTCGCTGGCGAGCAGTTCCTCGAGTCCTTGAGCGTATTGTGAGGCGAACTCCGTGGGATCGAACTGGCAGGCGCTGGCGGTTTGGAGACGGGCGAGTGCCCAGATTCGTACGTCATTCCGCTTGGTTTCGCCTTTCTTGTCGGCGGCGAAGTCCCGCATGGAGCGCAGTGCCGCCCGCGCCCGCGCTTTGCCACTCAGGGCGAAGACGCTGGTCATGTAGGCTTGGCCATGGCGCGAATCTCCGGTCCGGGGGTCGATCAGGATGTCTGCGTAAGCGAACCCGGCGTTGTCCCACGGAACCCACTGGACCAAGTTGTAACGGGAGTCGGGTGCCGTGACTCCTGCCGGAGCCTGCTCGGCTCGAATGACCTCGCGTCCAAAACAGCGGTTCCAGTAGAGGATTCCATCGCGAACGGCCTCGATGAAGTCCTTAGGCGTGTTGGCGCTGTAGTGAAATACCACCGGTTTGCCCACGTCGAAGAGCGCGATCTTGGAGCTTTCACGGCCGGTGTTGTTTTCCAGCTGAGGGGTTGTCTCAAAAAAACGGGCATAGCGGGTTTCGGAGGCAAGCTGCTCCTTGCCAGGTCGCGTTCCGGGAACATATTCGGAGAAGAAATAGCGCACTTCCAGCCGTTGCTCCACGTTCGGATCTCCCTCACGGTCGCGGGTTTGGACGCTCTGCCTAATCACCAAATGGGCGTCGCGGGCCTCTGCCGCGAAGACACGGCTCTGTGGAACCTCCAGAGTGCGATCCAGCGATCCGGAATCAAATCCACGTCCGTTCCCATACCAAATCTCGGTAAAAACCCGCTTCATACCGCGGTTGAAATCGACGACGACCTGCTCGCCGTCCTGCTCCACGATGGGAAGCGTGGTGAGGAGACGCCGGGCGGGGAGATCCTCGGTGACCACCAGCCCTTTGGTCGACTCGTACAAGTCCACCCCATCATGGAACAGTTCGAAGTGAACGATCTTTCCTGCCAGACCTGTGCTGGTGGCAGCGGCTGCCTGGGGAATAAGGGAGGCGGACATTAGAAAGTCCTTCCCCAGGGCGGACTTTGGGATGCGGATGTGAAACTGAGGGGTAACCGATAGTGAGAGGCCGGCCGCGTAGGCGGCCAGCGAACCGCTGAGAAGCAGGCCGGTGGCGCACAGAAGACGTGTGACGTTCGTGAGGATGAGGCGGCTGCCCTTGGCAAGGTCCTTCGGCGATCCGAGGAATGATTTGTTCATAGGGAGGTAGATTCGATCAGGCAATGTGAACGTGTTGCTAACGGGATGAAGACTTCCCGAACCTGGCGAGAGAATGCAAGCCAGAGGAAGCTGGTCTTTAGGTTTGTTTGCAGACCTTGGTTCTCGCATGCTACGACCCCAATGAACGTTTTGATCACCGGAGGTGCCGGGTACATCGGTTCTGTGTGTGCCGAGAACTTCCTGAATGCGGGGCATAAAGTGACCGTGTATGACTCTTTGGTGGAGGGACATCGTGCAGCGGTCGATCCCCGCGCCCACTTTATTCAGGGGGATTGCCTGGATCGAACCCTCCTTCCCCGGACGCTCCGAGAGCGCGACATCCAAGTGGTGATCCATTTTGCCGCTTTCGCCCTGGTCGGCGAGTCGATGCGGCTTCCAGGGAAATACTTCCTCAACAACACCGTCGGCACCCAGGCAGTGCTGGACGCCTGTGTGGAAGCGGAAGTTAAAAAGTTTATCGTGAGCTCCACCTGCGCTACCTACGGCGTGCCCGAGGGCGAGCTGCTCGTCGAATCGAGTCCCCAGAAACCGGTCAACGCTTACGGCGAGTCCAAGCTTCTGGTCGAGCGGATGCTGCCCTGGTACCATAAGGTCTACGGACTTGAGTATGTTTGCTTTCGCTACTTCAATGCGGCGGGGGCCAGTTCTCTTTTCGGCGAAGCCCATCGTGTCGAAACCCATCTCATACCTAATGTGCTGAAGGTGGCCTTGGGACAGTGTGAGGGATGCGAGGTTTTTGGAGGGGACTATCCGACCCCGGACGGCACCTGCGTGCGCGACTATGTCCACGTGGAAGATCTTGCCCGGGCGCACCTGCTGGCGCTGCCTCCCGGAAAGTGCGGTTTTTTCAATCTGGGGAATGGCTCAGGTTATTCGGTACTCGAGATCATTCGTGCGTGCGAGCAGGTCAGTGGTAAGACGATCCCTTTTGCCATCAAACCTCGTCGGCCGGGGGATCCTCCTCGCCTCGTGGCGCGTGCGGACAAAGCGGCGCTTGAATTGGGGTGGCAGCCTGAAATTCCTGACGTGGCCAAGATTGTCGCCACGGCATGGGACTGGCATCGCAGCCATCCTTTCGGCTACGGGGGCGTTGGGTAGACACTCGCCTCATTCAGCGCGAGGCTCCTGGGGGGATCCCAGGCGTCGGCAAGCGCTGAGCCGTGTGGGTGACAGGAGTTCCCTGCTAAGATGAGAACGGCTGCACATCTTATCTGCGCCTCCGCGTTTTGCTTTGATACGGAGCGGCGAGTCTGGGTAGGTTGGCCTCTTGCCAGATACGCTGAACACATGTCCCTTTGCCATTCTATGACCCTTCATTCATCCAACCCTCGATTCCTGCTCCTTCTCCTGGTCTCCTCGCTCGCTTTGGCCGCTGTGGCTGCTTCTGCCGCAGTAGGAGTGGGTGCCCGTCCGATGCGTGGGGCCGAACTCCTCATCGATGGCACCCGCAAGACGCTCGACGAGAAATGGACCTATTGGCAGGGGCCCGGATTTGCCTCCTCGCTCCCGATCAAATGGAAGATTGTGAATGATCCGGTCGATGAAGGCACCGCCGTGATGACCGACGATCCAGTGGCTGCGGGTGGCAAGTATGGAACGGCGGACATCGTCACCAAGAACGCCTACCGCGATTTTCGGCTCCATATTGAGTTCCTTATCATGAAGCCAGGGGGTAATAGCGGCGTGTATTTGCAGAACCGCTATGAGATCCAGGTCCTTGATGGTGACAAAACGCCGCATGGGATGGGAGCGGTCATCAATGAAACGCCCTCGCCGTATGAACTCTATAATGGCGTCGGTAAATGGAATGCCTACGACATCGTCTTCCGGGCTGCCCGATTCAAGGATGGCAAGCGGGTGGAGAAGGCTCGGGTCACGATGTACTTCAATGGGAAAAAGGCACATACGAACCAGGATATCAGTCAGGTCTGGGGTGGGCCGAAGTCTGGCATCGATGGAGGAAACGATGGGGGTAAGGGGATTACGGACACGCCGGGTGGATTGAAGCTTCAATGCGAGGGCCACGATGTTCGCTATCGCAATACCTGGATCAAGCCGTTGGATCTAAAGAAGGCCGATACGGATTTTAAGAAGTGAGGTCTGCTTGCGCGTAAAGTTCTCGGCCGTTGAGAGCGGCGAATCACGACATCTAGGGAAACAGACTGGCAATCCAACAAGACCGCGTTCCAAGGTCGTCAACAGGAAAACGCCGCCTTCGGGGGCTGTTGCCAGGCTCTACAACCACCCGAAGAAGCCGACGTCCTCCAGATCCTTCCGCAGTAATCCCATCTGCTCCGGGGTGAGGCTGACATTGGGGAGTCGGGCGGGACCAACGTCTACTCCGAGCATCGCCATGAGCGCTTTGGCGGATCCCAGGTAGCCTCGTTGTGCCAGAATGCGGATCATCTGCACCGATCGAAATTGCTCCATCCTTGCGGTTTCGAGATCCCCCCGGTCGAAGGCAGCGATTAAACGCTGATAGATCGGGGCGGCGAAGTTGAAGCTGCTGCCCACGGCTCCTTTTGCACCCAAAGCCAGGGCTGCCAGCAGCCACTCATCCGTGCCATAAGGGATGTCGAAGCGCCCGCCGTGTGAGTGGCGGCAGAGCTGATAGGCCATCAGGTCGCTGTTGGTGAACTTGAGTCCGGCGAGGGTGGGGACCCGTTCACTGGCCAGGGACAGGAAGTCGACCATGGGCAGGTTTACGCCCGTCAGTCCGGGAATGTCGTAGAAGTAGAAGGGCGTGGAAGGTGCAGCGGCTGCGATATCCGTGCAGCAGGCGACGAGGGCGTCCAGATCGCGAGGTTTGAAGTAGGAGGGTGCGAGCGCAGAGATGGCCACCGCCCCCAGTCGTTCCGCCTGTGAGGCTAGAGCGCGTGCGTCAACGAGGCAGTTTGACCCGACATGAACCACCAGTCTCAACGAGGTGCCCTGAGCCACCTCCGCCCAGCGCTGCGCCAGCGCGCGGCGTTCGTCCAGGCTCAACGACTGACTTTCGCCCGTGCTTCCTCCGATGAACGCCATGCGAATGCCTCGATTCAAAAGGTGGGCGGCCTGTTTCTCCACGGCCGTGAGGTTCAACGAGCCGTCGGAGTGGAAGGGGGTGTGTGTGGCAGTTACAAGACCGTGCAGAGGACTGTGGGGCGTCATCATAGGGCGGGCTTAGTGACCAATGGGTGCTGGGGTGGGGTCTGTGATTCGAGGCTTGATCATCAGCACGAGGACAATGGAGACGATGGCCGCGCTGGCGAAGATACCGAAGATTCCGAACAGGGGCACCTGCTTATCTCTGAGGATTCCAAACCCCCAATCCGCCAACCCTCCACATCCGATGCTGACCAGATTCATGATCCCATAGCCGGTAGCTCGCAACTCCGGGCGGGCGATCTGGCAGAGGATGGGCATGTTGTTGCCGTCGAAGAATCCCCAGCCTAGTCCGAAGAGCATCAGGAAGGCGATGGCTACCCAAAGCATTCCAGTCTGGGGGGCGTAGCCGACCCCGAACATTGCGGGCACAATCAGGGCCATGCCGATGGCGCTGACGTAAATACGTCCGCGCTGGGTGCGCTGCATCCAGCGATCCGCCAACCATCCTCCCAGGACCGCTCCGACAATGGCGGCCAATTGCCAGTAGAGCGTGGCGGATACACCCGCCTTGCCCTGACCAATTTTGAACTCGGCCTTGAGAATGGCTGGCATCCAATCCCGCACCACCCACCCCGCCAAGGCGGGCAGGGTGAAGTAGAGCACCAAGAGAATGAAAGCAGGTGTACCCAATAGCTCCCGGAGCGCGCCACCGGGTGTCGGCCGTGAGGCTTGGGCCGTTCCATTGGGGCGCTCCGGATTTCTTAGGAAGTAGAAAAGCGGGAAGGCGTAGAGAATGCCGACCAGTCCGCCGGTGCTGAAGGCCCAGCGCCAGCCTAGGGCCGGTGAGTCCGCCACATAGCCGGTGAAGCCACCAATGATCACGCCTGCGTAGATGCCCATTTGGTGGAATCCGACGGCCCGGGATCGTGTGGGGCCTAGATGAAAATCCGAGATCAGGGCCAGGGCTGCCGGGATGTAAAAGGCTTCGCTGATGCCCATGAGGGCGCGGGCGGTCAGGAGTTGCTCATAGCTCGTCACATGCCCCGTGGCCCAAGTTACGGCGGACCAGACAAACAGACTGCCAGCGATCACATGGCGACGGCTGAACCGGTCGGCGAGGTAACCACCTACCGGGCTGAGGAAGGCATAGACCCACTTGAAGAGCGCCAGGATCATTCCCCAGTTGGCCTCGCGTCCGATGTCCGGGATATCCTTCATCACCGAGAACTTCATGGCCGCTAGCATTTGTCGGTCCAAGTAGTTGAGCAGCGCTACGGGTATGAGCAGGGCTACCACCATCCAGGCAGTGGTTGCGGTATTCGATGGCTGTTGGCTCATAGTCAATTCAAGGATGCGGCGTTGCTGTGAGTGAAACAGTCTTGGAGGCGGGAAGCAATCTTGGTATCGGAGCCTACAGAGGCCACCTAGGTCTGGGATGAGTTCCGTTACTTTGATGGGGTGGCTGCTGCCCCGGTGGCTCGTTTGGTGGAGACGCGTCCGACCCAGACACCGAGGAAAAATGGAATTCCCAGAATGACCACTGCCAGAAGAACCGCATAGAATAGGACGTCTCTGACGAGTCCCCGGACCTGTTGCATCGATTGTTCTATGGTGTCTGTGGTCAACTTATGCACGTCCTGCATGATAGCGGCGCGTTGTTGATCTACGGTCTGGGTCAGAGCAGTCCGTTGCTGATCCACCGCTTTCAAGACAGCCTCCCGTTCCACAGCGAGGCTTTTGGTGAGTGCTTCACGTTCCAGGTGAACGGTGCCCAAGGTGGTGCCCCATTGCTTCTCAAAGCGGTCGAGGACGGGCAGGAAGCCCTCGCGCAACTCTTGAACCGCATTGGAGATGGTCGTTGGGCTTGAGGCGGCAGCCTCGGCGATGCGTTTGAGCGCGGTGTCGACGCGTTCCAAGGTGACTCCCGCCCGCATCATCGCTCCTTCCATCTGCTTGGATTCCATGCCCACGCGCCAGCGCACCTCATCGGGCACATGTTGCGCCACAATTTGGATGCGGTCGGCGAGATCGCTCAGCGCCTCGGAGGTTGTTCCCGCTGGGGTGGCGTCCACGTTCCCTCGGAAATCGAGCCAACGCCCTACCGCTGGCTCGCGCTCGAAACTGAAATCCTTGATCGGATACTGTATGGCGTAATCCTCAACGAACTCGGACATTTGCTTGAAGTCCCCGGCGCTCAGCAGGAGTTTGGCCGAGTTTGACGCGCGGCTCTGCAAGGCCAGGACGTTGGTCTTTACCATTTCCTGATACGGCCCGAAGGCGGTGGCTCCGGGGCCCTGATCGAGGAAGAGCGTCATCTGACGAGAGAGGCTCCAGGTCTCAAGCAGGGCCAGAGTCGGTGTGGTGCGCAGGCTCGCCTTTCTCAGAGAACCGATCGCACCGATCTTCCATTGAGCGGCCCGCGTGAGAATGGCTGGATCCTTCGAATCGCGTTCCATCACCCCCGCCACCTGCTCGATTGTTGTGGCCGCAATGGTGGCGAACTCCCGCGTTTGGCTCCGCAGGGCCACGTCCTGTTTGGACAGGGGTTCGCCAGGCATGGTGATCTCCACCAACTTGCAGCCGCAGAGGAGGCTGGCTGCGAGAAGGGGGATCAGAATTCCCGTGAGACGAGGCTGTTGCATCCACATCATACGAGCAGGCTATCGGCTTTCCACCGTCTTGTGTAGTGATTTGCAGTAGGCCGCTGGGCCATCCCCTCTATCGCTTTTGCGAAAGGCTGTTGTAGGCGATCTCCAGCCAGCGACGGGTATTGATGAATCCAACTCCCCAGCTGTTCCATTTCTCTGGAAGTCTCGATCTTGCGAATCTCACTCTCACTCGTTCCGCCGCTGCCTTGATCCCTGGTCTTTTGATAGGTCGAGAGCGTTTCGGCGGTTTGAAATCAAGGGTGTGCAATAAAAAAATTCTCCTCATTGAAGTTTTCCTGCTGGCTCCTCCGCCCCTTGCCGATATAGGCAAGAGATGGTTTCACAGCCGTCCCAGCTTTGGGCTTGAGCGGCGGGAACCCTACGGATGCCAAAGTCGCTACAATTGTCGTCGCCGCCACAGCTGAGCCTGCTCGGGGAGCATCATCCCTTGGTGCAGCAACTCGGTTCGGCTGAGGGACTTCATGAGTTATCCCGGATCTCACGATCCCTGCGCGGAGCTCCTGTTACGGATTTTTCAAGTTTGCGCGGTTTTCTGCAGGCGTATCAAAATCGAGTTCTCCTTCCCGTCGAGCTTCCCGTGATCCATCAGGCCTATCTTCACGCAGGTGGCCAGCGAACCCGCGAACTGGTGGAGTTGGATCGAAAGATTGGAGGCATCCCGGCGCTGCAGACATACCTGGGAGCTAGCCGTCGCGTCGGACAAAACGAGCTGCGCCGTTTGAAGCCATTGAGGGATGTTCGGGTGCTTCAACGCTATCTAGCAGAGGTCGAATCGGGGGCTGCCGATGGATGGCACACTTTGGTTTTTGGGCTGACTCTTGCGGTGTACTCAGTGCCCCTCCGACAAGGCCTATTAGGTTACGCCCAGCAAGTGAGTCGCGGGTTCATTCAAACTGCGGGGATGCGCTTTCCCATCACTCTGGGTGATATTGAGGAATTGGAGCAGGAGCTCAGTTCGGTGCTCGTCACCTCGCTGGGGAGTCTGCTTTTCCTAGAGTGTATGGAGCGAGCTCCGCATTAGCCGGCCGGGGCAGTTAGAACTTTGTCTGAACGTCGGTCTAGCTTCCTGCGAACTCGATCCCTTGGGGCTCCGGGCGGTCTTCCGTGATCCGCTTCCAGCTGTCGCCCCGCTCACGCATTTTTCGAAAGTCGCGCGCGCGATAGCGGATTCCCAGATGAGGAGTCTGCTGTAAGCGACCCTGCTGGATGCGTGAGTCCATGGCGGCGTCGAGAATTCCAGTGGTCAGAAGGGTTCGCTCGACGGGGTAGGGGGATCGACCTTCACGGAAGTGGGTCTGGATAGAATGAGAGAGTGCCTTGAAGAGGTTCCGGTTTTGCCAAGGACCCACGTAGAAGCGCGTGGCGCGAGAATGACTCTCTCCTGCCAGACGGCAGGCGAAGAACCAGCGGATCCCTGTGATGCCGGCTGCGAGCATGGTCCCACGTGTTCCGTCCTTGTACCGGATCAAGATCCCATGAGAGATGAAGGGTTGCCCGCCGGGTCCAGTCGCCAGGGGTTTAAGCAAAGCCTCTGGGGAAGGGAGCCCTTCGATCGGTTGGGTGGACAGGGCCGCAACCGCCAGTTCCGGCGACCATTTGCCTTCCTTGGCCGCCTGCCAGAGTGCCTCGCCTTGCAGAAACTGCACGTGTGCGACTCCCGTTTCCCCTCCGCGTCGGGCCTCCACCATTGATTGCAGCACCTCGAGTCCGTGGATGTCATATGATTCCACACCGCCTCCATGGATGGACAGCGCCTCCTCGATGCGCGCCCCTCCGGGGAGCTCGAGTTCGGGGATGCGCTGAGCCAGGGGAACGGAGCTTCCGGCCATCAGGGGGAAGCCCATAGACCTGGAGGTATCGTACATTTCCTTAGCCCAGTCCCAGCGATAAGAGAGATGCTTGTCATTGAACACCGGCACAGAGCGCCCGCTGCGACGAAACACCGAGACGATTTCATCAAAGAACCGCTTCCGGGGATACTCCATCTGGGCTTTTGAGTTCACGGGATATTTCCCATGTTCACCGATGGACAGCACTGCGTCCACTGCGAGACGGTCTCCGCCGGCACAGAGAGCATCCGAGATGGTTCGGTGGATTGGAATTGAGTATTTGGCCGCGATGGCTTTGGAGAGTTCGTTGGTCGGCGTTTGGTCCACGTAGAGGCCGGAGATGTCCATGTTTGAGGACGTGAGCTTCCCGTTGAACAAGAAGGGCTCTAGAAAATTTTCAAGAATGACATGGGCGTGGCTGCGGTAGCTGTATTCCGTGATGACTGCAGCGACCCGCAAGCGGCGCGAGGCTGCCAAAAGGCGTGTGGGAGCGTGGGCCAATAGGGCAACGGGCGCTACTGCAGCAGTGAGGAAGTGCCGTCGGCTTAGGGCGGTGCGCGGTGAGTTGATCATAGGGGAGCGAGACCGGTTTTAGGAGGCGGGGGATGCATTGACAATATTCTCCAGGGGTTGGCCCAGTGCCGCCGCCCTGGCAATCCGTGCTGAGGTGCTGCGCATCTCGACCTTGCCTTCGACGCTGCAGAAGGCGGCGTGACAGGTGACGATGAGGTTTGGAGTGGCCGCCTCCTCGGGTGTTCTCAAGGGTTCGTCTTCTACGACATCAAGACCAGCTCCCGCCAGTCTTCCTTCACGCAGGGCAGCCAGGATGTCTTCCTTCTTCACGATGGCGCCCCTGGCCGTGTTGACCAGGAAGGCGGAGGGCTTCATCCAGGCGAGTTCGCGCGAGGTGATCAAATGGCGCGTGCTCGTGCTCAGCGGGCAATGGATCGAGAGGACGTCCGAGATCCGCAGAAGCTCTTCAAGCTCGCGGATCCGGCCGATGCCCAAAGCCTTGTCGCTGCCATTGCCGACGAAGGGATCATAGAAGAAGGTTTTGAAACC
>CAMAVD010000104.1 GCA_945861575.1 Akkermansia muciniphila
TCCTGCAGCAACTGCTCCCTCGACTGGACTCGCCCTTTGCGCTGGACCAGGGTGGTGATGAGCTTGAACTCTGTCGCAGTCAGGTCCACCGGCTTGCCCTTGACCGTCACCTGATGTTTGGGGATGTCCACCATCAGGTCACCCACCTTCATGACCTCCTGGGGTTGGTCGGCCGTTTGGCCGCGTCTTAGCAAACCGCGGACGCGAAGCACTAGCTCGCGCGGGCTGAAGGGCTTGGTCACATAGTCGTCCGCCCCAAGTTCCAACCCAAGCACTCGGTCAATCTCCGATGCCTTCGCGGTCAGCATGATGATCGGGATCGACGCGGTGACGGGGTCACGACGAAGCTCCTTGCATACGTCGGTGCCTTGCATTTCGGGGAGCATGACGTCCAGGACGATGAGGTCCGGCTGTTGATCTCTGGCTTTCCTCAGAGCCGTCGGTCCGTCTTCGGCTGAGATGACGTCATAGCCTGCTGCTTTCAGGTTGAACTCCAGTAACTCAGTCACGTCCACTTCGTCATCGACAACCAAAATTTTCTGCTTGGCCATAGGAGTGTTGTGTATTCAGCAACAGTGTTGCTGATTCTAGACTTTGATCGAAGAGGTGTCGGTCGACTTGACCTTCGCCTGATGTCGGATGTCCTCCCCCTCGTAAACAAAAACCACTTCCTCCGCGATGTTGGTGGCGTGGTCGGCAATGCGCTCGAGCGCTTTGGAAATCACCATGAGGTTGAGGCAGCGTGAGATGGTCGCGGGGCGTTCAACCATGTAGCTAGCCAGCTCGCGATGAAGTTGCTTGTTGAGCGCGTCGACCTCCTTGTCGCGGGGGATGACCGCCCGTGCGCGGCCGGGGTCTCGGCCGACGAAAGCGTCCAGCGCCTCGCGTAGCATCTCCAAGGCAAGAGCTGCCATGTGAGGAATATCGATGTAAGGCTTGAGCTGGGGCTCCTGGTTGAGCTCAACCGTACGGCGTGCGATCGTGGTGGCTTCGTCACCGACCCGCTCCAGATCGTGGGAGATCTTCATCGCCACTGTGATGAGGCGGAGGTCGCTGGCCAGGGGAGCCTTGGCCAGCAGAGCGATGGCCAACTCATCAATCTCCAGCTCGAGTTGGTCCAAAGTGCGGTCCTCCTCTTTGGCTCGGGAGGCAGTCTCGCTGTCTCGATCCACCAATGCTTTGATATAACGGTTGACCGCCGCCTCGGCGTGGCTGGCCATCGTTACCAAGCGGTCTTTTAGATGCGCCAACTCTTCGTCGTGATGTGTCATAGGAATCCCAGGTTCAGCCGAAGCGTCCGGTCACGTAGTCTTCCGTCTGTTGTTTGCCCGGGTTCGTGAAGATTTTCACAGTCTGATCGTATTCGATCAGTTCGCCCAGGTAGAAAAACGCGGTGTGATCGGAGATCCGCGCGGCCTGCTGCATATTGTGGGTGACGATGATGATGGTAAACTCTTTCTTTAGTTCGAGGATGAGTTCCTCGATCCGTGCTGTGGCGATGGGGTCCAGCGCCGAGGCAGGCTCATCCATGAGTAGAATCTCTGGTCGAATGGCGATCGCACGCGCGATGCATAGCCGTTGCTGCTGGCCGCCAGACAAGCCCAAGGCACTCGCGTGAAGTCGATCCTTCACCTCATCCCAAAGCGCCGCTCCCCGAAGGCTAGTCTCTACAACCTTATCCACCTCGCTGCGCTGCGTGGTGCCGTGCAGCTTCAGTCCGTAGGCGATGTTTTCGTAGATCGACTTCGGAAAGGGGTTGGACTTTTGGAAGACCATGCCTACCCGCTTTCGCAGTTCGATCACATCGATGTCAGGCCCATAGATATCGTGGCCTGCGATTTCGATGGATCCCTCTACCCGTACGTTGTCAATCAGGTCGTTCATCCGGTTGAAGCAGCGCAGGAAGGTCGATTTCCCGCATCCTGAAGGTCCGATGAACGCCGTCACGAGGCGCTCGCGAATTCCCAGGGAGATCTGCTTCAGAGCCTTGTTCTGCCCGTAGTAAAGCGAAACACCGTTGGCTCGGATGATCTCCGGGGCCTCCGCAGATGCTGCGGAGGCTTGGCCTGCGGCACCGACCGTCACGATGGAGTTCTTGGCTGGGGGCTTGGACATGATGGAGGTCATCAGGAGTGAGCGGTTGTGAACGTGCAACTCAGGGTATAGCGTCCGAATGTCTGTCGGCGAAGAGGATGCATGTTGATTAGTGGCCCGCCCGCATTCCCTTACGAATCTTTGCTCGGAGCAGAATGGCCATGATGTTGAGAGTGAATGTTAGCAGTAGAAGGGCCAGGACCGTGGCGTAGAGAATGGGCCGCGTTTGATCAATGTTGGGCGACTGGGTTGAAAGGATGAAGACATGGTAGCCAAGATCCATGAACTGGTCGCTGAGAGAATGAGGGTAGTGCGCCATGTAGTAAGCAGCACCCGTGAACAAGATCGGCGCGACCTCGCCACTGGCGCGGCTGACGGCGAGGATCCCTCCCGTGAGGATGCCTGGCAGCGCCTGCGGCAGAACCACCTTGCGGATGGTTTCCAGCTTGGTAGCCCCCAAAGCAAGGCTCGCATCGCGCAAACCTGGCGTGATGGCCTTCAGCGATTCCTCGGTGGCCACGATGACCAGCGGCATTGTCATCACCGCAAGAGTAAGTGAGGCCCATAGAATTCCGGGCTTACCCCAGACGGGTTCACTGTTCTTCGGATTCAAGAGGAGGTCCAATGAGCCGCCTGCGAAATGAATAAAGAAACCCAACCCAAAGAGGCCAAATACGATGGAGGGCACGCCGGCAAGATTGTTCACAGCGGCTCGGATGAAGCGGGTGAGCTTGGACGTGGACTTGGCGTACTCGTTCAGATAGATGGCCGTGACTACGCCGATGGGGATCACAAAGAGGCTCATCAAAATGACCCGAGCGGCTGTGCCGACGATCATGGGAAGGACCCCGGCCTTTTCCACATCGAACATGTCCTTATCCGCCCCGCTGATCAGAAAGCGGAAGGAGAGCCCGGGCAGGCCATTCCAGGCGATATTGCCGAGGATGAGCGCCAGAATGCCCAGAATAACGAGCGTCGAGCCTAGAGTGAGGCCTGTCCAGATTCGCGATGTGGCGTCCCCATGGACCCGTGCGAACGGGTTGCAACCGGTTTGGGAAGAGAGGGCGGCTCGGTTCATATCAGGCTTTTCCCTCCATCCGCTTCTTCAGGCGATGGATGACTTGATCAGCAATCATGTTGGCGACGAACGTGACAGCGAACAACAAGGTGCCGAGGAGGAAGAGCATTTGATAGTGGTGCTCTCCAAAAACAGTCTCTGCGAGTTCAGCGGCGATGGTAGCGGTGATGGTGCGTGTGGAATCGAAGAGGCTTGCTGACATGATGCTCGCGTTGCCGCTGGCCATCAGGACCACCATGGTTTCACCGATCCCGCGGCCGAAGCCAAGAACCACCGCTGCAAACACTCCAGGGATAGCGGCGGGGAGGACGATTTTCCAGGCGGCCTGCCAGCGTGTCGATCCCAGCGCGAGCGCCCCTTGGATGTAACTGGCCGGTACGCTGGTGAGCGCATCTTCAGCGATCGAAAAAACGACGGGAATGATGGCCAGTCCGAGAGCGATCCCCGCCACAAAGGCGTTGAGGCGAGATTCATAACCGAAAACGTTCTGGAAGAGCGTGGCCATGACGAGCAGGGCAAAGAAGCCCAGCACCACGGAAGGAATGCCGGCCAGCAGTTCGATTCCGGGTTTCAACCACTCCCTCCAACGAGGGGAGGCGAGTTGGGAGACGTAAATGGCAGCGGCTAAAGAAATCGGGACGGCAAAGAGCAGAGCCACCAGCGTGGCTTTCAGGCTGCCAATCAGGAGGGGAATGATATTGTACTTATGGATCATCGAGATGGGCTGCCAAATATACTCTGGATGATCATAGCCGCTCCACTGATATGGCAGCAGCAGGTGCCGCCAAGCGACTGTGTTTACGCGCGCATCCTTGTCGTTGGCGGCCTCTTTGCCTGCTTCCGCCTTCAGGGACATCAGCTCGAGCTTCGCTTCGCGGTCCAGATCCTTGTACTGCTGCTCGGAAAGATCTAGATACTTCCGCAGTCGCGCCGGCGACGTCGTGTCGAAATCTTCAACACGGATGATATCTTGGATGGCCGCGCTCGTCGTCCGTCCAAACATGATCGGAATGGATTCCTTCCCAACGAAAACGAAAATCAATAGAACGACGATGATGGCGGAAAGCGCCACGCAGAAGATCAGCTTCTCGGCTACCCACTCCCATGGGCGGCGGTGTTGTCCTCGTCGGACGGTCAGCCATCGGGCTGCTGGATCCTGGGCGGTGGACTTCATTCGATTCGTTTCGCTTTAAGAAAAGGAGGGAATGGCAAAACACCATCCCCTCCCTTGAGGCAGGAACAGGAGAGAGATCCAGATCACTTGGACTCAGTGCGGAACACTTTCTGCAGCGGATAGTAGCCAATGTCTTTCACCACAGCCTGGCCGACATCGCTCCGGATCCAGCTGAGATATGTGGCCAGCTCACCACGATCCAATGCCGGGTTCACATAGACATAGAGATAACGCCAGATGGGGTAGGTGCCATTGACGACCGTCTCCTCGGTCGGTTCGACCGCCGGGGAGCTCTCCGTCTTCTTGATCGCCAGATGCTTTGCACCTGCACCATAGGCAGCCCCGCCGTAGCCGATTCCGTTCTTGTCCTTGGCCACGGCTTGCAGCACGGCTGCCGTGCCCGGCATTGTCTGCGCGCGGGCGGCGAAGTCTTTGCCTTTCAGGACGTGCTCCTTGAAGAACTCGTAGGTGCCAGAGCTGTTCTCACGGCTGTAGACCGTGATAGGGGCGTCCGAACCTCCGAGGTCCTTCCAGTTTTTGATCTTGCCGGTGAATACGAGTTGCAGTTGCTCCAGGCTTAGCTCCTTCAAGGTGCTTTCGCTATTCACGTAGATGCTGAGGCCGTCCAACGCCACCTTGTACTCGGTGGGGCGTTTTCCGAATACCTTGATGCACTCCGCCACTTCGCCTGCCTTGATCTTGCGGGAGGAGTTGGCCAGATCTGTCGCCCTGTTTTGAAGAGCGGCGAGACCGACACCGGATCCGCCGCCGGTGACCTGGATCTTGGTTCCAGGAGTCTTGGACATGTAGACCTCCGCCCATTTCTGAGCCAGGATCACTAGGGTGTCCGATCCTTTGACAGTAATATTGCCCCCGTGTGAGGTGAGCAGGCCACCCAGAAGGGCGACCATGACCGACAAGCCTTTGATGTTGATCGTCATATGATTGAATATTTCACGTGTGGGATTCGAGGGGATGGCGTTTGTGTGACATTGGTGTGAACACGCCACTCATTAGAACTTCCAGATCGCGTCAACCTGGAGGCGACCGATATGGCTGCCGGAGCCAATCGGACTCTCGACAATCGCATCCATGTCGAAGTAGGTCAGACCGAGGGTGAAGGTGTCCCAGGGGGAGTAGCTGGCCTTGACGACATGGCCGCGCACGTTTGTGCCGGCGTAGAAGGTGTTGGCCGTGGCCTGTCCGCTGGTGGAGAGAAAGTCTGCACCGCTGACTGACTTGTAGAAGGCCCCGGAGTCGGAATCCACCAGTTCCTCAAACCAAGCGTTGGCCTGGAGCTCGCGGAAGCGATAGGAGATATCCCAGGTCTTCCGCTTGCCGGATTTGCCGAAAGTGATCCCCATGGAGTAACCGTCCTTGTAGTTCTGTGCGGCGGGGTTGTGCAGGTAGTCGCCGCCCACTTTGATGGGGAATTTTCCCGCGTAGAATGGGAACTCGTCGAGGGTGTAGGTGACCGAGGCGTCGGCGAAGAGCGGATTAAATCCTTCGCTGGGTCGGCCGGTAGCAGTCCGGCTATTGCCGACGTTGATGTTGGGAAGATTGCCGTTGAGCAGGTTCTCGTCGTGCGTGAGCGTGAACACCCCAAGTCCTGCGGTGCTCTGCCACTTCTGCTTCTCATCCCAGATGGAATCAAAACGTGCCTGCCCGGCTATGAGGAAGGGATCGCGGCTCGTGGTGCGGCTTTCGTCGATCACGAATCCGCCGCCAATCAGACGGAAGGCGTGTTGAGCGTTGATGGTGTACTTCAGCTGCGACGCCACACCTTCGGGAGTGTAGTCGTTGTCGAAGAGTAGATCGGAGGTGACGAACGGATTCTCCATCTTTCCGGCGGTCATGCCCCAGTTCCAACTGGAGGATTGAATCGGGGTCCACTTCGCATAGGCCAGATCAATGTAAATGCCTTTCTTGGCACCATTGTTGTCGAGCGTCTGGTTGTTCGAGATGGGGTCCAGAAGCCCACCGGCGGCGGTGGCGTCGCCCGAACCGAGGCGGAAACCCACTTCGAAATTGTCGTGGAGGCTGGCCACAGCGCCAAACCGGAGCCGATACCGCCATCGATGACGGACCGCCGCTTGATCATTGAAGAACGACTCGTAACGACCTCGGAAGTCCCCGTTGAACTTCAGAGAGTTCACAAAGTCGGGCATGCCCGACTTGGCTTGATACGACTTCCTGAAGCCGTCGTCCGCCTCGTCGCGGAGTTCCTTGGCCTCGTCTTGTGTGAGCACGCCTTTCGTGACAAGCTTGTCCAAGAGGGCGTCCTGCGACTGTGCCTGGGCCTTCATTCCTGCCAGCGCGGTAAGGATCGCGCCGGTGGTCAAAGCCCGCCGTAGTATCGTTTGTTTTTCCATAAGTTTGGATGGATGTGTGAGCGCAGATTGAAACGCTCTCGTGGCAGTTAAAGGGCGCTCAAGTGACAATGGTGTTACGAAAGTGATGAATGAGCTGTATGTTTAGGGATAAAAGTCCGAAACCTATAACATATATAGGACGTGAATTCTGTGTGCCGGTCCTCTGAAGGTTACCTGGAGGAGGGAACTGGCCAATGACGTCGAGCCTTGGGTGGGTCCCCGCCTCGACCCTATTGACCATGACACCTCGCTCCTTTCGCCCCCCCCAATTCTGCGTGATTGGGTTCGTTGCGGCCACCTGAGCCAGTTCATCCCCAAAATCCGGCAGCCGGATTTTGAATGCTAGCAGGCCGACATCCAAAAAACCCGAGAGCCTAACACTAGCCCTGGCGGGCACCTTGCAGAACGATAATCTACGTCAAACGGCCTGCTAGCGGCGTTCCACGCGGATCCGCTTAGGATCGGACTGGCCAAGTTCCATCAGCGGGGCGTTTTCGTGATAGAGCTTGTTGATAGTGCTGAGGACATTGGTGGGAAACAGCACGGAGTGCATCTGGCGAAGCTCAGCGAGATCCTTCAACGAGATCTGGTCCAGAGCGAGCCCGTCACGGCTGAAACGGAGCTCGTTTAGAGGGCGAGTGTAGTGCAGGAAGGTCTGGCTTTCCCCCTGATACTGCGCCAGGAGGGCGTCCACGATGCTGAGGACCACCTTTTCAAAGAGCGGATCTTGGCCGTAGATTTCGGGTACTGCGACGGCCAGGTTTTCCGGGGAACTTTCAAAGCGTTGGGTGTTGTCCACGCTGCCCATGGCGAGGGAGAAGAGGCAGCCCGTCACGCCTGCGCGATAGTGGTTGGACAGCGGCGCGACATTAATTATTTTTGTGAGCTCCTTCGTCACGAGCTTGCTGAAGAAGGAGCGTTTGCCCACCTCCGGCTCGGTTTTGCCAAACTCATGGTCGGTCCAGGTGAGCCTTCCCAGGTAGTAGTTGGTGTGGGCGGCGGTGTCGTCCCAGCCGAATTCATGGCAACTCGTCACGCGAATTGGGAAACGCCGCGCGAGGTCTGTGAAACCGGCGGACTGTAGGTCTGAGGTGAGTTTGTCCCAGACCACCACATGCTGGGGGGGGATGCCCGCGTCGAGCAGCGACTGGATAAGAGCAGCGACTACCTCGACTCGGGAGCCTGCCAAGCCGGGTGCCGAGTAAACCTTGATGCCGACGATGTCCTGGGTGGAGACCAGGCTTTGCCACGCCTCTCGGGAGTTCGATTTGCCCGTGACAGCGGTCAGCCCGCGCTCCAGCATGGCCTGGATGCGTAGGGACGACGGACGGAACGCCTCCGTGGCCAGGGGGTCATGAATGATGAACACCTCCGCGTCGTTGGTGGCGGACGGCGCTGTGGCGTCTGTCGCTACCGGCGCTGTCAGACAGGCCAGAAGCCAGAACGTGAGCTGGAGGCCCGTGCGGTTCCAGCATTTTAGTAAACGAACAGACATGCTTGGTGTGGCGGGTTTCTTGACACCCCGCTCCAGTGAGTGTTAACACGAGCCAAAATGGTGACCAACAAAATTCCCGAGCGATCGTGCCCCGGCGCTGCCGCCGGGCAGGGCGGATTGCGGGCCCATTCCTTGCGTTTCTTCGGGACGGATCGGCTGCTCCGGATCGGGGTCCAGGCCACCGTTTTGGTGCTCCTGCTGTCTGCCCTGACGGGCTGTGAACCGCAGGGTCCGAAGGCGTTGATTGAGGGGGAACGCCTGCTGGGACAAGGGAGAGCTGAGGAATCGCTCCGGATGTTGCAACTGGCTGTGGAGAAGCTACCTCGTGAAGCGCGGGCTTGGAATCTCCTGGGCCTCGCCTATCACGCCGCTGGCAATCTCCCCGAAGCAGCGACCGCCTATGGCAAAGCTCTGACCTTGGACCATAGGCTTTCCGCTGCGCGTTTCAATCTGGGCTCGCTGCTTTTGGAGCAGGGACAGGTGCAGGCGGCGGTGAATGAGTTGACCGCCTATACGCTGCTGCAGAGGCAGGATGTCAATGGCTGGCTCAGGTTAGGTCAGGCTCAGATGCAGTTGAATCGGTCGGATTTAGCGGATGCGAGCTACCGAACGGTTCTCGCTTTGGCCCCCAGGCAGGTGGAGGCTCTGAACAGTCTCGGAATGGTCCAAGTTTCCAGACGCCGTTATGTGGATGCGGTGCAATATTTTCAGGCGGCACTTGCGGAGAATCCGAGCTATGGGCCCGCGCTCCTGAACCAGGCCATAGTTACACACCGTCACCTCAACCAGAAAGTAACCGCCCTCCAAAAGTACCGACAGTATTTGGCGCTCCAGCCAGCGCCCCCAAACGCATCCGAAGTTCAGTTGCTCGCCCAGGCTTTGGCCGACGAGATCGCCGGAGGCACTCGCCCAAAATCGAGTGGGGGGGCCACCAACCCAGTTCCTTCCTATGCCGGGCTAGGCACTCTCACATCGCTCCCTCCGGCGGCAGTGGTCGTTCGCACATCTCCCCCGCCTGCGGGCACCGCATCGCAGATCGCTAAGAATCCGCTCTCGCCTGCCCGGGAGATCCGGCCTTCCTCGGTGCCGCCGTCGCAAACCTCTACCCCCATACCTCCTCCAGTTCTCCCGGCTGTTCCCGCAGCGGCCGCCCCATCCCCGGCGAAGACGCCGCCTGTGACGGTTGTAGCCTCGGTAGCGGCCACCGCTCCCCCGCTGGTTAAAGACCCTGTTCCCGAGGTTGTGCCTGTGACTGACGTGGGACGTGAAGTCGTCGTTCTGCCTCCACAGGCGATTGTTCCTCCGCGCGCAGAGCCCGCCAACACGGTGGTGGTTTCCGAGCCGCCGTCCCAGGGGCCCGGCATGTCGGTTTCGTCACCAAAGGGCAGTGCGCTCGGAACCGGGCAGGACAAGCGCGGTTTCTTCTCCCGCATGAACCCTCTGAGCTGGGGAGGGCGGCGTGAGCCTGTCCAGGCCCCGACCCAAACCTTTCCAACCGCGACTCCGTCGAACCCTGTCCTCAGGGCCAACCCTTCTGTCGAGCCTGTGGCTCCAGCGCCCTTGGAGAGTGGGATTCCGACCACTGGATACCGCAGATACACCGCGCGATCGCTGCCCCGTCCGAGGGCGGGAGATCGGGCGAAGGCTGTGGAGTTGGTGAACAAAGGGGTGATCGCGCATCAGGAACGTCGCTTCGAAGAAGAGATCGCTTTTTATCGGAGCGCCTCGCTGAGTGATCCTTCCAGCTATGATGCTTATTTCAACATGGGCTTGAGCATGGTGGAGCAGGGCAATTGGCCCGCGGGGTTGCAGGCTTATGAATCGGCGCTGTCCATCGACCCGGAATCCATCAGTGCCCGCTACAATCTCGCGGTAACGCTGAGGCAGCTGGACTATCCTGTGGACGCGGGACACGCGCTTGAGCGGATCCTTCAGAGTCATCCGGGAGAATCGAAGGCGCTACTTGCCTTGGCGAATTTGCACGCCCAGAAGTTCAAGCAGCCCCGGTTGGCTCGGCAGTATTACTTACGGTTTTTGGAGGCGGATCCGCAGCATCCGAAGGCCTCGGAAGTGCGTTTCTGGCTGGCGGCTAATCCTTGAAGATCAATGCCGTTCCCGTGTAAGAGTTCGCCGATTGAGAGGCTCAAGGCAGCCCTCGTGCTCACTCGGCGATGAAGAAGCGCCAATCGGCGATGCCGTGAAAGTTGCGGATGAACGCGGTCACGGGTAGTTCGGCCGGTGGGCGCGGGTTTTTCAGGAGGTCCAGGCCGGCTTCGTGGGGCAGTCGATTGCCTTTGCGATTATTGATCTCCTTGCTCGACCAGACGCAGTTCTCCCAGCTGTCTTTGCCACCTCGAGAGCGCGGAACAACGTGGTCGATGCTGCCTTCCTCGGCTCGCAGGATGCGCCCGGTGTATTGGCAGCGATTGCCGTCCCGTTCGCGGATGGAGCGTGCGTTCAGGGTGGGGCGGCGCATAGGCACCTTGGAGTAGTTGACCGCAACGATCACGGTCGGGACTCGAATGGGGCCGCGGATGGTGAGGACCGCCGTGTCAGCCTCACGGATAGGAAGAGAAAGCCACTCCTCCCAGCTGACAGGACGGATATCGTCCTCTCCTCGGACTTCAAGAGCCGTCGCGGTGCCGGATGCCATTTGACAGAAGGCATCTGCCGGAGTGCGAATATTGATCGCCTGCCAGTTCCTATTAAGAACAAGCACGGTGGCTTTGTTCAAAAAGTCTCTCATACGCCGCAGACCCAGGGACTTAAAGAGCCACTTCTAAGCCCAGATCCTTTAAAGGAAGCCGGGCTCCAATGGCGTTCTACTACTTTCAGATACCCCAGGTCGGGGTCCGAATCCAGTAAAAAACTCCATTTGCCTCGGGCCGAGTTAGGTCGTAGTTTTCCCCGCCACTAACAATGCGGCTGATTTATAACTGTCTTTTCACGGTCCTGTTCTGGCTCACCGCCCCGTTTTATTTATTTAAGATGTGGCGCCGGGGGAACTGGAAGGCTGGGTTTGGTGAGCGTTTCGGTAGCTATGATGCAAAGGTAAAGCAGGCGTTAACCAATCGCCATACCCTCTGGCTTCACGCTGTCAGCGTGGGTGAGGTAAATATTTGCACTCACTTGATCCAGGCGCTGGAGCCTCGCTTGCCCAATGTTAAACTGGTGGTTTCGACAACCACCTCCACCGGGATGGGGGAGTTGAAAAAGCGCCTCCCGTCCTATATCCAGAAGATCTATTATCCGATTGATCGGCGTCCCTGGGTGATGAAGGCTTTAGGTACGATTCACCCCGAGGCCGTTATTCTGGTGGAGGCTGAGATTTGGCCGAATTTTCTCTGGAGGGCCCTGGACCAGGGGGTGCCGGTGTTTCTAATCAACGCGCGGCTCTCAGACCGGTCCTATCGAGGTTACCGCCGCTGGTCTTTTCTGTTCCGCCCCCTCTTCGCCCAACTCTCCGGGGTGGGCTGTCAGACCGAGGCTGACGCGGAGCGCCTTATCTCGCTGGGCTGTCAGCGGGAGAGGGTGCAGGTGCTGGGGAGTTTGAAATTCGACTCTGCCAGACTCGACGAACGGCGAGTGCTCGATGTGCCTAGCCTACTGGGGCAGATAGGGGTGGACCCTTCAGCTCCCGTTTTGGTCTGCGGCAGCACCCATGCGGGGGAGGAAGCGGTTCTAGGGAGGATTTTCCAACGACTCAGGCCGCGTTTTCCAAGCCTTCTGATGGTCATGGTGCCGCGCCATTCCGAACGTTCCAAAGAGGCGGGTCATGAATTGGAGGCCCTGGGCATCAAGGTGGTCTACCGAACGGAGATTACGCAGAAGACACTTCACCCCGCCGGATCTGTCGACTGCCTGCTGGTCAACACCACCGGGGAATTGAAGTATTTTTACGAGCGGGCGACGGTCATCTTCGTCGGAAAGAGCCTCGCTGCGCACGGCGGACAGAACCCCATCGAGCCCGGGGCGATGGGTAAGGCCATGGTTTTCGGACCCAACATGGAAAACTTTGCGGCGATCGCCGAGGCTTTTGTGCGTGAAGGTGGAGCGTTGCAAGTGGCCAATGCGGCAGGGTTGGAGGATTGCTTGGGTGAGTTATTGGACGCGCCCGCTAGGCGCGAGGCCCTAGGCAAGAAGGCACTTGAGGTGGTGGAGAAGAACCAGGGAGCCATGCAGCGAACGGTCGAGATGGTACTGGCACAGATCAATAAAAAGGGAACGCATATCGCCTAGCAGGCCGACCGACTCAGCAGGTCGGTTTGCAGGGTGCCCGCCAGGGCTATTCCTTTATTCCAGGGTTTTACGGGTGGCGGCCTGCTAGAATCAAAATCCGGCTGCCGGATTTTGGGGAGACCCCATCTGACTTGTCGAAATCGACCAGCTTTGACTCGTCTCAAGCCCATTCCGCTTCCTTCTTAGTTCAACTCTTCTGGGCGGGTGGCGCGTGGGGGGGCTGTGATCCGCTGCTTGGTCATCTCGATTTTGGCTCGAATGAGATCCCGGTTCTGCTTCCCCATTCGCAACAAATCCTCCTCGAGCTCTGCGATCCGACGCTCGTAAGCGTGAACCTTCTCTTGGAGCGGGGCGCGGAGTTGCTCAAGCCGTCGTCCCATCAGTTCAACCTCTTCCGAGGCCTGCTGCTGAGCCAGCTGTCCCTCTTTCCGGGAAGCAAGCAGGTGCAGGACCAGTTTCTCTTTGAGAAGTTCGGTGACCTGGGTGAGGGTGATCTCCCGCTCCTGATCGGAAAGGGCGTTTCTCGACAGGATACGAGTGGTCGTGACGATTTCGACAGCCGGGCGGTTTCGCACCAGCGGGAGAATCAGAAGAGTGATCGAGATCCCCAGCATGGCTCCGAGTGTCCAACGTGTGAGTTTCCAATTATGATCTGAGCGCTCCTGAACTTGCGCGAGCAAGGTTGCCATGGGATCGGAAGGCGGGGAGGCCTTGTTGACTGGCGGAGGCAGGGTTTGTTTGCGAAGCGCCCGGAGTTGAGTGAGAGCACTGTCCACTTGGGCCGGGGTCTCGGTCGCAGCCGCGGGGCTCGGGGTGAGCACGGCGCGACCCGGAAAAAGCGCCTCTCTCATGCCGCTCATTGGACGCTGCTGGGCAGGGTCCCAGTAACGGAAATCCTGTCGCCAGTCCGCGATGGCCCAGCCCATTCCCGCCTTGTCGAGGGCCTCCCGCCAGGCCGCGTAGTAACGGGATCTCGACGACGCCTCGATGGCGGCGACGCATCCGACTTCGGCCTGATAGACCGGACGGCCCGTGAACTGCGACCAATCGCGCGTCCATTGCACCCAACGCTGGACGATTTCGGCGCTGCTTGGGTTCCGCGCAGCGGTGCTGGATTGGTAACGGCGGATGAGCTCTCGGGTATTGAGATCCGGGGATGCCGTAGTGGGAGATTTTAGAGGTTGTTCCGCCGGGCCGGGAAACCGGACGATTTCGAGTCCATAGGACTTGAGCCCTTGGGAGAGTTGTTGGGTGAAGAACTCCGGCTCGCGGCTTTGGACGGAAACGGCGATGCGATCATCCCCCTCGGGCAGGGAGAGAAGCGGCAGTTCGGCCGGATGACCTGACTTTCCTGGGCTGACGAAAACCCAGCGTTGACCTACGATCGGTCGAATTTCCCGCAGGGTTTCGGCATAAAGCGCATTCAGCGTCGCGGTCGGCAAGCGCTTTCCTCCCGGGCTGATCAGCTCGAATGCTAGGCGGCATGGGCTGTTGCTGTAGCGGTGGGCCAGGTAGCGCCAGAGCGACACAAAGCGTGGTAACTCCTTGGCCGTGTCCGCCGCGAGTTCAGGATAGGCTTGGCAGCCAAGAATGACCCCAAGCTCTGCCTGCGCTGCCCAGTTTAAGACCAGATCCAGCCGAGCCAGAATGGCTGCATCGGGTGCACCGCCTGACGAGGGAAGTGCCTCGTGCCAGGGGAGGCTGAGGCGCACATGGTCGAAACCCTCGCTCTGGATGGCTGTAAGGTCTGCCTGGGACAGGTCTGGTAGTTGCCCCTTCGGACGTACCAACTCGATCCCTTGTAGAATTCGCACGCCTTTTCGAAAGCCATCGGGGATTGAAGCTGTGGGACGCTCTGACCCCGCTTTCAGCTCTGGGGAGTGTGGGTTCCCGACGGGCAAGGCGCGGGCGGCGCACCGGAGGACCACGGCCTGGCCGCCTGTGACGTCCAAGCCTAGGTCGTAGCGTTGGCGCAGCCAAGAGGTCACGGGCAGTTGGAGGAGAGCGCCGGACTCGCCTACCAGGGTGGCTCCCGTTGTCTCGATCAATTCCCAGAGCACTTCTTGGCGATACAGTGTGTTGGAGGAGCCTGGAACTTTGTCGTAGGGGCCGAGCAGTGAGAGGGTGATCTTGCCCGATGCTTTGGGGATAAAGCGGAAGCTGAACTGATTGGTGCTGAAGTGGGTGATGGGGAAGGTGAGTGAGTAGGATTTAATTTGATCCGTCGACTTCATCCAGGACGGGCGGTTGACGGTGAGGAGTCCGTCGAGGGTCTCGCCGGCCTCGAGAGCGCGAACGGTGGCGGTGCCATAAAGGTCTATCCGTGCCTCTACCGCCTGGCGAGACGGCGAGTCCTCGGCCTGAAGCAGCAGCGAGCCCAGCATGAGCAACAGTATGATTCTGATGGGCTTCCATGACATATGTCGCCAGCCTGCTTAGCAAGGGCTTCGGGGATGAGCAAGCCATCAGGGAGAATTCCGGTTCTTTTTCTCTGGGGAGCCGTCGCTGCGGAGATCGTCAATTGACGAGACAGTGTCCTGTGTTACGGTGAGTGAGCATCACTATGAGCGCGAGCAAAGCCAATCCGACGCCTTCTTTCGGTCCATTTCTGGTTCAGGGGTCTGGACGGAGACTGACCATCGCTTCCGAGTTCGTGCGGTTTCACAAGAACGGGATCGAGTTTCGAAGCCCAGATGCTTTGGATGCCTGGACCGAGATGACCGTCGAACTTGTGGTGCCCTGGGACGAGCAGCGGATTCAAGCGCATGGGGTGATTGTGGCTTGCCAAGGTTCCCGGCACGCGGGGTACGTTGTGAGTATGTTGTTTACGAATCTGTCGGCTCAGTCAGCCGCCCGGCTTCACAGCTTGGCGACTGGCCTTGCAATGTAACGTGGTCGCTCTCGTCCGCTCGCAATGGAAATATTTCATAAGATCCTGAAGGCCGCTGTCGACAGCGGTTCCTCCGACATTCACATCAAGCACGAGACCCCGGTGGTGTTCCGCATCAACCGGCAGCTTGTTTCCATCGAGTGTCCCCATCCTACCATCCCGTGGCTGGAGAATGTGGTGCAGACCATTATTCCTAAGCACGCTCGGGCCAAGCTCGACACGGATAGGGAGGTTGATTTTTCCTACTTTGTTCCTGGCGTGGGTCGCTTTCGGACGAATGTGTTCCAGCAGCGCGGTGTTTGGTGTTTGGCGATGCGTTTCGTGAAAACCCAGGTGCCTAGCTTCGAAGAGTTAGGACTGCTTCCGATCATCAAGAAGATCGCTGAATCTCCTCGGGGCATTGTTTTGGTGGCCGGGTCTACCGGGTCAGGAAAATCCACCACCCTGGCGGCCATGCTTGAGCACATCAACGGGCATAGCCGTAAACATATTGTGACGCTGGAAGACCCCATCGAATATGTCTTCGAAGACAATCAGTCGGTCATCGAGCAGCGAGAGGTGGGGCTGGATACAATGTCCTTCCATAGCGCGCTGAAGCATGTGCTGCGGCAAGATCCCGACGTGATCATGGTGGGTGAAATGCGCGATGCCACGAGCTTCCAGGCAGCCATGAGCGCGGCGGACACCGGTCACTTGGTGCTCTCCACTCTGCATACCACCAATGCAGGTCTGTCCGTGACGCGTATCCTAGACTTTTTCAAGGCGGATGAGCGCGAGCAGGTGCGTCGGCAGTTGGCTGGAACGTTGCAGGCGGTGATCTGCCAGCGCATGATCCCAACCATCCAGGGCTCCATGACCCCGGCGATCGAGATCATGATTAACACGCCCACTATCCGGAAGCTGATCGAGGAGAACCGCCTTGATAAGCTCGGCGCTGCCATCGAAACCGCCACCGACGACGGAATGCAGAATTTCAATCAGGCGCTCTTTCAGTTGGTGAAGGAGGGCAAGGTTACTGAGAAGGATGCGCTGGCAAAGGCCACCAATTCCCAGGCCTTGGAGATGAACTTCCAGGGCATCTTCTTGAGTGAGGGCAGGCGCATCCTCGGCTAGCCCGGATTTTTCATAGTCTCATGCCACGAGGCGCATCCACGCGTCCTCTGTCCCAATGCTGCCAGGCATGGCGAACCATAATCCGGGCTAAAGAGCGCTGCGCGCGGGAACACGGAGTGTTGAGTTTCTCCCAACTCCGGTCTGCCGGAGTTGCTTCTAGCCCGCAGCGCGCTGGTCAAAATACGGCTGCCGGATTTTGAGTCAGACTTCTAACCTCCATCTGACAAGATGCCTGTGGTGGTGATATCAATCACTTTCTTTCTTTGAAGGATGGCCGAGGCTTGTCAACCTGAGGGCATGACAACTGCGCAGGCTATCGCGCTTCTC
>CAMAVD010000105.1 GCA_945861575.1 Akkermansia muciniphila
GGCGTCCAAGCTGGGCGAGTTCGCTCCCGCCATGAGCTCGAGCCAGAATAGGGCCGTTCCGATACACCAGCAGGCTCGGGATGGCGAGGGTCACGAGAGCCAGCAAGCCGACGACTCCGGCCATGATCTTTTTACCCAGGGCCGACGGGCGAGACCAGCGATGCACTGGAATCGTGCCGAAAACCAGGAGGAGGTATCCGGCGTAATATCCGATCGATACAGCTCCCAGAAAGAAAATGCTCAGCACGCTCGGGTTGCCGCTTTTGGCTGCGATACTCGCGACTCCGATCACCGTCTGCGCCACCCCGCCGATTCGGAAGTCGAAAGCGGATGCGATGCAAAGGGTGAGAAAACTTACGGCGATTAAATGCGTCAGCCAAATGGTGACAGTATGGCTCGCCCCGCTCACGTCCCCGCCGGCTTCACCCCAACGAAAGGCGAGTCCCAGGAGTGGGATGAGTGAAACGGAACCTAGCAGGAGGGCGCTCACCCGGTTGTAACTAAACAAGAGCCCTTTCTGTGCGCCAACATAGCTGCGCAAGGTGCGCCAGAAACCGTTTGTGCTGGTGTCGGAGAGGGCGTGCAGTGTTGGAATGAGCAGATAGAGAAGCAAACCGGCGGAACCCAGAAGTGTGAAGCGGATTAGGAACGAGGCACTAAAAAAGGAGCGGCCTTTGATCCAGATCAGACTGCCTATAAAGATGGGCAGATAGGCGATCATCGCGAAGTTGTTCACGATGGCGAGGCCGTAAACCAAGGCTGCCTTGTGCAACCAAGCATCCCGGCTGTCCAGTCGGTGCTCTGCGATGGCTCGGACGATATAGGCGAACAGCAGCAAATCCAAAATGTCCTGGGAGGCTTGGGTGGCATTTTGCCAGACAGTCTGTTGGAGCCCGAAGACCAGAACCGCCAAACATGCAGGCAGCCAAGCGATGGATGCGGGCAGAATGCCGCCCGGCTGCAAAGCGCGTTGACGTTGCAGGCGTGTTCTTTCCTGCGGCAAAATAGTCACCGTCCTTGCCAGGAGAGCCAGAGACAACCCTGCGCAGATGGCCGAGATAAGACTGAGGGCAAAAGGCTGAACCCCGACCGGAAGCCAGGATGCAGGAAGGGACACGAGCCACTGCAGCGGAAACAAGGAGGGTGGACGCCAGTCCCATCCGTTCATCGTAGACAGTACGGGTAGATTCCAAGCACTCAAGGTGCGGTCCAACGTCAGGAGGTAGGCGACAACTACCAGGGCCACCGCCACCCAGGGCAGATGGCGGGACGCCGAAGGGGTGTTCCGAGCTTCGTGTGCTTGCATCACTTAGTATTGTAGGGACTTATACACTTCATGGTTGCCACCTTTGCCAGGCGACAGTCCTGTCAGGTCTGCAATCTTATATCGGCGACACATTCGACATGTTGAGTCTGAGGAAACATGTCGATCGGTACGATTTGACGCAGATCAAAGACACCATCCGAGCAGAATGTGTTCAAATCCCGAGCGAGGGTTGCCGGGTGGCAGGAGACATAGATGACCTGGCGGGGGCGATAGGCTTTTAGAGCCTCGATTATGGACGGGGTGCAGCCGGTTCGCGGTGGGTCCAGGATGATGGTGGTTTCCGCGCCTGGAAACTGGCCAATCAGCTCGGCGAGCTTTTCCTCGGTGCGTCCCTGGACAAATTCCCCGTTGGTCCGCCCACGGATTTCCGCATTTTGCCGCGCCGACCGGATCGCCATAGCGTCGAGTTCGACCCCAATGAACCGTTCGAAGAGGTCAGACAATTCCAGGGCAAAGAAGCCGACCCCGCAGTAGGTGTCGATGAGGAATCGTGATCCGGACGATCGAGCCGCTTCGCGGACGGTTTCCGTCAGTTGTGGGAGAGCGAAGAAGTTGTTTTGGAAGAAGGAGTCACGGCCAACGATCCATCCTTCCGGTGCGATCCTCAGGACGACCTTGATGCCGCCCTTGGGGGGAGGGTTGAGACGGAGTTGCCGAATCTGATCATTGAGCGCAGGTTCAGCGATTACGCATTCCTCGAGGTCCACCACCAGGCGGCTATCCGCTTCGAGAAAACCGATGTTTAATCGCTGCTCCGGCTTATTCCATTGGCTGCGAACCATGATTCGGTTTCGATAGCCGTAGGGTTCTGGGCAGGGCAGGGTGGCCTTCACGCGATCGGCCGGGAGTTTGCCGATTCGCACCAGGAGATCTCGCACCTGCTTCGTCTTGATCTCAAGCTGGCGGGGGTAGGCGACGTGTTGGTATTGGCATCCTCCGCAGAGCCCATAGTGGCGGCAGCGAGGTTCGGCACGATCGGGGGAAGGGGTGATGATGCGCACGAGGCGAGCACGCGCGAACTGCTTTTTCACCTCCGTCACCTCCGCTTCAATGGTTTCGCCAGGAATCGCCCCGGTAACAAAAACGACGAAGTCCTGGAGGCGGCCGATGCCCTCGCCTCCAAATCCCACATCATGAATGGTCAGGGTGATCCTCTCGCCTGCTGAAGGCGGGGAGCCTGTGGATACGAACGCTTCCATTATCGGTGGGACTTCTCGTAGTGGCTCTTGAGCAGATCTTCCCCGAAATCGCTTGCGAAGTCGCGCCAGACGGTATGGACGTGATTGTTGTTATTCTGCACGTTGTCGTATTCGAGGAGGAAGGTCGGCCCTTGAACACGATAGTAGTGACCCTGGAAGCGATCCAGTCCTCCAGCCCAGGCAAAGCGAAGCTTGCCCCAGCCTGCCTTCTCGATTTTGGCCAAGTCCGTCTCGGCCAGTTCGGCTCGGTGACGACGCGCGTAAACTTCCACCAACTCGCGCAGCTTTGCCTTCTGTTCGCGTGTGAGATCTGAGAGAGCGATGCCGGCCTCGGGGAGGGGTTTCACCTTACGTTCTGCGACGGTGATGATGTCTTTGGGTGCATTGGTTGCGATCAAGGCCGACTTCTTTTGAGAGGCGCTCATAGATCGGATCAGAGCCCGTCCGAGGTCCTCTTCCTCGCCGAGCACCCTCAGCCCCTTGCGAGGCCCTTCGAGTACTTCGGCGGGATTGGTGCCGAAAAATGAGGGGGAGGAGGCGATATCCTTGCCGTTCGCGATGGTGAAGTTGAGCGCGAGATGATGGCCTTCCAGGCGCCACGCCCAGCCCTTGTTGTCGCCCGGTTTTCCGAAGATACTGATGAAGTACAGCTCTTCATCACGGACCATGCCGGTCTTGCCTTGCTCCAGTTCACGGAGAATCTGTTCGAGTGTCATGATGGTAACCGCCTTGGCGTAGCCGCGCTGGCTCAGGCCAGTGGAAATCAGGACATGCGCCAATCGTTGTTGGACGGCGGTCATCTCCTTTAGCGGCAATCCTTTTCTCACACGCGGGATGAAGTGCCAGTTCATCCGTTCGTCCGAGGCGAATGCGAACTGCACGCGGCTCGCCTGCTCAGGGGTCAGAGTGGCAGTCAGGGTTTGAGCCGCCTCCGCCATCTCCTCAGCGGGGGTATGAGCCCAGGCGGGCAGACTTGCTGCCAGTAGCAGGAGACAGAGGATGCGGCACGGCCCCGCCTTCAAAGTGAGTTGCATGAACAAAACTCACTGAATCCCATGAGGGAATGCAACGGAAAAGTGAAGTGAACCTCGCCACTTCCCAAAGAGCTGCAGCCCGGGTAGGTGGATCTCCATGAAAGTAGCCATGACATTGGAAGCGTGTCCGGGTTTGGACTTCCGGGCGTGAGAGGGGGTAAATGGATGAGCGTGTGGAGCTGTTCAAAGAGACACGGCAGTGTTCTCCAAGCGGAGTTCGAAGGTGCAGCCTTCCGCATGGTTCTCAATAAGTGAGAGCGACGCTCCCAGGTGATTGGCCAGCTGCTTGCAGATGGCCAGGCCTAGGCCGCTCCCCCCTTCCCGTGTCGAGGGCTGCGGGTGGAAGAGTCCTTCGGGATCGTGCTCAGGGAATCCAGGGCCTTGGTCTCTGACCCGGAAAAGGCAGACCGTGTCTTGGGCCTCCAACTCTACAGACACCGACCGACCTGGGGGTGTGGCATGAATGCCATTCTGGGCGAGGTTTACAAGAATGAGCGCGATCAGGTTCGCGGTGCGGTTGTCCAGGGTTCTCTCCCCTTGGCACTTCAGCTGCACAGCCACTCCCTTTGCGTTTGATCTTGGGGTCAACCGATGGGCGATCAGTTCGCCCAGCTCCGACAGAGGGATCTGGTAGCGCGTGGAGGACTGTTCCTCGCGGAGGAGAGTGGTGATTTCCTGAACGGTGGCCTGCATGCGTCCGCTGGCCGAGAGGGCATCTTGCCAGTCCACGGGATCCTTGCCGGTTGAGCGTTTCGCGCCTAGGGCAATGAAGTTGTGCAGTCCGGACAGTGGGTTCCGCAATTCGTGAATGAGATGGGATGTGACCGCACCGACTGCGGAGGTTTTCGCGCTCTGCAGGAGTTCGCGATGGGCACGTGTTAGAGCATCGGTGCGGTGTTGAAGGAGTTCGTAGGAATGGCTCAGACGTCTGAAGGCAAATCCGATGGTCAGTGCGATCATCGAGCCGCTGACCGCGAATCCTACGGCCGCTTGGCGGTTTAAGTGATTGTCCAGCCGGGCAAACTCCGCGGCAATCCCTCCCCCCTCGATAATGAATTGAGCCACCCCTACCAGTCGGCCCGTGGGCTCGATCCGTAGAGGGAGGTTCACTTCGAGAATCGGGGCCATCGCCACGCGAGTAGGGTCATTCGCATCCAGCGACAACACGAAGTCAGCGAGAGGGAGCGCTTCGTGGAAGCGGCTCACGGGCTGCAAGCGTGCTAGCTCCCCCAAATCCTCTGGCGCCAGCGCACCTCCGCGGATGTTGGGAGGGAAGGCCTGGACAAAGCCGCCTGTCTTGTCGAAGAGGCGCGCGCCCAGCACACCACGGAGCCGTGAGGTCTGAAGTACGAGAGTCAGCTGCGTGGTGGGATCCTCGCTGATTTCGTCCTCCAAATTTTGGGCCGACATGCGTAGAACCTCGTTTAGTACCACCGCATCTCGCGCCACGATTTGCTCACGGACTCGCTCCCTGAGTTCCCTGCGAGCTACGAGCAGGGTGCCGGCCAGCACGGCCAGCGCGAGCACCGTGGCGACGGTCGGCGTCCAGAACGCGACCCGCGGAATGCCCGGATGGGTTCGTGATGCCGATCCGGTGGCTCCAGTGGTTGGCATATTAGTAGTCCCAGGAAACACCGAGCCAGACCGTGTTGGCAGAGAATGTCTCCAGGGGATCCGCTGCCAACGCACGGTCGTGATTGAACTCTCCGAATATCCTCCAATTGCGGTTGATGATACGATCGATTCGGATCAAGCCGGTCAGATCTCCCCGGGTCCGCTCGATGGTGGAGGTTGGCGAACCTACAATTTGCGATGGGAAATGGTAAAAGGTGTATCCTGCTTCCAAGCGAAACTCCCAACGTTGCAGCTTCAGTTCCAGGCGCTCGCTAAACCCTGTGCTCCAATAGTCGTAATAGCCCGAACCATTGTCACTGGAGACAAACCCTTTGATGCGGGTTTCGAGTCGCCATCGGCGTGCGGCGTCGAAGTAGTGTCGATTGACCCACTGAAGGTTTTCGCGACGATAGTGTAGCGAGGTTCCAGGTTGAGCAAACCCTTGAAGGGTTGCTTGACGACGTGTGTCGTAATCCCGGCGCTTGCCGGCGAATTCGAGGCGCCACTCCGAGCGGCTTCCGTAGGACTGAAGGAAGCTCAATTGTCCTCCGAGCTCGTTATAGCTGTCGAATTGTCCCTCCAGCCAGCTCCGAGAAACGATGGGTGTGAGCTCCAACCACGATCGGTTTCCCACTTGGTAACGCAGTCCAGGCCCTCCCCCGATGCTGAACTGCTTGAGTCGTTGCCGATCGATCTGGGTTTCCAGGATGGTCACATCCAAAATCTGATCGAAGTAGGCGGCATCGAAATCGGCCACCCATTGCCATCGGTCGGAAAGCCTTCCTAGATAGCGGGCGTGGCCGACGAACACATGCTCGTGGTCCATGGTGCGATTCGCGAGATACTGGCGGTCGTTTGCGCTGACCCCGAGTTGGAGTTCATGCCCGTCCTCTGCAGGCCGCTTCCAGAGGGTGAAATCGCCCGCGATGGAAGCGAAGCTGCTGGCTTCTCGCGCTCTGGACGCCAGCAAAATATTGTCCTTGTAGCCTACGCCTGCGGTCAGGTTGTAAAAGTGGTTCCACACCGGCATGAGCAGGGTCAGGTCGGGTTCACTGCGTGGGAGGTCGGCAGCCGCGGCCAGAAGAGAAGGGCACTTTAGCAGGAGTGCCAGCGATGTGAGGGTAGCCACCATTACGGAAGCATGCCACCGGCTTCGAGCGAGGTTGGGTAACCTCTCAGAGACCGATCCGCGTAGCTTAGGCTTATCTGTGGCTGAGCTTGTCATCCGACCGGCAGGCTAGCTGCCGTGGCCGGTCTCACTTCGAATCAGTCAACGGGGGACGTCTCCCCAGAGGCTCATAGCGAGGGAAGTCCTTCAAGTCGGGAACGCGGCGCTGGGCTTCCTCTCGGAAACTGCGGGAACGGTCGAACCACTCCTTACGCAGGACTTCGAGCTGGACTTGAACATCCCGTCGACGCTCGGTTGAAGCCCCTCGCAACTTTTCGCTCAACTCCCTTTGCTTCACCAAGTAAGCCTCTCGAGCATTCTTGAATGCGTCGAGTTGACCTTTGATCTCGGCTGAGGAGGCCTGTTTGAGGTCAGCGACTGCGGCTTTTGCTGCCGTAGCTGACTCTATTGTAGGCTTAAGGTACTTTTGCTCGGGAACTCTAATCTCAGGTTTGGCCAATTCCGCTGGAACGACTCGAGGCTTGTCCTGACCCTGAACCCCCACGACCGCAAGCAGAATGCCCCATGCTACCCTGGACAGGGCTGCTAGAGACGTTTTGGTATGCAGTGGCACGGGTGTTGTAAGGATTCTGAACGAACCGGCGTTCGGAACCTACCAGCAAACGACGCACTTGTCATGCCATGTTTTTTGTAGGAGTGATTTTAGATGGATGCGACGTTAGCTGTTTATAGAAAACGAGTTATGTGGCAATTTATCTGGAACGATTCGTTGTGAGGTTGGGGAATAGCGCCCATGTCTGGATGATTCGCAGCGTTTCGATGGGAGCTGTTCCCCATTGATTTGGAGCGCGATTCACCTTTGGGGGCGCTAATGGGATGTCATTATCCGAACCAAAATCGTGAGGCTTCGCCGAAGGAGAAAGTCTTTAGGCTTGTCTCTGAGCACCCCTAAGTTCATAGGATGCCTCCGGTCTCAAAAATCCGGCCTTTGCAATTTTATGTGCAATTTTATGTGGCATTCTGAGCTCTTAAAAGTGGCCTCCTCCTGCCTTGGTTGGATTGCAGTCTTGGTCTCACAACCCTACCCATTCGAATCATGAATCGAACGATCGCTCCCGCTTTCTATCTCCGATGGGCTGCCGCCTTGCCCATTCTCGGGCTCAGTTGCAGTCCGGTCCTGCTGTCGGCCGCCACGGCCTTCACCGATGACTTCGACACAGACACTTCAGCGAACTGGAGCATTCTCGATGCGGGCCAGAACGGTACGTCTGACTTCGAGGTTCGTTTCAACTTCGATTACGGAGCTTTGGGCATCCCATCGGCGCCCCATAGTGTAGGCGGTACGACCCGCGCGCTGCGTCTGACGGTAAATAAGAACGATGAAGTAGCCGACCGTGCTGGCGTGAGCCTTTTCCCCAATGACCAGTCTTTTAGCGGGAACTTCGCCATGCGTTTCGACATGTGGATAAACTATCCAGGCGTGGCCTTCGGGGCTGGGGGGGAAGGCTCCACGGAGTTCACTTTCTTCGGTCTTAACTTTGTTGGAGACAAGATGAGTTGGCCTTTCAGTGCGGATAGCGATGGACTGGCCTTTGCTGTGACTGGGGAGGGAGGCGCTGCTGGGGATTACCGAGCCTACGAGGGGGTCCCCTCCGCCGCGATGCTCCGAAAGACCGGCACAGCCGGCGGGTTCCTGGATCGGGATGGAGTAGGAGGAACCGAGGAGGAGAACTTTATTCTGCCCTTGGACCATCCCTTGCAGGTCATGTTCCCGACGCCTCCCTTTGAATCGGAAGGCTCTCCGGGCAAACGATGGGTTGAGGTGGAGTTGCGGCAGGAGAACAATGAAGTGATCTGGACGATCAATGGCTACCAGATGGCCCGTCGGGTCAACGACTCCCCCTGGAACTCGGGCAATGTCATGTTGGGCTATCTTGACCTTTTCGCTTCGATCGGCCGTCCGACCGACAAAGGCTTTGTGCTCTACGACAATGTACGTGTGCTGACGCTGGATGATCAGCCTTCCACCACCATCGTTAGCGTAGAGACCCTCGATAATGCGGCTGCGGAACCATCCGGCGAGAATGGGAGCATCCTGATCCGACGAGTTGGGGGCGACCAAAGCCAGCCACTCACCGTGAATATTCAGACTCGGGGCAGCGCGACGTCGGGTGCGGACTACAAGGCGCTTCAAAGTTCGGTCACACTCCCAGCGAACTCGGATAGCCTGGCCGTTGAGATTGAGGTGTTGGACGATCTGAAAGGAGAGAAGGCGGAGACTGTGCTTGTCGACGTCATCCCAGGGACAGGCTACGAGGTGGGGGCACCGTTTCGTGGTCGGGTCGAGATCGCCGACGATGGGGATGTGACCTCCGTCAATGTGATCGCCTCGGATTCGCTGAGCTACGAGCGCCAACCCTTGGATACGTTGAGCTTTCAGGTCACTCGTGCAGGCGATGAAAGCGCTGACTTGGTGGTGAACATTTCACTCGCCGGGTCCGCAGCGAATGGCGTCGACTACAGCCGGACACCCCTAGTTTTCACGATTCCTGCCGGTGCCGCCACGGCAACGTTGGTTTTGACGCCGGTGGACGATGACCTGCTGGAAGGTTCGGAGACCGTCGTC
Source organism: Akkermansia muciniphila (assembly GCA_945861575.1). Lineage (GTDB taxonomy): Bacteria > Verrucomicrobiota > Verrucomicrobiia > Limisphaerales > UBA11320 > UBA11320. The sequence continues at coordinate 8,930 of CAMAVD010000105.1, forward strand.
CTCACGCTGGAACCTGGCGAGGGATATGTCATAGGGCTGACGAACCCCTCCGCGACGGCCACGCTGGTAGACGATGATCTCCGGGACGGTCCTGTGCTCTTCTCTGAGAACTTTGACGCGGATAGTTCTGCGAGCTGGAAAGCGGTGTTTAGTGCCGCCAATAACGTCGCGGACGCTGCTTACACGTTCGCCTACGACTACAGTGTTGATGGGATTCCAGCGTCCCCACATGGCGGAGGTTCCACCACCGCGTTGAAAGCCACTGTGAACAAGAACGACACTCTTGCCTCTGCCGCTGCTATCAACCTACTGCCGATCGGCGTGGATCTTACCGGTGACTATTCAGTTCGCTTCGACATGTTCTTGAGCGTGAATCTCTCCGCTGCGGGAAGCACGGAACACGCACTCTTCGGGGTGAACCATTCCGGCGCGGGCACCAATCGTCATGGGTTTGCCGGAACTGATGGGCTCTGGTTTGCTGTAGAAACAGATGGCAGTGCGAGCAGCGGAAGAAGCTACGTGAGCTATCTGGGGTCAAATCCGGCGGTGGCTCCAACCTTCTTGTCGAAGACTGCCACCGAGCTTTCAAAAGTTTTCACGAAGCCCCCCTATGCTGCTGCGGGTGCCGCTGCCGGGCAATGGGTGGATGTGGAACTCCTTCAATTGGGGGATAGCGTGACCTTGAAGATCAATGGTACAAGCCTGTTCACCCGGACGGGTAGTGGTTTCAATCACGGGTCCCTGATGTTAGGACATGGCGATACCTTCGGTTCCATCGGAAGCCCAGGGAACTACACGCTCTTCGATAATCTCCGGGTCATCAACCTGAGCGTGCCCCCTCCCGCTCTGACTATTAGATCCGCGGGCTTGTCCGTGGTGGTCGAGTTCACCGGACTTCTCGAGGCCTCCGATGAGGTGTCGGGAGCCTATGCCCCGGTGGTGGGTGCCGTTTCCCCGCTGCAAGTCGAGTCGACCGCTCTGGCTGCTCGGAAGTTCTATCGCGCCCGGAATCCCTGAGCTTCCCGAGGTATCTCTCTGAACTCACCAAAGGCCGAGCTGTGCGCTCGGCCTTTTTCTTTTACTCCATCCATTCCGCCATCCCGGGCTGGGATTCCACCCAGCGCTTGTGCATGGACTGATAGATCTCTCGGTAGAGGGCGTCTACGGCGCGGGCGGGCATGAAGCGCTTGGAGAAACTAGGGACGGCTGGATCGAGCACTAGCTGAGCTGCCCGGACGAAATGCGCGATCAGCTGGCGAGGGTCTTCATCACCGACAGCGATACGGATGGTCGTGGGCGCAATGTTAGCGCTTTTCAGCTCCTCAGCGTTCATCTCCGAATGGCTGGTGAGGGCTGGACAAAGAATCACCGTGTTGGACTGTCCGAGTGAGACTTGATGGCCGAAGGCCGGCTCCAACGAGTCAAAGAAACGTGTGAAGATCTCGCGCGGAAGCCAAGCCTGCTCCATATCAATGGTGAAGAGTGGGGCGGGGAACCCAAGGCGGAGGATTTTCTCCCTCAGCCTCGAGTTCTCGTTGTTCTCCAGCGCATTGCACTTCACTTGAATCAGAGGGTGCTCCGCCAGAAACCGCGCAAGCACGGTGGTGTTGATGGCTTTCTGGAGCATGCGGAGGTCCAGGGTTCGGGAACCGCTGATCACTTCGAATGCCTTGTCCGCATCCAGAAAGGCCCCCTTCACATAAAACACGTTCCAAAAGAGGGTCTCATCCCACGTGTATTTCACCGGGCGATCCGAGAGATCGGTGGTGGTGACTGAGTCGCCTTTCGGGATAAACATCCGCTCGTTGCGTCCGATGACAACTCCCGCCGTGGTTGTTCCGCTTCCCGTGATGTCCTTGGTGTAGCTGTGGATGACGAAGTCGGGACGCTCGGCCGGGTCCTCGCGCTGCAGCGGTTGAGCGAGGAACGGGGTCGCAACCGTGGAGTCCAGGATCACCGTTATACCCTCGGCATGAGCCGCTTTGCAGATTGCAGGGACGTCTAGGACGTAGCCATGGGGGTTACAGGGCGACTCAATGTAGAGGTAGATCTGCTTCCCGGCTTTGATCCGTGCTGCATAGTTGAGTCGGAGCTCCACTAGGGCCGAGAGGAAGTCCTCCGCAGTGTAGCCATCAAAGAAGCGTACTGCGACATCCAGGTTTGATGGCTTCCGAAACCAGTCGTTGAGCAGTTGGAACGCGCCCCCATAAATATTGCGAGAGCTAAGGATCAGGTCCTGATAGCCGACCAGATGACTCAGGGCCGCGTCGATCGCTGCCATCCCTGAGTTGAAGTTCCAAGCCATGTATTCGCGAGACTTCGAACCGCATTCCAGGTCGACGATATGGTTGGCGAGTGAGATGGAGGTGGGGTTGAGGAGCCGCGAGTAGACCCCCAGAAGAGGTTCACGGCCTTGGAAGGCCTCGTCGATCCACTCAGTGCAGGCGTAGAGGTAGGTCGCGGTGCGGGCGATCACAGGCGTGGACGAGAAGATCGCAGTGACGTTGTCGAATAGCGCATAAGGTCCCCGGGCGATCAGTCCGGACTGGCCTTCGGTCAGGGATTGATAGGTTCGACGAAAAGGGTTCTGCAGGGTGTCCAGGAGCTTCGCGAGTTGGAAGCAGAGGAACTTTTTCGCGTTGAACAACGCCACCCGATCCTGACGCTCGAGCTTCCCAAGCTCTCGGACGGTGACATCCCACAAGTGATGCATGTCCACATTCGCCGCGTAGATATGCTGGCAGAGCGGAGCCAGAGCGCGGCCGACCTCTGAGGCTGGATCGATGGAAAAGTGTTTCAGTTGTTCCTCCACTAATTCCGGGATGGACGTGGCGGTGCTTGTGGATCGCCGTGGACTGAGCTGACGAGCCGTCTTTAAGTGGGTGTCGAAACTCATGGTGCAGAGGAGCATGGTGGGACTCGGCAGCGGAGGCAATAAGGAAGCGGACTGGAGTTCTCTTGAGGGGCAGACGCTCATCGTTGCACCCTACGTTACGTCGTCTTCGCGTTTCCTCCTAGATTCGGGCGTTGCTAAAGTAACTGCGCAAAACACGTCCACAGGGGCCGGCTCGTGCGATCGTTCCTGAGCGTGACGTCGGCGTTGAACTTTCCAAGCGGAGACTGTAGCCTCCGGCCCCATGAATCACATGGCGGCCTCCATATCGCTCATTATGTTCGTCTGGTCGATGGCCGGATCGGCTCAGGAACCGTGGCCTCAGTTCCGTGGCCCGCAGGGCAACGGAGTCTCGCATGCCCGGCGGCTGCCTCTGAGGTGGGATGAAACGAATCACATTGTTTGGAAAACGGCCATTCGGGGTAAGGGATGGTCTTCCCCGGTGCTTTGGAGTAACCACGTCTGGCTCACAACCGCGACACCCGATGGACGGGAGCTCTCTGTGCTCCGTGTGTCCGGCGAGACCGGCAAGATCGAGCAGGATCGAAAGCTCTATGACATCGAAAAGCCTCAGTACGCCGATCGCTTCAATAGCTATGCCTCTCCCACGCCCGTTTTGGAGGAGGGCCGGGTCTATGTGTCTTTCGGTTCTCCGGGGATAGCCTGTCTGGATTCGGTCACCGGCGCGACGATCTGGGAGCGACGCGACTTCGTCTGCGACCATTTTCGTGGAGCTGCCTCTTCACCCATCGTGTTTCTGGACCGCCTGATCCTCCACTTCGATGGGGCGGATCATCAGTATGTGGTGGCTCTTGATAAGAAGACCGGCAGGACTCTCTGGCAGACGCGTCGGTCGGTTGACTATAAGGATATCAAGGCCGACGGAAAACCAGACGCCGGCGGCGACTGGCGCAAAGCCTTTTCAACGCCTCTCGTCATGCTTCATGCGAATCAGTTCACAGTGCTCAGCCTAGGATCCAAGGCCTTTTATGCCTACGATTTCACCACCGGTCAGGAGTTGTGGCGCGTGGAGGAGCCCTCCTGTCATAGCGGCACGGTGCGTCCGGTTTTTGCGAACGGTTTGATCTATGCAGCCATGGGTTTGTCGAAGGGGCAGCTTTGGGCGATCAAGCCGGGTGGGAGTGGTCTGGTAACAGAATCCCGGGTGGAATGGAAGGTGACTCGAAATGTGCCGACGAGGCCGTCCCCGGTGGTGGTGGGCGATCTCTTGTTTATGATCGATGATGGTGGGATTGCCACCTGTCTCGATGCGAAGTTAGGCACGGAGATCTGGCGGGAGCGTGTGGAAGGGAACTACTCTGCGTCCCCGATTGCGGGTGCGGGCCGGGTCTATTTTCAAAATCAGGAAGGCAAGACGGCCGTGGTTGAAGCAGGTCGTAGCTTCAAAGTTCTTGCGACGAATCAGCTGGGGGATGGTTTTATGGCCTCGCCAGCGGTCTATGGAAAGGCCCTGTATCTGCGCAGCAAGAGCCATCTCTATCGTGTGGAAGAGCCCTAGCAGGCCGTCGGACTTAGAATATCGTTCTGCAGGGTGCCCGCCAGGGCTAGTGTTAGGCTCTCGGGTTTTTTGTATGCCGGCCTGCTAGCAATCACCCCGACTCCGAGTCGGGGTGAGGGAACTCCATCTGACTCTTCAAAACCGGCCCATTCTACCTTTCTCCATCCCGCTGCGTTTGCCTTGTAGAGCGTCCCCACCATCCGGTGCAGTCTCTTGAGGTTGTAGGCCGTGCTTACGTGGTCCCTGAGATGCCTAGGCTGAGGTCCTGGCGGCTGGAGACTGGGTCTGGATCGAAGCACGATGCAACGCATCCAGGGCTCAGAGAAACGGTGGGAAACAGTTAATCGCTCGGCTGCTTGTTCGCCAGCACCTCTTGAAATTGGGAAAGCCTTCCGACAGACTGTCCGCACATGTCGAAGCCCTTTTACATCACCACGGCCATTGACTACGTCAACGGCCAGCCCCATCTCGGCCACGCTTATGAAAAGGTGGTCACAGATGTGATCGCCCGTGCGCGTCGCAGCATGGGGGAGGAGGTTTATTTTCTCACCGGTCTTGATGAGCATGGTCAAAAGGTGCAGCAGGCCGCCCAAGCGGAGGGCCGAACCTCTCAGTCCTATTGCGATGATTTGGCTGCCGATTGGAAGCGTTTTGCCGCCACCTTGGAGCTCACCAATAATGAATTTGTTCGTACGACCGAGCCTCGACATAAGGCGGTGGTGCAGGCAGTGCTGCAGCACCTCAACGAGCGGGGCCATTTCTACGCGGCGGAATATTCTGGCTGGTATTCCACCCGTGCTGAAACCTTTCTGACGGACAAGGATCGTCGCCCGGATGGGACGTTCGATCCTGAATATGGTGATGTGGTGGAACTAAAGGAGCAGAACTACTATTTCCGTCTCAAGCAGCACCAAGCTTGGCTCATCGACTACATTGAGAAAACCCCTGGCTTTATTTCTCCTGACTACCGGCGCAACGAGGTGTTGGGGTTTCTGAAGCACAATGACCTTGAGGACCTCTGCATCAGCCGTCCCGCTGCCCGTCTTACCTGGGGCATCCCGCTTCCGTTCGACCCCGGCTATGTGACCTACGTCTGGTTCGATGCGCTGACGAATTACATAACCATTCCGGCCGCCTTGGGAGATCCCGGTATCCCGGCGTGGGTTAGGCAGGGGCAGCCCTCCGAGGGTGAAAGGCCCGTGGGCCCCGGACTTTGGCCGGCGGACGCGCATGTCATTGGTAAGGACATACTCAAATTTCACGCCGTTTATTGGCCCATCATGCTTAAGGCCGCCGAGTTGCCCCTGCCAAAGAGGCTGATCGTCCATGGCTGGTGGCAGAAAGACGGGCAGAAGATGAGCAAAAGCACGGGCGTGGTCGTGGATCCGATCAAGGTGATCGCAGAGTGGGGCTTGGATGCCTTCAGATACTATGTCGTTCGAGAGCTCGACCTAGGGCCGGACGGCAATTGGACCGATGCTGGCTTTGAATCGCGCTATAATTCTGAATTGGCAAACGGGCTGGGGAACTTGGTCAATCGAGCGCTCTCGATGCTGAAACGGTATCGCCTTGGCGTCGTGCCGGCCCGGCATGACGAGCTGGCGTCTGCAGCGCAGGTCGCCATCCTGGCTACCCGGCAGCACTACGAGGGATTTCGTTTGCAAGCAGCGCTGGTCGAGACCTGGACCTTGGTTACACGTGCCAACCAATATGTGGATCAGACGGCTCCCTTTAAGCTGGCCAAAGACCCGACGCAGGCTGCGAGGCTGGACGAGGTGCTCTATAACTTGGTGGAGGTTTGTCGGCTTTTGGCCATCCTGATCTGGCCGGTGATTCCCCAGACTGCAACAAAGATCTTCAAGCAGTTGGCGCTGCCTGGGAGCCCGCAACACCTTGCGGAGGCCGCCTGGGGTGGTATGGCATCAGGTCATACCATCGGCGAGATCGCTGCTCTGTTTCCCCGAAGGGATCAGACGCCAAAAGTCTAGTCCATGCATCTTCCCCGTGCCGGGTGCCAAGCGGGACAGGCCTGAACGAGCGCAGGCCCGTGCATCGCGCGCTCGCCGCAGTTGAGTGGTCAGGGGGGACGCTTAGGGATTGGTTGATCCAGCCGATCCTTTCTACGGGGGACGTTGAACGTTGAACGTCTTGACCTTGTGTTTGAATTACGCTCCTATGTTGGGAGTCAATGCTCGAGTTATGCTGACGATTCCAGGCAGTTCATCGCGATTTTGTGACGGGGTCTCCCGTCGCAACTTTCTTAAGATAGGTGCTCTCGGGATGGGAGGACTTGCCCTTCCTCAGTTGCTCCGTGCGGAATCGCAAGCAGGCTCCCGTCTAGGGCACAAGGCCGTCATCATGGTCTTTCTCCCCGGTGGCCCGTCCCATCAGGACATGTTCGATCTGAAGACGGAGGCTCCCTCTGAGGTCCGCGGCGAGTTCAAGCCGATCTCTACCAATGTTCCAGGGCTCCAGATTTGCGAGCATCTGCCCAAGATGGCTCGCATCATGGACAAGGTTGCTGTCATCCGATCCATGGTGGGGTGCACTGGTGACCATGACGCGTTCCAATGTCTCACCGGTCGAGGGATCAACAATCAGCCTCCCGGTGGCTGGCCCGCGCTTGGTTCGGTGCTCTCCAAAGTAGCCGGACCGGTCAATCAACTCGTCCCTCCTTTTGTGGGACTTTCTCCCAAGATGGGCGAGATGCGCTGGGCGCGCACCGGCGAGCCGGGCTTTTTGGGCGTCGGCCACGCTCCTTTCCAGCCCAACAAGGGCGGAGGTAAGGAGGACATGACCCTGAACGGCATCACCCTTGACCGGCTCTCAGACCGCAAGAATTTGCTCAGCAGCTTCGATCGATTCCGTCGAGATGTGGACTCTAGCGGGATGATGGCGGGGTTGGATTCCTTTAATGAGCAGGCCTTCGGTATCCTCACCTCCAGCCGGTTGTTGGAAGCCCTGGATGTGGAACGCGAGAGCGCAGGTGTTCGGGCGATGTACGGCAAGGGCGATCCCCGTAATCGAGACGATGGGGGTCCCAAGATGATGGAGCATATGCTCGTGGCTCGGCGCCTTGTTGAGGCGGGCGCGCGCTGCGTGACGCTCGCTTTCAGTCGATGGGATCATCACGGGGATAATTTTGGTGCCTTACGGCAGGATCTACCGCTTCTCGATCAAGGCTTGAGCGCATTGATCACAGACCTGCATGAGCGCGGTCTCGACAAAGACGTGTCGGTCGTTGTCTGGGGTGAGTTTGGTCGGACGCCATTCATCAACAAAGATGCAGGCCGTGACCATTGGCCGCGCGTCTCCTTTGCCTTGATGT
>CAMAVD010000106.1 GCA_945861575.1 Akkermansia muciniphila
ACCCTCCTTAACGCTCTCGTGAACCGCTTCAACAGCCTCACTGATAATGACATTGCCGGCGGTTTCCTTGACGATGTTGAGGGCCTGAAGAATCGGCACACCGCTGCTGATCAAGGTGCCTAATGTTCGAGTGAACCGGGCAATCGCCACTTTGCTGACCACCGGGCCAAGACCAGGCATGTTCAGCTTGAAGCGGTCAAAGAGTCGCCGACCGAAGCGTGTTTTGACAAACGAGACGAAGGCAAAACCGACTACCAGCAAGCCGATGAAAACCATGATGAAATTGTCTTTTATCGCTTCGCTGATCGCTAGGACAAAGCGCGTAAAGGCGGGAAGGTCCGACCCAGGCATCATGTCTTTAAAGATGTCGCGGAACTTCGGGATGACGAAAATCATCAAGACCATCAAAATGGCCCCGGCCACGAACATGACAGCGACGGGGTAGAACATCGCCGCGACGACCTTGCCTTTAATCTTCTCCGCCTTCTCCATGAACTCGGCCAGACGAGCCAGAGCGACTTCGAGCATTCCGCCGATCTCACCCGCCTTCACCATGTTGACGAAGAGGCGATTGAAAACTTTGGGATGCTGCGCCAAGCCTTCAGAGAAGGTGCTTCCACCTTCGATGGACCGTCCTAGCTCACCAATAATCCCCTTAAGCACCACATTGCGCTCCTGCTTCTCAAGCACGCGCATTCCACGAAGCAGCGGGAGACCGGCATCTACCAGGGTGGCTAACTGACGAGTGAAGGTGCTCAGCACCTTGCTCTTAACCCCTCCGCCAAAGCCAGGGATCTTGATTTGAATCCCTCCACCCTTCGCTCTAGGCTTTCCCCCTTTCTTGGCGGGCGCGCCCTTAGCATTGGCTGCCTCCTTACTTTTCTCAGTCAACTCGACCACCTTCGTGGGAAAGAAACCCATTTCTTTCAGACGACCAATCGCCTCGTTCTGATTGGCAACCTCCAGCGTGCCTTTGGTTTCCTTTCCGCGGGAATCCATCGCAACGTAGTTAAACTTTGGCATAGGTCAGTGGGATTAGGTGTATTTCAGCACTTCTTCGATCGTGGTTTCGCCGTCAAAGATGCCCCTCAAGCCATCATCCCTCAATGTCACCATCCCCAACTCAACCGCTTTCTGGCGAACCACGACGGTGGGAGCACGTTCATTAATCAGACCGCGAATCACATCATTGACCACGAGTAGCTCAAAAATGCCCTTTCGCCCTTTGTAGCCGGTGTCGTTACAGGCCTGGCATCCACGGCCGTAGTAGAACACTTTGTCCCCAATATCATGTGGAGAAAGGTTGAGCATATTCAACTGAGCCTCAGTAGGTTCGAACGGCGCACGACATTTCTTACAGATGGTGCGAACCAAACGCTGGGCTAGGACGGCCATGAGGGAGGACGAGATAAGGAAGGGCTCTACTCCCATATCCAACAGACGCGTGACAGCTCCCGGAGCGTCGTTGGTGTGCAAGGTGCTCAGCACCAAGTGACCGGTCAGAGAGGCTTGAATCGCGATCTGGGAAGTCTCGAGATCTCGCATTTCACCCAACATGATGATGTCGGGATCCTGACGCAGAAAGGAGCGAAGCGCCTTGCCGAAGGTCATTCCCGCCCCTTCGTTGACCTGCACCTGCATGATCCCCTCGATATCGAACTCCACCGGGTCCTCCGCGGTCAGCAGCTTGGCATCGATGGTGTTGATCCGGCGGAGACAGGAATAGAGCGTGGTCGTCTTGCCAGAACCGGTAGGTCCGGTAACCAACAAGATCCCATTGGGCTGTTGAATACCATCTAGCACGTAATCCAACACATGCTTCGGCAAGCCGAGAGTCTCGATCTCTAGGCTAATCGCCGAGCGATCCAGAACGCGAAGCACGATGGACTCTCCGAAAGCCGTGGGCAGACACGAGATACGGAGGTCGATCATCTTACTGCCAATAGGGACGGTGATACGTCCGTCCTGCGGCATACGTCGCTCAGCAATATTCAATCCAGCCATCACCTTCAGACGGGAAACCACCGGGAGCGCGAGATGCTTCGGCGGAGGTGCCATCTCATAAAGCGCGCCGTCCACACGATAGCGTATTTTGAACTCGTCTTCAAAGGGCTCGAAGTGGATATCGCTTGCCCGATCTTGGATCGCCTGAAACAAGACAAGATTCACAAAGCGGACGATGGGAACCTCATTGGCGAGATCACCCAACTCCCCCTCACTCCCCCCGCTTTCCTGAACCTCGTTGACTCCTTTGGCGAGATCCGAATCCTCTCCCAACTCCTTAAGAATATCGCCAACACTCTCCGTCTCGTTCCCGTACTGCTGATCGATAATCCGAGTGATCTGCGCGGGATCCGCGACGACCTGTGCGATGTCTTTTCGGATGATGAACCCAAGCTCATCCAGGGCCGAGGGGTTCAACGGATTTCCCAGGGCCACCTGCAGAGTCGTGCCAAACAATCCCACGGGCACACACTGGTACATGCGCGCGGTGGTGGACGGAATCGATCGTAGCAACTCCGGGGTGTAAGTGACGGTCCGCAAGTCGACCACTTCCGTGCCAAGATACTCGGCCGTGATCTGCAGCTGCGTGTCTAGATCCACGAGACCGAAATTCCTGAGGACCTCCCCGTAGGACTTCCCCGTCCTCTCGTGCTCCTGCGACACCTCCTCAAACTGAATGTCATCAATGAGACCCCGCTCTTTAACGAGGGCCATCAACGGATCTGAATGGGCTTCGGCCATAGCGTTCTTCCCTACTTCTTCGAGCCGCCCTTTACGGCGGTCGCCAAATCATGCTCCTGCAACTTCTGCAGGATGGTCGTCGGATCCTGCGATTTCGTGATCACCTCTTCACGTGAGATCAGACCCGCCAGGTATTTCTCCATCAGGAAACTATCCAAGGTCACCATTCCGTATTTCGCACCTGTCTGAATGTCGGAATTGATCCGGAATGTCTTGTTGTCACGGATCAGCGCACTGATGGAGGGTGTATTAATCATGATCTCGAAAGCCGCGACGCGTCCGGGCTTGTCAAAGCGCGGGAGAAGCAACTGAGAGATCACCGCCTGCAACACAGTACTGAGCTGAATGCGGATCTGCTCCTGCTGGTTGGTAGGGAAGGCGTTCACGATACGATCGATGGTCTTGGCTGCACCCGTGGTATGCAAGGTTCCAAAGACCAAGTGACCGGTTTCCGCCGCCGTGATCGCGGCGTCCATCGTTTCCAGATCGCGCATTTCTCCGACCAGAATAATATCTGGATCCTGGCGCAGCGCGCGCCGCAGCCCTTCGGCAAAGTTCGGCACATCCACGTGGATCTCACGCTGCGTCACCACAGCCTTCTTGTGCTTGTGGTAATACTCGATGGGATCTTCGATGGTAATGATGTGAGCATCGTCGCGCTCCTCATTGATGATATTGATCATCGAAGCCAAGGTAGTGGTCTTCCCTGACCCCGTGGGGCCGGTCACCAGAACAAGTCCGCGGGGCTTGTAAAGCAGCTCTTTGACAGAAAGCGGAATCCCGATCGCCTCCATGGTAAGAAGCTTGCTGGGAATCTGGCGCAAGACCATGCCAAAGTTCCCCTTCTCCTTGAACACACTCACACGGAAACGGGCCATCTCACCAAACGAGAAACCGAAGTCGGCCCCGCCTCGTTCACGCACGCTCTGGATATGATCCTCGGAGGTGATACTGCGCATCAACTCCTCCGTATCCTCGGGCTTCAAAGCGGGCCCGTCGACACGATGGAGCACGCCATGAAGACGAATCACCGGTGCCGTGTTCACTCGAATATGAAGATCGGCGGCACCTTCGGACACCATCAACTGAAGGAGATCGGACATCGAATAGGACATAATCTCTAGAGCAGCACTCGGTCAGGTCGTTCTTGCATTCGGTTCAGAGGGAAAATCCGGGAAGGGCAACCGCCTAGCCATCCGCCACAGTGGCTTTGATCACTTCGTCCAGGGTGGTGACACCCGCGGCCGCTTTGCGGGCCCCATCTTCCCGCAAACTGCGCATGCCCATCTCGCGTGCCTGGCGCCGCAACGCGGAGGAAGGTGCCTTCTCGTTCACCAACCGGCGCGACTCGTCGTTCAATACGTAGATCTCAAAAATCCCCATTCGTCCCCGGTTGCCAGTGTTATTGCAGTCGGGACATCCCTTACCCTTTCGGAAATTAGCCTTCTCAATCTGCCCAGGCTCGAACTCGAGGCTCTGAAGCTCCTTCTCGGTCGGAACGTAGGGAGCGGTACACTTCTTGCAGATCTTTCGCACAAGCCGCTGGGCCATCATCGCGCGAGTCGAGGAAGCCACGAGAAAGGGCTTCACTCCGATATCAATCAAACGAGTCACCGCTCCAGGCGCGTCATTTGTATGCAGAGTCGAAAAGACCAAGTGACCGGTGAGGCTTGCATTGATCGCAATGGACGCGGTCTCCATATCACGAATTTCCCCCAGCATGATCACGTTAGGGGCCTGACGGAGCATCGCTCGAAGCGCCGTCGAGAAGGTCAATCCAACCGCCTCACTGACCTGGACCTGATTGATGCCCGCCAAAACATACTCAACTGGGTCTTCCACGGTGATGATCTTCCGATCCGGGCGGTTGATCACGTTCAGACAGGAGTACAACGTTGTGGTCTTGCCCGAACCGGTGGGCCCCGTTACGAGGAGGATCCCGTCAGGAAGGCAAATCAGCCGCTCAAAGGTCTGCTGATCGTCGGTGAAGAACCCAAGTTCCGCCAACCCCAGGCGTAATCCCTCTTTGTCGAGAATACGCATGACGATGCTTTCGCCATGGACGGTAGGAAGGCAGGAAACACGAAGATCGATGGTCTTGCCACCCACATTACATTGGACACGTCCGTCCTGCGGAATGCGCTTCTCGGCGATCGACATGTTCGCCTGGATCTTGAGGCGGCTAATCACCGAAGGCTGCAACCTCTTCGGTGGGCTCTTAACCTCCTGCATCATGCCGTCAATTCGGTATCGAACGCGAAAGGTCTTGGCCAGCGGCTCCAGATGGATATCAGAGGCCCTCGTGCGATAGGCTTCCACGATGATCGAGTTGACCAGCTTGATGATTGGGGCGTCCGCATCTACGGTGCCGGAATCCTGGCCCACATCCTTGGTCATCGTGCCGATTTCAACCTCGCCCTCGGTGATGTTTTGGATCATCGAGGCGACGCTGTCATCGCCGCCGCCATACAACTTCGTGAGCATGGCGTCGATCTCCTCCTCCGACGCCACCCGAACCTCAACCTCCTTGTGGAGGACATGGTTCAAACTATCGATCGTGGTAATGTCGGACGGGTCGCTCAATGCCACAACGACGCTTCGGTCGTGGGCATAGATGGGGATCACCCGGTAGCGCTTAGCGATATGCCTTGGAACAACACTCAGCACATCGTCGCCGATTCGGATGTCCGAGAGGGACACCATTTCGACCCCGAAGTGGGCGGCCTTAGTAGTCGTGACATCCTGGGTCCGTATGGTCTTCTTCTTGACCAGGGTGTCGACCACTCCCTCCCCCGTGCTCGCGGCTTCTGCGGTCGCAGAATCCACATGATACTTGGTCAAAAAGCCAAGCTCCACGAGGTCGTTCAACAAATAATCGTCTTTAGCAGCCACAAGTTTGTGCAGATTCCCAAAGGCCTACACTGAGAATTTTGTGCGGGAATATCTACGAAGAGTCGCCAAGATGTCAAACCTTGGGGACGTCAAAGTTCTCCACGCGTCCTGATTGGACCCGGACCGCGAGCAAATGTCACTAACTGGTTAAGCCTAAAACGCGTGAATGGGTCGATGTGACTCTGGGTACCGGGTCCTGGCAGACTCCTTCCACCTAGCCGAGGTCTATTCTTGCTCGGCCGGTCGAACCAAGGTCTAATGAAGCTCAATGAACGGCCACACCTCCCTTTCGCTCGCAGGAAGCGATACCCGGACTCCGCCGGTTGCGGCCAATTCACAAGCCACCCACCCGGTTCTCGATCGACTCACCTCCCTCATTGTTCTCGGGGGTGCCTTGATCACCTTCGGCATCCTTTGGGACATTTCCTGGCATTCCACCATTGGTCGCGACAGTTTCTGGACCCCTGCCCACATGATGATTTATGTGGGAGGCACTGTTAGCGGCTGCTTGGCGGGCTGGATGGCCCTCACCGCCACCTTCCTGAACCCGGGGCGTATGAAGGATGTCAGCGTGGAACTCTTTGGCGCACGCGCTCCTCTGGGAGCTTGGGTCACCCTCTGGGGTTCCCTCGCGATGTTGACCTCCGCTCCTCTCGACGACTGGTGGCATGGTGCGTACGGACTGGATGTTAAGATACTTTCCCCACCTCATGCGCTCCTGGCCGCAGGAATGTATGGGGTAGTCACAGGAGGCTATCTCCTAGCCTCAGCCCGTCGCAACCGGATGGGTTCCGCCGCTGAAGGGGTCAGCGGCACCGGTCTGGCGATCGCTGCCAACGGCGTGCAACTAGCTCTCTCATCGATTCTTCTGACTGAACTGAGTTTCCCGAACCTCCAGCATACCTCGACATTTGCGATGGCGTCAGCGGCCATGTACCCCGGTTTTTTGATGGCAGCCGCCCGCCAGGGAACGACCAAATGGCCGGCCACAAAGATGTCTTTGGTCTATATGGCAGTGATCGGTCTGATGATTTGGGTGCTGCCCCTCTTCCCTGCCGAACCCAAGCTCGCTCCTATTTTCAATCGGGTGACCCATATGGTGCCCCCTTCTTTCCCTCACCTGCTCGTCTTACCAGCCCTCGCCATTGATCTCCTGATAGCGGGACTCCGAGCCAAGACAGGGAAAGCTTGGAGCGCGATGCGGGTCATCGGAGCCGGAACTCTTTTCCTAGGAGTGTTTCTGGTGGTTCAATGGCATTTCTCCGCCTTCCTGATCAGCCCCGCAGCGGACAACGCTTTTTTCGCTGGCCATGGCCGCTTCTTTAGCTACATGGGTGAAACCTCCCACGCCGACCGGTTCTGGGTGCCAACAAACCGTACGCTTACCGCTTCGGCGATCGGCTGGGCATGGCTGATTGCACTGATCTCGTCAGGCCTTGGTTACGCATCGGGTCGCTTCTTGAACCGCGTCCAGAGATAAGAGGACTCGCCCGCTAAGGCCAACCCCATGTCCCGCTCGCTACCCACCTCTAGACTCTCCCACCCGAAGGGGATCTGGCAAGCACGCCTGGCCTGGGTCATGATGCTTTGGACCTTGCTGGCCGAAGCCCATGTGGGCAACCCGCATGTCATCTTCGAAGGAATCGTTGGGACCTTTCCACTCCGGGTGGTGATTCGTCAGCCTGACGTGGTTCCGGGGCTCGCAGAGATCAGCCTCCGGGTGTTGTCAGGCAGCCCAACGGAACTCACGATACTTCCACTTCACTGGAGCACGGATCGCGGAGGAGCCCCCCGGCCGGACAAAGCGATCCTCGTCCCAGGGGAGTCTAATCTCTACTCCGCCGAGCTTTGGCTTATGCGCAAAGGTGCCTATGGAGTCGAGGTCACCGCCTCCGGGCCCGGAGGGGGCAGCGTCATGATTCCGGTGAACTCTGTGGCATTCGAACGTAAAGCGATGCCTGTGAGCCTCTCGATCATCGCCTCCGCGCTCGGGCTTTTGCTCGGTGCCGGAATTCTGGGCATAGCTCGCGCGGCCCTCCGCGAGAGCACGCTCCCGGTCGGCGCGCCGGCGGACGCCCACCAACGCCTACGTGGCTGGCTCGGCCTCGGCCTGGGATCCACGATTGTCGCGATCGCGATCTTCGGTGGAAATCTCTGGTGGCAAGTGGAGGAAGAAGCCCACCGCACCCGGGTGCTCTTTAGACCCCTCCAACACACGCTCAGCGTGGAGAATGAGGAGACCCCCACGCCCCTCCACCTCAAGCTCACCGACTCTCGAATGTCCCAAAAGAACTACGCCCTGGTGCCGGATCACGGCAAATTGATGCACCTCTTTTTAATAGACGCTCAGTCCCCAGCGCAATTTGTACACCTACATCCGCAGCGCATCGACTCGCGGTCCTTCGCGTCAGAGCTGCCCAACCTAGCAGCGGGTGACTATCGAGTCTTCGCCGACATAACCCACGAACTCGGCTTCTCACAAACACTCACCAATCGTCTCACCCTCCCACAACCGCGCACACGACGACGCCCTCTCTCCGATGGCGACGATTCCATCTGGCAAGGCCAACTGGAGAAGGGGACAAAGGCCCAACTGCCTGGAGGGCGCACCGTCCAACTTCAGACTGGGTCCTTGCAAGCAGGCAGCCCCGTGCTCCTCGAAGCCAGCCTGAGCGAGCCGAACGGAAGCCCTTGCGCCCTTCAGCCCTATCTACGCATGCTGGGTCACGCCATTGTCATGAGGCTCGATGGCGCGGTCTTCTCACACGTACACCCCTCCGGGACTCTAAGCATGGCCGCCGCGAAACGATTTGCCAATAAAGTCGGCGGTTCCCTGGCGGAACAAGAAGCGGAGGCGATCTGCGGGGACCTTTCAAACATGCCTGCGGCCGAACTCCTTGCCTTGGGGAGCGTCGGCAAGGTCAGCTTCCCCTTCGTCTTCCCATCAAAAGGCGACTACGCGATTTGGATCCAAGCCCGAGTCAGCGGCACGGTGCTCACTGGAGCCTTCCAAGTCTCGATCCCATAGGTCAGCCATGGGGACGGCGTCCTTCAGCAGCCATCCCCAAAACGCAGAGTCTCGGCATCTGCCCTCCTCACTGATTCCGTTTTGAACCTAAAAAGGTGAAAGGCGACCAAGTCAACGGCATCTCACCCCTATAAACACAAAAAGGAGCCGGCTTTCGCCGACTCCTTTAATGTATCGATTCCTCCCGGGAACCGAATGCGATTAGTAGTCCATTCCGCCGCCGCCGCCGTGGTGCGGATCAGGCTTCTGGCCCTTGTCCTTCTCAGGCACCTCAGTGATGAGGCATTCCGTGGTGAGGAGCAAACCAGCGATGGACGCCGAGTTCTGGAGGGCATTGCGCGTGACCTTCTTAGGATCGACGACACCCGCCTTGACCAAGTCTTCGTATTCGCCCGTAGCGACGTTATATCCGTCGTTGCCCTTCAGGCGCTTAACTTCCTGGACAACCAGGGAGCCTTCAACGCCAGCATTCGCAGCCAGAGCGCGCAGCGGATACTCGATAGCGCGTCGGACGATATCGACACCAATGGCCTCGTCTTCGTCCTGCAACTTCAGAGCCTCGATAGCAGGCAGGCAGCGAAGCAAGGCCACGCCACCGCCAGGAACAATGCCTTCTTCGACGGCCGCACGGGTCGCGTGCAACGCGTCTTCGACACGGGCCTTCTTCTCCTTCATCTCAGTCTCGGTCGCGGCACCGACATTGATGACCGCCACGCCGCCAGCGAGCTTGGCCAGACGTTCCTGGAGCTTCTCGCGGTCGTAGTCAGAGGTGGTCTCTTCGATCTGGCGACGAATCTGGTTCACGCGGCCCTGGATCTCGGAGGCCTTTCCATGACCCTCGACGATGGTGGTGTTTTCCTTATCCACCACGATGCTCTTCGCACGGCCAAGGTCATCCACTGTGATTCCCTCGAGCTTGATGCCGAGATCTTCGGTGATGCAACGGCCACCCGTGAGGATCGCGATGTCCTCGAGCAACGCCTTGCGGCGATCGCCGAAGCCAGGAGCCTTCACAGCACAAATATTGAGGATGCCGCGAAGCTTGTTCACCACCAGCGTGGCGAGAGCTTCACCCTCGACCTCTTCGGCGATGATCAGCAGGGGCTTGCCCACTTTCGCGATCTTCTCGAGAATCGGGAGCATGTCCTTCAGATTGCTGATCTTCTTCTCGTAGATGAGGATGTAGGCGTCCTCCAGCTTGGTCTCCATCGTGTCCGCGTTGGTGACGAAGTAGGGGGACAGATAGCCCTTATCGAACTGCATACCCTCGACGACGTCCAGGGTGGTCTCGATCGACTTGGCTTCTTCGACCGTGATGGTGCCGTCCTTGCCGACCTTGTCCATCGCGTCGGCGATGATCTCACCAATGGTGGTGTCCCAGTTGGCAGAAACCGTGGCGACCTGCTTGATCTCTTCCTTATCCTTCACCTTTTTAGCGATCTTCGCGAGATGCGCGACAGCGGCGTCAACCGCTTTCTGGATACCGCGCTGGATGCCGATCGGATTGGCACCGGAGGTGACATGCTTCAGGCCTTCGCGGAAGATCGCTTCGCCGAGAACGGTGGCGGTGGTGGTACCGTCGCCAGCCGCGTCGCTGGTCTTGCTTGCGACCTCGCGCACCATCTGCGCGCCCATGTTTTCGTAGGGGTCTTCGAGTTCGATCTCCTTAGCGACGGTGACGCCGTCCTTGGTGACCGTCGGAGATCCGAATTTCTTGTCGAGAACGACGTTGCGACCTTTGGGTCCGAGCGTCGCGCTGACGGCTTTCGCCAGCTTGGACACGCCCTTCAGGAGTGCCTGCCGAGCGGCTTCATCAAACAGAAGTTGCTTTGCTGCCATAGATTTAGAATCGAGGGGTTATTGTATGTGAACGGGGTTACGCAATGACGGCCAAAACGTCGTCGGAGCTCAGGATCTTGTATTCCTTGCCATCGAGCTTGATTTCGGTGCCACCATACTTGCTAACAAGAATGCGGTCGCCGACCTTGACTTCAAACGCGATCTTCTTCCCGCTGTCGTCGAGTTTGCCAGTGCCCAGGGCGCGCACGATGCTTTCCATCGGCTTTTCCTTGGCTGAATCGGGGATGATGATGCCCCCCTTCTTTAGTTCTTTCTCTTCCACGGCTTCCACCAGGATACGGTCGCCGAGAGGCTTGACGTTAATCGCCATAGTTCGCTGTTTCTTTTTTCGTGTTGGTTTGCAGGATGTCATCTCTCTCTGACACTCGCCGGACGAGAGATATCGCCCGGCAACGCTGGTTCTCCATTACTCGAACGGTGAACCGTCGATGCCGGACAAAGTGTTCACTTTTTTTCATCGACGACTTCTGCGTCGATGATGGGGCCCTCGCCCTTCGCTTTAGGCTCGCTCGAGTTTCCGGCTGACTCGCCGGAATTTCCAGGCCCCTCGGGGCCCGCGCCTGGCTGCCCCGGCTGGGGTCCCGCCGTTTTGTAAATTTCTTGGGCCGCAGACTGGGCCACGGTGTTCAGGGACTCAAGGCTGGACCGCATCTTGGCCGCATCGGTACCTTTCAGCGCCTCTTTGACCTCGGTCGTCGCTTTTTCAATCTGTGTCTTCAGCTCCGGAGTCAACTTGTCCCCGCTGTCCTTCAGCATCTTCTCGGTGCGATAGACAGTGTTATCGGCCTCATTGCGGAGCTCCACGGCTTCGCGAGCCTGCTTGTCGTCCTCCGCATGGCGCTCGGCCTCCTGTCGCATACGCTCCACCTCATCCTTGGACAGGCCGCTGCTGGCGGAAATAGTGATCTTTTGTGTTTTGCTCGTACCAAGATCTTTGGCACTGACGTTCAGGATACCGTTGACATCGATATCAAAGGTGACCTCGATCTGAGGCACACCCCGAGGGGCCGGAGGGATTTCCGTCAGCTGGAACTTGCCGATCGCCTTATTGTCCTTAGACATCTGCCGCTCACCCTGCAGGACATGGATCTCAACCCCTGGCTGATTGTCGGAGGCCGTGGAGAATATCTCCGACTTGCGCGTCGGAATGGTCGTATTGCGCTCGATGAGTCGAGTGAAGACTCCCCCCAACGTTTCAATGCCCAAAGAGAGGGGCGTGACATCCAACAGGAGCACATCCTTCACTTCGCCCTTAAGGACACCGCCTTGGATGCCGGCACCAATGGCAACAACCTCGTCGGGATTCACTCCTTGATGCGGAGCCTTGCTGACCATTCCACGAGCGGTTTCAACAACCCGCGGCATGCGGGTCATGCCTCCAACCAGAACCAACTCGTCGATGGTTTCAGCGCTAATCCCCGCATCCTTCAAACAATTCCGAGTGGGAGTGATGGTGCGCTCGAAAAGCTTCTCACACAACTGCTCCATCTTTGCCCGCGTCAGTTTGCAGCTGATATGCTTTGGACCACTCGCGTCGGCCGTAACGAAGGGCAGGTTGATCTCATACTGCTGAGAGCTGGAGAGAGCAATCTTTGCCTTCTCTGCCTCTTCCTTGATCCGCTGAAGGGCGTCAGGCTGCTTCCGCAGATCAATCCCCTGATCCTTCTTAAACTCATCCAGGATCCAATCAATAATCTGATTATCCCAATCATCGCCACCGAGATGCGTGTCGCCGTTGGTCGCCTTAACCTCAAAGACGCCATCCCCAATCTCCAGCACGGAGATATCAAAGGTTCCACCCCCTAGATCATAGACCGCGATCTTCTCGTCCTTCTTCTTGTCCAACCCGTAGGCGAGCGATGCGGCCGTCGGCTCGTTGATAATCCGCAAAACCTCCAAACCTGCGATGCGTCCCGCATCCTTGGTTGCTTGTCGCTGAGAATCATTGAAATAAGCGGGAACGGTAATCACCGCTTGCGTGATCGTCTCACCGAGTCGGATCTCAGCATCCGCCTTGAGCTTTGCTAGTATCATGGCCGACACCTCAGGAGGACTGAATGTCTTGGTCTGACCTTCCACCTCCACCTCGACATGAGCGTCCCCGTTCGACGCGCGCACTACCTTATAGGGCACGCGCTTGATCTCCTCCTGCACCTCCTCAAACTTGCGTCCCATGAAACGCTTGATCGAGTAAACAGTGTTCCGAGGATTCGTCACCGCCTGGCGCTTAGCAGAATCACCCACCAGACGCTCCCCGTTCTTAGCGAACGCCACCACAGAAGGCGTCGTCCGCTTTCCCTCCGAGTTCTCAATGACTAACGGCTCCCCGCCGTCCATCACTGCCATGCAGGAATTCGTGGTCCCAAGATCAATACCAAGCACTTTTGCCATAGAAATTTATGCCGTTAGCGACACAAGTCTAAAGCACTCATGATGCCACTCAAAAAATAAACCTATGTTACTATATATAAACGTGTTGAGAAATTATCAACCCAACTCGGGTGGGACACAGGACTCAAAACAGCGTCACTGTGTCCCTATTAAACGGTAAACAGTGACACAGTAAGACAGCTGTCACAGCCCCAACCCGGCAAGCCAAGCAAGGCCGGGACGGGAGGCAGCCTGGATAGGCCCAAGTAGGGTGCAGCGCCGACTGCGGGGGCGCATAAAAAGCCAAGAACCACGATCTGAACGAAAACGAGCCTGTCGCCCGGGTGCAGCCACGGTTTGAAAACAGGTTTGAATGCCTGCCTTAAAAAGAGACAGTGGGTCAGAGATAGACACTTCATTGTGGTGTCAGAAACGAGCACTCAAGAAAGTCCTGGTATCTTCTGCTTGCCAAAGGTGCGTCTCAGCCTAGATTGACCGGCTCAATTACACGGTCACCTATGATCACAGCCATTTTTGTCCATACACTGGCCGCCGCATCCCCTGCGCCCGGCGGCGCCAGAGATCCGAAGGCGGAGATGATATCTACCTTCGTCATGCTGGGCCTATTCAGCGTGATCTTCTATTTCGCGGTCATCCGCCCTCAAAGGCTGCGGACCAAGGAAATGGAGAACAAACTCAAGACGCTAAAGCCAGGCGACAAGATCCTGACCAGCGGCGGCATCCTCGGAACCATTATCACTATCAAGGACAAGTCCCTTTCGATCCGATCGGAGGACACAAAGCTTGAGATCATCAAGTCGGCCGTGACCGAGATCACTGAGCGTAGAGGCGAGTCCGTCGAAGCTAAATCCTGATCCAATCACTCCATGACCCGTAATCATTTTTGGAAACTGTTGTTGGTCCTACTTGTCCTGAGTTGGTCATTGTATGAACTCTATCCGCCCACCGGAACAAATCTGGTGGAGCACTTCGAACAGAGGGCCGTCCGAAGGGATGCGACTTTCACCAATGTGCTCAACCGGGCCAGAGAACTCGAGAAGTCCAACCCGGCGCGCACCTATGGAAATCTGTTCGACGCCGTAGGTACGAATGACATTACCGGCTATTTTGATTACCCAAGCGTCGCGGAGCAGAAGAGTCCCACAACCTATATTTTGGGCAAACTGCAGCGCGAGTCGGCCGGAAAGATCCGGCTCGGCTTGGATCTGCAAGGCGGCACATCCTTCCTGATGGGGGTCGACCCGAAAGCTACCGGCAACCTGAGCCGCGAGCAGTTGCTCGATCAGGCCGTAGAAGTTCTCCGACGCCGCGTGGATCGCTTTGGAGTCGCCGAGCCGGTGATTCAGCCGGCTGGCGAGAACCGGATCCTGGTTCAGCTGCCCGGCCTGTCTGAAGACGACCGTGAGAGCGCCCGTCGCCAGCTGTCCAGGGCAGCCTTCCTAGAGTTTCGCATGGTGCATGAAAACAGCGACGAGTTGCTGGGCAATGGCATGAGTGCTCCTGGCTACGAAAAACTGACCGCCAAGGCGCGAGGAGAGGACGGCCGCGCGGGAAGGGCGGCTTATCTCGTAAAGAAACAGGCGGAACTGGGCTTGACCGGTAAGTATATCACCCGCGCGGGTGTCAGCCGGAACCCGCTGACCGGGGCTCCCGAAATCAACTTCGAATTCGACGCGGAAGGCGCGGAAAAATTCGGCAAACTCACCAGGGATTATAGCCCGAAAAACGGCAAGCATTTTCTGCTAGCCATCGTCCTCGACGGAGAGCTCGCCACCGCTCCCCGTATAAATGGACCGATCGAAGGTGGCCGCGGACAGATCACGGGGGACTATGATTTGAAGGAAGCCATCGAAGTGGCCAACACCCTGGAGAACCCGCTGGAGGCCCAGATAGCAATCCTTGAAGAGCGTGCGGTCGATCCCTCCCTCGGTGCTGAGACGATTCGCAGCGGTGTCCGATCCGCTATTTACGGCACCGTCGCTGTCGCTGGGTTCATGTTGATCTATTATATGATGGCAGGCCTGGTCGCCAACATCGCGCTGATGGTGAACATCATTATTCTGCTCGGAGTTATGTGTTCATTCGACACAACTCTAACTCTGCCAGGCATCGCGGGCATCGTGCTAACCATCGGCATGGCGGTCGATGCGAACGTGCTGATCTTTGAGCGTATCCGTGAGGAAGCAGCCAAGGGCAAGTCGTTACGAGGGGCGATCATCGCCGGCTACGATCGGGCTTTCGGAACCATCTTCGACTCCAACCTCACCACCTTGATTGCTTCCGTCCTCCTGATCAAGCTAGGCAGCGGCCCCATCAAGGGCTTCGGTGTCGCCCTGACCATCGGTGTGCTCGTCAGCATGTTCACCGCCCTGGTCGTCACCCGGCTCATTTTCGACATATTGGTCGCACGCAACCTCATCAAAGCCCTGCCCATGTTGCATCTGATCCGCGGGGCAAAGATTGACTTCATGAAATATGCAAAGGTTGCCTTCGCGATCTCATGGGCGATTATCATCATCGGTTTGGTGTTCGGCAAGAAGCAGATGGGAATCGACTTCGCTGGCGGGGACAGCCTGGTGCTCCGCTTCAGCGAACGTGTCGATGTCGACCAACTCACCAAGGCGCTGGAAGGCAAAGGCATCAAGGACCCTCGAATCCAGTATCAGAAGGACCTGGTCGGTCAAGTCGCATCAGAAACCCTGCGTATCACCACCGCACTGGAAACCGGTGAATTGGTAAACGCCACGATCAAGGAAAGCTTTCCGAAATCGAAGTTCGAACGTATTGCCCTGGATCGAGTCGGAGCCGTCATCGGCAATGAGGTCCTCAAGACTGCGATTATAGCGATCCTGGCATCGCTGTTCCTGATCCTGGTCTACGTGGCCTTCCGCTATGAGGTTTCCTTCGCGTTTGGAGCCATCTTGGCGATCGTCCACGATATTCTCATGACCATCGGCATCTACTGCCTTGCTGGGCGTGAGTTTAACGCCACCTCTGTGGCAGCGATCCTGACCATCATAGGGTTCTCCATCAACGACACCATCGTGATCTTCGACCGGGTCCGTGAAGATCTGAAGATCGGAGTCCGTGGCAGCTTCACCGACATTATCAACCAGGCGCTCAACGAAACCCTGAGCCGCACCATTATCACTTCGGGAACCGTTTTCCTGGCCACGATGGCCCTTTACCTGTTCGGCGGCGGTGCGATCAACGATTTCGCCTTCACATTCCTGGTGGGTATTATCACAGGAACCTACTCGAGTATCTACATCGCCAGCGCCTTGGTGCTGTGGTGGCATAAGGGTCAACGACCGGCCATGGGCAACGACGCACCCGCGATCGCACAGGTCACCACTGACGCGCCGCAATCGTGACAGTAAACCCTTCTTGAGCCACGGCGGATGCTCGCTGAAATCATCATCACGCCGTGGCACTGGGCAGGGTTTATCCTGCTCGTGCTTCTGTTCCTAGCTCTCGACCTCGGGGTCTTCAACCGGAAGGCCCACGTGGTTCGCGTGAAGGAGGCCCTCTGCTGGACCACTCTCTGGTTCTGCTTATCCATGGCCTTCGCAGGGCTCATTTTCCGACTGCACTCACCCGAAAAGGCTGTACTCTTTGTAACCGGTTACATCGTCGAGCTATCGCTCTCGATGGACAACGTCTTCGTCATCG
>CAMAVD010000107.1 GCA_945861575.1 Akkermansia muciniphila
GTCGTCTGGGGCGAGTTTGGACGCACGCCTATCATCAACAAGGACGGCGGCAGGGATCACTGGCCGCGCGTTTCCTGTGCCCTGCTTGCAGGCGGTGGCATGCGCCACGGCCAAGTCATTGGCGCCACGGACCGCCTCGGCGGCGAGGCAGTTTCCCGGCCGGTGCAATTTGGAGAGGTGTTCGCATCGCTCTACAGCCGACTGGGTATCGATGTCACCAAGCCATTGCTCACCGACCTGAGCGGTCGCCCCCAGTTCCTGGTCGACAGCGGAATGATGCCTCTCCCAGAGCTTTCTTAAGCCGCCTATGCTGAACCTATTTGGTAGATCGAAACGCTTCTGCGATGGTGTCACGCGCCGGTCGTTTCTGAAGATCGGAGGCCTCGGGTTGGGCGGCCTCGCACTACCTGATCTGCTCAGGGCCGAAGCGGCTTCTGGAATTCGGAAATCGCACAAGGCCATCATCATGGTCTACTTGCCCGGCGGCCCCCCCCACCAGGACACCTTCGACCTGAAGCTGGACGCGCCCTCCGAGATCCGAGGCGAGTTCAAAGGCATTCAGACCAATGTGCCCGGCCTCCAGATCTGTGAACACCTGCCTCGCATGGCTCGGATCATGGACAAAGTGACCGTGATCCGCTCCATGGCGGATGCTCGGGATGAGCATACGGATTTCATGTGCCTGACTGGAAGGACTCGGAACGGTGAGCCGCCCGGGGGCTGGCCCACCTTTGGCTCCCTGATCTCCAAGGTCCAGGGGCCCGTGACCCCGGCGATCCCACCCTTCATGGGTCTTGAACCCCGGATGAAGCACACCCCCTACAATGCATCGGGGCCGGGCTTCCTCGGAGTCTCCCATAGATCCTTCCGCCCGGAAGGTGATTGCAAGTCCGACATGGTTCTGAATGGGATTACCCTCGACCGCTTGGGGGACCGTCGTGGGTTGCTGAAGAACTTCGATCAGTTGCGTCGAGACCTAGATGCCTCCGGGCTGATGACCGGGCTCGACACTTTCAATGAGCAGGCGTTCGGCATGATGACCTCGAGCCAGCTCCTCCGAGCCCTGGACTTCACACAGGAGGATCCACGAGTCCTGGAGCGTTACGGCAAAGGCGATGCCCGCATTCACGGGGACGCCGCTCCCATGCTGAACGAGCAATTCCTAGTGGCCCGCCGCCTGGTTGAGGCGGGAGCCAGGGCTGTCACGGTCGCCTACGGATTCTGGGATTATCACGGCAACAATTTCGGCAACGCACGCAACGACCTTCCCCTACTCGATCAAGGACTCAGCGCGCTCATTGAAGACCTGCATGCGCGGGGACTCGATAAAGATGTCAGCGTGGTGGTCTGGGGAGAGTTTGGACGCAGCCCCGTGATCAATAAGGATGCAGGACGGGATCATTGGCCCCGCGTGTCCTGCGCGCTTCTCGCGGGCGGAGGCATGCGGCACGGCCAGGTGATTGGTGCCACCGACCGGCTTGGCGGCGAACCCACTGAGCGACCGGTCCGTTTCGGAGAAGTCTTCGCCACCCTCTATCACACTCTCGGAATCGACGTGAGCAAAGCCAGCGTCGAGGACCTTACAGGGCGCCCCCAATTTCTGGTCCCCGAGGGCTGCGCACCCATGAACGAACTTGTCTGAACTATGAGTCTTCTTACCCCTCTCAGAACCGTCATCGCTGCCGCCCTGGTGGGAGCGCAACTCTGCCTGCTCTCCCTGCGCGCCCAGGCCGCTTCCGAGCTGCAACCCGCCCCAGCGCCCAAAGCGCGAAGCCTGAGCTTACAGTATGACACCCAGTCTGCTGCAGGCTCCGCCACCCAAGCACTCACCCTTCGCTTCGCCTCTGGACGCCAGCAACTCCTCGCCAGTGCGGACTGTGAGGATGGCCTCGTGCGAGACTTCACCCGTTCCGTCACCTGGGAGGTCAACCCTCCGACCATCGCTAAAATCAGCCGCTCCGGCGTGATCACACCTATCGCGAATGGCGAAGCTATCATCCTGGCCCGTTCCGCGTCGGGAGTGGTGGCAAAACTGCCCGTTCACGTGGAGGACTCCACCGTCTCCACCCCGATCAACTTCCCCAATCAGGTCGTTCCCATCTTCACCAAACTGGGCTGCAACGCGGGCGGATGCCATGGCAAATCGGGTGGGCAAAACGGATTCCGGCTCTCCCTGCTCGGCTTCGAGCCCGAGGAAGATTTTGAGCATCTGGTGAAGGAATCGCGCGGCCGACGGCTTTTCCCCGCAGCCCCCGACAACAGCCTCCTGCTCCTCAAAGCCGTCGGCACCTTCCCCCATGGGGGCGGGAAGAGACTCGAACCCGACTCACGAGACTATCAGCTGATGCGACGCTGGATCGCTCAGGGCATGCCCTACGGGAAAACCAACGATCCCACCGTCGAACGGATCGAGGTGTATCCTCTGGAACGCACCATGGAGCCTGACGGAGAGCAGCAATTGGTCGTCAAAGCGGTCTACAGCAACGGCACGATGGAGGACGTTACTGCGAGTGCGCAGTATGACTCCAATGACAAGGACATCAGCCAAGTGGATGGGGCAGGTCTGGTGAAGGCAGTCAGCCGCTCAGGGGACGCTGCCATCATGGTCCGGTATCAGTCCCGAGTTGCGGTTTTCCGCGCCACTATTCCACTGGGCATCGCCGTGACCAAGCTGCCACCCTCACGCGGCTTCATCGATGATCTGGTCTTCAAGAAACTGAAAATCATCGGCATGCCCCCCTCGGAGCTCTGCGACGATTCCACCTTTATCCGACGAGTCACGGTGGATATCGCGGGTCGCCTGCCCACGGCAGAGGAGACACGCACCTTCCTCGCGGAGACACACCCGCTTAAACGGGAATACGTTGTGGATGCCCTTCTGGATAGCTCCGATTACGCAGATACCTTCGCCAACAAATGGAGCGCGCTGCTTCGCAACAAGCGTGGTGCAGAGAATCAGATGCGCGGCAACTTCGCCTTCCATGGCTGGATCCGCGATAGCTTGATGGAGAACAAGCCCTATGATCAGTTCGTCTCAGAGATCCTGACCGCGAGCGGCGACTCTGGGCAGAACCCTCCGGCGACCTGGTACCGTCAGGTGCGCGACACAACCAGCCAGCTTGAGGATAGCGCGCAGCTGTTCATGGGGACTCGTATGAAGTGCGCCCAATGCCATCATCATCCCTTCGAGAAGTGGAGCCAGCAGGACTACTTCAGCCTGGGTGCCTTCTTCGCTCAGGTCGGTCGCAAAGGCGGTGAACAGCCAGGGGACGAGTCGATCTACCACAAGCGCGGCCTTGCTACGACCGTCAGCAAGAAGACCAATCAAAAGGTGAAACCAGCCGCACTCGGGGCAAAAGCGCCCGAACTGAGCCCTGACGACGATCCCCGCCAAGCCTTGGCTGAGTGGCTCGGTGCGAAGGACAACCCATTCCTTGCGAAGGCCTTGGTCAACCGCTACTGGAAGCATTTCTTCAATCGCGCCTTGGTGGAGCCCGAGGACGATGTGCGTGACACGAACCCAGCTTCTAATCCTGAACTCTTCACCGCGCTGGCCAGAAACTTCATTGAAACCGGATTTGATCTCAAGAAGCTCGTTCGAAGCATTTGCGTTTCCTCCACCTATCAGCTCAGCGCCGTTCCGAACGAGCACAACGCTCAAGACCGTCAGTTCTACTCCCGTTACTACCCTAAACGCCTAACCGCTGAAATCTTGCTCGATGCCATCAACGGCGTCACAGGCTCGCAGACCGCCTTTGCCTCAACGCAGGAAGGCACCCGAGCGGTGCAACTGCCAGACAACAGCTACAATGCCGCCTCCTATTTCCTAACCGTTTTTGGTCGCCCAGAAGGGGCCACCTCCTGCGAGTGCGAACGTTCGCAGGATGCCAGTTTGGCGCAGAGCCTTCACCTATTGAACTCAAAGGACATCCAGGCCAAGCTCTCCTCTGACACAGGCCGTGCTGCTCGGATGGCGACGGACACCAAGACCCCTGACAATTCCTTGATCGAAAGCCTCTACTACGCGGTTTACTCCAGGAGTCCGAAGAGCGACGAGGTGGCCGCCGCAACTCAGCACCTCAGCAAGCGGGCTGAAACAGCGAAAGATGCTCCGGAGCGGAACGTTCGCCGAAGAGAGGCCTACGAGGACATCCTCTGGGCACTGATGAGCAGCAAAGAGTTTCTCTTCAACCACTAGGCCGTCGGACTTAGACTATCGTTCTGCAGGTGCCCACCAGGGCTATTACCTGGTTCCAGGGTTTTCTGGGCGTCGGCCTGCTAGAATCAAAATTCGGCTGCCGAATTTTGGGGAAACTCCGTCCGACGCTTTAAAACCAGCCCATTCTCAAGCTAACACTGCCTACGCGGGGCCTTCGGCTCTGTGTTGGAAGGGGAAGAAATAGGGGTGGCTCTCGTGCGAGAGGCCTTTGCTGCTCAAGTGCACTTCGTGCTGAGAGGGGGGCGGCCGACTCTGACTCCGCAGTCCGCACACCTTGAAACTTTTCTATTGAAATCGTTAAGCCAACACGGCATCTGTAATAACAGTTGGTTGCTCGTTGTAGAAATGCTCGCGCTTTCTGTGCCAGCACAACCGAAGCATCCAGATATGCTCTTTTGAAAGTTTTGTTCGGGTGACAGTTCGTTTCTGCGGAGTATCCCCTACTCTGCATACCTCCTTGGCGACTGTTGCCCGAACATTTTTTTCTTTAAGTCGCCCTTCATCCCTTCCCAATTGTTCTATTAAGTATTCTAGGCCCCTTGCCGATGTCAGAGTTGGAATAGGCAGTTGCCTTGCAGGAAACAGGACCGGCGTTGGGGAGGTTCGTCAGCAAGTGAGGTCGCAATCCGCATCCATCGCACGGGTCCGAAGACTGAACAGAACGATGAAAATCCTACAGAAGAACCGCCGAAGCGCGTTCACCCTAATCGAAATGATTGGCGTCATCGCCATCATCAGCATCCTGGCAGCCGTGCTCGTTCCCAAGGTGCAGACTGCGATCGCACGCAGCAAGGTCAGCGGCACGGCGCTTGTGTTTAACACATTAAAAACTGCGGTCACAGACTACTACTCGCGAAGCAATTCCTTCCCGCTCCGCGCAGGGACCGGCGCGGCGAACACCGCCACCGCCACTGGCCGTTTCGACGCCGACTTGGTTGCTGCGGGCCTCCTGGACAAATTGGTAAGCACCCCTATCGGGAGCACGGCGACCACAGGTGCGCTCACCACACGGCCCCACGTTCGCGTCCTCACCGCCTTGGTGGCGGGCACACCAAATCCAACGGCAGGCGCTGGCGGCAACAATTTCGACCTGGACAGCAACACGGCCACCTCTGACTTCACAGCAGGACAAACCGTCGTAAGCCTCATGATCCCGCAGGTGTCATTCGCAGATGCCATTCTGCTCAACTCGATTATCGACAATGCGATCAACACGGGCGCTGCAGCGGACCGGGTCGGCCGCTGCATCTACAGCGCTGTCGCAGGCGGAACGACCACGGTCTATCTCTACTTGGGACATCAGTAAGAAAGAAGATCTCCCATGGTCTCCAAGCCCCCTGGCGAGGATCACCAAACAATGTTCGAAAGCCGCGCCGGACTAGATCCGGCGCGGCCCTTCCCGTTGAGGAGAGGAGCTCTTCGATAGCCACTGCGAAACGACACCCAAGCATTCCCACATGTCCTCATCAACAGCACCCCGCCTAGGCGACTGGCTCCTGGATCAAGGCCACATCAATCAAACCCAGCTCGATCTCGCGTTACGTGAGCAGAAACGCAAGGGCGGAATGTTGGGAGAAGTGGTGGTGCAGCTGGGCTTCGTCAGCGAGCAGGTCATGGCGGAGTTCCTGGCCTCAAAAACCCAAGGCGAGATCGTCGATCTGGCCAAGGCCCAGATTCCGTCGGAGGTGATCCAACTGGTACCGGAGCTGATCGCGAAACGCTTCTGCGCGATTCCCCTCTCCATAGATCAAGGCGTTCTGCGAGTGGCCATCTCCGATCCGCTCAATGTCCTTGCGTTCGACGCGTTGGAACAGGCAACACAAATGCGGGTCGAACTGGTCGCCGCCGGCGAAGGACAGACCCTGCAGGCCATCGACCATCACTACGCCAAGGGCGAGCGGCTAGACACACTGGTGGATGAGCTGCTCCAGATGGGCACCGAGACGCTGGCCAACGCGACGGAGAGCGATGCGCCGATGATCCGGTTGGCAGACCGGATTATCAACGAGGCCGCCGTGATGGGCGCCAGTGACATCCACATACAGCCCGAGGAAAAATACCTGCGCGTTCGCTGGCGCAAGGACGGCATCCTCCAGCCAGGCTACCTGATGCCCAAGGAGCTCCAGCCTGCACTCACAGCACGCTTCAAGATCTTGGGCAAGATGGATATTGCGGACACCCGACGTCCCCAAGGTGGACGCTGCACGGTGACCGCTGCCGGCCGCGAGTTAGGCCTACGCCTCTCAAGCCTCCCCACCTCCTTCGGAGAGAGCATTGTGATGCGTCTGCTGGACAAGGCCAACATCAAGCTCGATTTCGACCGACTCGGAATGCTGCCCGAGATGGAGGCTCAATTCCGGGAGCTACTCCTAAGACCGCACGGCATCATTCTGGTCACTGGCCCCACCGGCAGCGGCAAGACCACCACCCTCTACACCGCCCTTAGCCAGATCAACGCGTCAGAGAAAAGTGTGTTCACCCTGGAAGATCCCGTGGAGTACCAACTCCCACTCGTGAGACAGACCCAGATCGTCGAGGCGGTGGGCCTGACCTTTGCGGAAGGGTTGCGCACCCTCTTGCGACAGGATCCAGACGTGATTCTCATCGGTGAAACGCGGGATGCTGAGACCGCCCAGCTCATGGTACGGGCCGCCCTCACCGGACATCTGGTCTTTTCAACCCTACATACCAACGATGCGCCGGGCTCAGTGCCGCGACTGATCGATCTGGGAGCAGAAGGCTATTTATTGGCCCCCACCCTCGCTGGAGTGGTAGGGCAACGTTTGGTTCGAAAACTCTGCACCCAGTGCCGCGTCCCCGTGCCGAACCCTGAGAAAATCCTGCAAAAGATCCAGTTCACGCCCCCCCCCGATCTCCCTCCAACGCTCTGGGAAGCCAAGGGTTGCCCCGCATGCCAACTGGGCTACGCAGGCCGAGTTGGTGTCTATGAACTCTTTGCACCCGAGGAAAACTGCCAGGCTCTCATTACGGAAGGGGTGGATTCGAACCAACTCCGGGAATGCGCCCAGGAGCATGCAGGTTTTCGCCCCATGATGCACGACGGCGTGCTCAAGGCTCTGCGCGGACTGACGACTATCTCAGAGGTCATGCGCGTCACGATGGCGTGATGGCCTGCCCGCTAACATGCTTGACGATCCTCAAACCATCCCGTGTCCGGAGACGAGAGGCTTCTCGCTCATCGAGATGATTGGCGTGCTCGCCATCATCAGCATCATGATGAGCGTTGTGGGCCCCAATCTTCTGCGCAAGGTGCTCGATACCATCAATGTGAAGGAGGGCAAGAATCTGGAAGCCCTGGCAGACGGCCTTCGTCGGCATGTCCGGACTACCCAGAGCATCCCGGGCGGAGGCACCTGGGCTGCCAGCGTGGCCACCGCCACAGGAATGAACCTCAATGATGTGAGTTTCGCTGATCCGAGCAATCCGATCACCAGCCGACGCATCCTGATGATTTATCCGGGCTTCACACCTTCCACAGGCACGGACCCGGTGTTCACTGCAACCTCAGGCGGAGCCATCGCTCCCACCAATGCTCGGGTGATGCTCATCAGCTGCACCAAGCGCGGTCTGGCGCTGCCGGTGGCCGGCGGCAAGCCGGGCAACACAGCGGCAAATCGCACCCGCTTCGACACTGTCTGGAACTGGACGTTGAATCCCTTCACCAAAGCGCCCCCCACCGGCTGGCCGGCCGCCTGGACCGGGCAGGCCGAGCATCTCCATATCCAACGAGTCAATCTGGGGGATGAATTCTTCCGAGTCACCATCAGCAACTACAACTTCCCTACCAACGTCCCCTTTGGAAAATTCAATCTCGCAGGGACCTTCCCGTTCGACGTGACCAATGCGGTGGATGGCTTCTACCTCAGGGGAACCACGGTCAGGCTGTATCGCCACGACACCCCTTACGTCAGCGTGCCCGCAAATCCCGATGAACTTAACCTCACCCATGTCTTGGGTTCTGATGTGAACTTCATCTATGAAGGGAACCCTCCCCGGTGGAGGGCTCAGTAAACTTGTCAGGCAGGTCTGCCTAGCCGGCCGATGCGAACCTTCGTTCGATCCTCCCGAACTCGAGAGCAAGGTCTGAGCATGCTCTGGGTGCTCGTCGTCCTGGGCGCAATGGTAGCGACCGCGACGGTGATCGCTCCCTCGATGTACAAGAACCAGGTGTTCGCAAAAGCCCAAGGGGAGGACGTCATGGTGAAGCGAATCGCCCAAGGAATCGAAGCCTATACCCGCCACACCCAAACCATCCCAGGGCCAAACACCTGGGACCGCGCAGCGGCAGGGGAGCTAGGAATGGACCTCACCAGCGTTCGCCAAGTATTTCCTCAGTTTCCAATCAGCCTGAACACACGTCGGGTATTTCTTGTGGATCCCACGTTCCAACCTGCGACCGGACTCCCCATCCTGCCCTTCACTCAGCCGGCGTTGGGACTGGACCCTCTCTCCGGGTCCGCTCCAGGCCTCAACACACGCCTCCTGATCGCCAGCAGCAGCGTCCGTAACCTGCCCCTCCCCTTCACCAGCGGCATCCTTCCATCCGGGCTCTTCGACAGCCTCTGGGACTGGGTTCCCGATGGGACAGGGAACTCGCCTCTCGCCAGCGTGAGTCCTGCATGGGCAGGCCGGGGCGACGCGCTTCATGTGACCCAACTCGACGTGCGCCCCTTGTTTCGCACCCTCACCTTCCGTCGACTCGCCTATTCCGTCGGAGGATCTACCCCAGCTCCTGTGACAGAAACAGCCCAACGCCTATTTCTAGTCGGCACGACTCTAGATCTCTATCCCCTCACCAACACTGTGATCGCAGTGCGTCACGTCGTCCGAGAGGAGGCCAGCTTCGATCTCTCCTCGCCCTACGAACCCCTGGGCTGGTGGCGCTTCGAGGTTGGGATGAGTCCGTCGGTCGCAACCAACTACGGACGTCTAGGCGACTCTGCAAACGTCAGCCTAACAAATGGAGTTGGCACCGTCTCACTAGGCCCCATCGCCCCGCTACATTCTGGCTTCGCTACCAACAATCTAGGTCTTTCATTCGACGGCTTGGATGACTTTCTGGATACCCGACAGAGCCTGATGAATGCTCTCAGCGAATTCACCCTCGCCTGCTGGATCAATCTCGCCGACAACCCGAGCAATACCGTGTCCTTCTGCGGACAGAACGGCCTGGTGCAATTCGGTATGAGTGCAGGCAATACGCTGGCTGTGGTTACCGGCAGCGCGGGAAGCATCTCCTCTGTCTATCCGCACTCGACCAATGCGTGGCATCACGTCGCCGTCACTGGCGATGGATCTCAACTCCGCCTGTTCGTGGACGGGGCGGTCGTTCGAACCGGTGGCTCTCCCCCGCCAGGAGGGAACTACGGCTCCACCGCAACGGCTTTTCGCGTCGGCGGCGGCAGCGTCTTCGACGTCAGCGGAAACCACTTCGCAGGAAGACTCGACGAGGTTCTTCTCTTCAGCAAAGCGCTTTCCACCGCGCAAATCCTCGGCCTCAGCGTCAACCAGGTTCCCCAGTAGCAGGGAGGCGCCGGTCTGAGCCCGACGGCCTTCGAGTCATCAAAAACATCCCACTCCATCCTTGGCACCTCAGTTGCTAAGCAATGGAAAGCGCGAAGTCGCAAGGAAAATCTTGCCTCTGCAAGAATCTCCCATCGACGGCGAGCATCCTTAAAGATGAGCCGCAATGTACTAGTCGTAGAGTGGCTAAACGGAGCCCTAACAGCCTCGTGGATCGATGGGCGCGAGCTAAAGGCACACTGGGAGAGTCCTGCCCCTGTTGAGTCGGTGGAGGATCTGGTGGCGGCGATTCCTGCCGCCATCGCGGGAACCCAGTTCAAGGGTCGCGATGCTGTCATGGTGATCGAGCATCGCAAGCTGATATACCATCTTCAGGAAGCTCCCATGGCACGGGTTACCACCGTGCGTCGACTCATCGAGCGTCAAGTGGCGCAGAGCGAGTTTTTCGAGGAGGTCGAAGCGGTCTGGGGGATTCACCAGTCGATCCCGGTCAAAGGAACTCAGCGCTTTCTTCTCAGTCTCCTCCCTCGCCCTTGGGTACTCGAGATACGTGACGTCTTCGACAACGAGAATCTTCGCCTGTCGGGAATTTTTTCATCCGCCATGGTCCTGGCCAGATGCCTGACCCGGCTACCTGTCGAAACGGATCGCCCCTCGCTCATCACCACCGATCTTGGAGGTGGGCTCTGCCTGGTGGCAGGAAACAGCAAAGGGCACCTCCTCTTCGCTCGTTCGGTAAGCCTGGTTACCACTGCGGCTCAGCCACCCGACCCAGCCAAGCCTGCGGTTCAGCTCAGAGTGGCCAAGGCAGCTCCAAAGGAATCGGATCGACTGGAGCAGGAACTCAACCGCACACGTCTCTTTTGTCAGCAACAGTTCGACACCACTCTCAATAAGATCTGGGTGCTAGGAGAAAAGGCCCGCCAGATCCTGTCGGAGGTCCGACTGCCCGACGGCGTTACCCTTGGAGAAACGTCAGATCTCTCGGACGACCCTCACCGAATCGCCCGAGAAGCCGCCACGCTCACACATCGCTCTCCCGGAAGCCTACTGGCGCAGATCACGGGAGAGGATCTTCGTGAGCGGCGTATCGTCGGTTCGCTGGTGGCAGCTTCTCTGGTGCTGTCGTTGGGTTTCTGGGGATACGTGAACCATAAAGCCAATCTCAGGGACCAGGAGCTTCAGGGTCTGCAAACTCAAGCCGAGCAGATCCGCAATGAAAATGAGCAGACCGTTCGGCTCTGGAACGATATGATAGAGCGTCGAGCCATGGTGGCCGCCGTCGGCACAGCCGAGGATCCCCAGGTGGTTGGGCTCTTCTGTCGCTATCTCGGAGCCACCCTCCCAGACGCTTTTCGTTTACAGCGTCTGGAGTTCAACCAGGTCTCGAACTCTTGGGCTCTGCGTATCGAGGGACGGGTTCGAGACCCTGCAGAGGAGCATCTCAAACTACTGGGGGATCTGGAGCGACAGCTGGAGTCAGGCCCATTTAAGGCTCGAACAGTGGCCAGCAGCCGCACCGCACTCTTGCAGGAAGGCGGTCAAGAAATCCGAAAAATCCCCCAGGGAAGTATCGAAGATCCCACCGAAAAACCCTTCTTCATGGAAGCGCTCATCCAATGATGGCTGATCCGTCACCTGAGAAAACGCCCATGCCCGTCCGTGTGTCAACGGTCGGGAGCTCTCGTCCCCCGGCAACAACGTCCAACCCTGAGCCAGCATTCACCACTGGCCCCACTCCCGTAGCAGTGCCGGTCGCGAGGGTGCTCTCCGCCAAGGCTGGAACGGGAAGCGCGCCGGCCAAACCGGCAACACCCTCTCCCGTGCGTCCGCGAACAGCGCGGGCAGCACGTAGTTTTGGCGAGCGCTGTGAGCGCATTTTCCTTTCTCTCCCCACGCTCTGGGCGATCGGCTTGACCTCCGCCACCCTAGTCGCGTGGGTGATCCTGGCTCGGTTGCCCCAAACCTTCGAGCGACGAGTGGTCTCCGCACGGGAGGCTCTTAACCAGACAGAAGCCGAGGCGGCTCAAGCCGCGCACCAGGAAGGTTTGGATCCGATTGTCCTCAGCAGTCAGGTTGCCGTGGCCGAACGTTACCTACTCAACGGCAAGGACGAAGTAATTCCTCTTCTTACCGAGATCGGAAAGATCGCCAAGCAATGTGGCCTCCTCTCGGAAGTAGGCGCGGCTTTAAGCAGCGACCGCACCCCGGTGGTACCCCGAGTGAAGGTGCTCTCGACCGTCCTGAGGCTCCAACCTCTGCCGACCCGCTCTCCGGTCGACGGTGGCCTTTACCCCAGAATGGTGTCGCTGTTGGAGAAGCTGGAACAACTCACGAATAAGGTGGAGGTCTCAGGGTTATCTGCGGCCAGTGAGAAGGCGGGCAGCGGTTCAGCTCAACTGGAACTTCAATTTTGGGTTCGAGAGCCTCATGACAAAGATTCTGGAAAATAAGTGGGTCATGGCCGCGCTCATCGTCGTGGCGATCGCAGCGGTCGGCTGGAATTTTCGGTCCTCCCTCGGGGGAGGCCTGACGGCCAACGCACGGGAGTCAGCAGAGGGGGCAGTGGATCCCGCGGCTGAGGACGCAACGACTCTGTATAACGTGTTGCTCACCTCCACTAACAAGGTGCGCCTCAACGGCAGCCTGACGACCTGGCGCCAGGCGACGGCTGAATCCGAAATCAAGCGCGACCCGTTCCTCTATCCAGTCCGCTCTGAACCCTCGGACGGATCGGTAGCCAACCCTGAGGCCCAAGGACCGCCCTCTTTGGATCTGCAGGCCATCAGCATGCAGGGCACGGCAGGGTTGGCAGTCATCAACCGCCAGTTGGTTGGCCTGGGAGATTCGGTGTCCGGCTACGAAATTCTCGCGATCACAGCAGTCGAAGTGCAGGTTCAAGGCTACGGTGAGAAGAAGACCCTTCGTATGGACTTCGCTCTTCCTGTAAAAGCGCCCTCCTCGGATGAATCGCCCACCCCCACACAAAAGCCGAAGCCCTAGTCCAAGCTCCCTTCTTAAAGCGATTACATCATGAAGAAGACACCCCTCTACGCCGCCTGGACCGGATGCCGCACGACAGCCCTGGTGGCCGCCGTGTTGACACTGACCACTTCCGGCTGCAAAAGTCCGCAGCCCAAGGAGAAACCCTCCGACAAACCAGCGGTAACCGAGCGTCCGCCAGCCCGCATGGATGGGGAGTTTAGCCAAAAGGCCGAGCCCAAGACCTCGCCTCCCACCGCTCCGTTTCCCGATCCCGCACACTCCAGTCTCCGTCCCAAGGACGCCCAGGCCCAGGCCGCCGGCGTTCCCGGTGGAGACAAAGCCTATTCGTTCAGCGCCAAGGGTCTGGACATCAAGGACGCACTGGCTCTCTTCGCAAGAACCTTCGAGCTCAACATTCTACCTGATCCGGATGTCACCGGCACAGTGACAGTAGACTTTAAGAACCTCGCCCTGGAGAAGGCAATGGATGCCCTCCTGGAGGTGTTCGGTTACTACGCCGAATACGATCGTGGACTCATCCGCGTCAAGGGGAGCGCCAGCGAGATGTTCACTCTCGACTACCTGCGCATGGTGCGCAGTGGCAACGGGAACAGCTCGGCCAACATCGCCTCAGGATCGTCAGGCGGGTCCTCTTCGGGCGGATCCTCCTCAGGAGGGTCTTCGGGCGGAGGCTCCTCCAGCGGCGGCTCTTCCGGGGGCGATGGAGTGGGGATTTCGATCAGCCAAAGCGACACGGTTAAATTCTGGGAAGAGCTGGATGATCAGATGAAGGGACTCATCACCGAGAAAGGCAAGTTCGTGATCAACCGAACGGCCGGACAGATTTTTGTCACCGACCAGAGGCCAAGCCTGGACCGGATCCGTCAGTATCTTAGCGGGGTGCGGCAGACCATGCATCGTCAGGTAGATATCGAAGCCCGCATCTACGAGGTGGTGCTGAATGATGAATATCATCTCGGCGTGGACTGGCAGAATGTGATGGGCAAAGTTGGAAACTACTACATGGCTTCAGGCGGAAGCGTGTCTGCGATTGCGTCCTCTCGCAATATCGTGGACAGCCCGATGGGTGGCAACGCACCCGGTGCCCCGGCTCTCTCCCTGGCGATGGGAAACAAGGAGGCGCGGGCTGTGGTTGACGCCCTCAAAGAAATGGGGACCTTGCGCGTGGTATCACAACCCCGCATCCGAACGCTCAACAACCAATCTGCTATGATCAAGGTAGGCCTTGATAAACCCTTCTTCAGTCAGACGGTGGAAACCACGACATCGACGGGGCCAGCACTCATTCAAACAGCGACCGAAGTCCGCATTGTCACTGTCGGCACGATCCTTTCAATTACGCCGCAGATTTCGGAGGATGGGTTCATCAGCATGGATGTCTCTCCCATCATCACACGTCTGGTGCAGACCGCCAAGAGCAAGGACGGCAACACCACCGCTCCCGAGATGGATACGAAGCAAACCTCCTCGCTGGTTCGGTTGAAGTCCGGCACCACCGTGGTGATTGGCGGGCTCATCCAAGACGAACGTTACAGCACGATCCGGAAGGTGCCCTTCCTCGGCGACATCCCTTTAATCGGCAAGCTGATGACCGGCACCTATAAGAACCAGCGCAAGACCGAGTTGGTGATCTTCATCACCCCCACGGTCGTCGACTAGCAGGCCCTCGAGCATAGCTCAACTCTCCCCACCTACCCGACCACGTGGATGAGATGCTTGGAGGATTGTCCGGAAGCGAGCCTCCAAGGACTCAAAATCCGGCTCATGCAAGCTACTCGAACTTAGGCACGGTGGGCTTCGCCATCTTGCCCCACGCCTCCCAACCCGGGATCGGATGCTCCTGCATGATCTCCTCCACCATGTAGAAGTCGACCCTGTCCTTGGTTTGAGCCCGTATCTCGGCCACTTTCTCAGGACGAATGAAAGGGCCGTCGTTGCCAAAGGATTGCCGCACATAACTCAACGCAGCAGCCAGTTCCGCATCGTTCAAAAGCCCTCCAAACCCCATCATGGGTGGCACGCCCCGGCTCGGATCGAACTTCTGCCCGTGTACCTCCATGGGCCCCCAAAGACCTTTGAGAGTAATCTTGATGAGCCGATCATCGATGTCCAGCCACGGGCTCTTGGCGAGGCTGGGATAGACATTGGGAAGCCCTTCGCCATTGGCTTGATGACAGGTGCTGCAATGGGCATCTCGAGAAAACACCTCTTTGCCAGCCAGGTAGACCTTCATGTCGTCGGCGCTCAACGTGCGGGTGGGACCGTAAAACCGCGCCTCTGCGGACGGGACGGCAGCGGCGATCTTGAAGCGGCCTGCCAGATACTCACGCGCATTTGAGTTCTCCGTCACGGCGGGATCGCCCGCCTTCTGCAAGGCGCCAAGATCGTCCTTCAGGGTCGTCTCTAGGATCTGGCGTGTCACGGTTCCCATCCAACGGTCGAGAGGAAGTTTCAGGGCTTCCAGAACGATGCGCGCACCCTCGGCGTTGTCGAGCCAGGAGGCGGCGACAATCGCCTCGAGACGGACGCGCCCATGTCCGTCTCGTGCCGCCTGAAGGAACAGACTGTTGGCCTCCGGAATCTGATGGGCTGCATAGCGAAGCACGCTCACCGCGGCGGCGCGCGCTTGATGGGATTGCGAGGCGAGACAGCGCTTAAGCAGACCCACATCCGGCTTATTCTGCGCCCAGGTTGCCCAGAGCGCTTCACAGAGATGATGCTCATAGAGAGGGTCGGCCTTGTCGAGCTTGGCAGCCCAAGCCTTCACGGCTGGGATCACCATGCCTGGGGGCAATGCCCGGAGCTCGCGCCGAGTTCGATAGCGCGTTCGATACTCTCGCAGCTTGAGATTCTCCAGCAACTCCGGGAGCGAGGCCCCAGCCACTTTCGCCGGCTTCACCAAAGCGCGCTCAGGATAGGTGATGCGGTAGACACGCCCGTGATCATGATCGCGGTTGGGGTCTCGCGCATTGTGCTGCATATGCCCGATGAGTGCATTGTGCCAATCGATGAAGTATAGGGATCCATCCGGGGCGAACTCCAAATCAACGGGGCGAAAGTTCGGATCGCTCGACGAAAGAAGATCTCCCGCCAGTTTGCCCGTGAACCCAGATCCCTCCTCGGCCACAGAGCTGAAGTTGATGCCGAGAAAGCCAATGCTGTTGCAGCTCATGAACTGGCCCTGTCGATCGTCCGGAAAATGCCTTGAAGAAACGAACTCAGCACCGGAGGTGGGGCGGGATCGCTTGGGAACGAAGGTGCCGACCTTGTCGATCTCAACGCCATAGGGCATCTTGGCAGAAACGGGAAGCCCCCAGTAGTTCTCGCCGCTGGAGGCATCGGAGAGATAGGCCTGCTCCCAGTAATCGAAGGAGAAACCCCAGGGATTATTAATGTCCAGCTGACTATACCGCTCGAGCCGAAAGTTCTTGGGGTCAAAACGCCAGGCTCCCCCGTCGTTCACCCGACGCGGCCCATACGGTGTCTCAACCTGACTATGAAGAAAACGACCTTCGAGGAGATAAAAAGCTCCAGAAGCATCGGCGCAATAAGCCGAGATGGCGTGATGGGTATCGTGGGTGTCGAAGCCGTGCATGAGGATCTCCATGCGATCGGCGTGATCGTCGTGATTCTCATCCACGAGCAGGCACAGGTTCGGTTCCTGTGAGAGATAGACCCCTTCGGGAGCCAATTCGAAACCTATGGGAAGGTGCAGACCCTGGGCGAAGATGGTTTCC